>NZ_WAIE01000002.1:0-300000 GCF_008830225.1 Pseudodesulfovibrio senegalensis
GGCGTCCCCAAGGGGATTTGAACCCCTGTTAACGGCGTGAAAGGCCGTCGTCCTGGGCCAGGCTAGACGATGGGGACGCATGAATCGACTGGCATTTCGGCGGGTGCCTGAACCCTTTGCTTGCCGGTTTGCCTCGTCGGGAGAAGCGTATTTTGCACATTTTTTCGAGCGTGGCAAGTCTTTTCGTGAGGGGGGTGCGTTTTTGTTCTCGGCAAGATGGTTATGCGGATGAATGGCGCGGTTGTTCAGGGGCGAAAGGGCCGTTTTTTTCCTTTTTGAAGAAAGCTGATGGACGATCAGAAGATTATTTCAACGCTAAAAAGGTGTAATTGGCCAACTGTCTCCGGTGTTGTCAGTGGCGGATTGCCATTGAGACAAAAATTACCTGTTGAAAAGAACAGGGACAGAATGATTGACCACGAAAAAGAGCAGCCGCATGAAGCGACTGCTCTGAACTTTCGATGGCGTCCCCAAGGGGATTTGAACCCCTGTTAACGGCGTGAAAGGCCGTCGTCCTGGGCCAGGCTAGACGATGGGGACACTATTTCAAAAAGCAAATTTGGCTGGGCTGCAAGGACTCGAACCTTGATTAACGGAACCAGAATCCGCCGTCCTGCCAATTGAACGACAGCCCAACAGCGAGAGGTTGATTTATAGTTTACCCAGTGGGTTGTCAACCTCTTTCGGCAATTTTTTTATACGGCGTTCGCCAGGCGGCGGGTACGCTTTTTCAGCTTGTTGATCTTGCGGCGCAGGTATTCGCGGTCGGCGCGTTCGGTGATGGATTCCTTCTTCACGCGCAGTTCGCGGATCTGACGCTTGATGGAGAAGATCTGGTCCTTGTAGGGGGAGACTTTGCCGTCTTCGTCGTTCATGCCGAAGAGGTCCTTGATGGTCTCGACCAGCTCGTCCTTGCTCTTGGAAGAGGCACCGGTGATCATGGGCAGTTTGGCCATGCACAGGGCGCGCAGTTCCTTGGCGGTCATTTTGTCCAGAGCCTTGGTCAGGCCCAACTCTTCAAAGGAAATTTCCTTGACGTCTTCACTCATGATGCTTCTCCTGACGACCGCAAGCGGCCGTATATTCATTCTTCTTCAAAAATTTGCTGATAGGCCCGGTAACATTTTCCCACGGCAGAATCCGGGTCGATCGTACTGTTCAGCGTGCCTAACACGCCGGGTTTCTTGCGTTTCATTGGGGCGAGTGGCTTCTTTGCCGCCTTGTGCCGACCCAATGGAACCCTGCCGTTTAGCAGTTCAAACAGTACTTTGTCAAAGACTTCTTCGCCAAAAAAGCGGTTTACTATTTCAAGGATGAGCGGAGCGAGGTAATGGGCTTCCTGAACCACCACGGGATCGTGCGCGGCCAGAATGAGCTTGTTGCCCCGGTGTCCGAGAGGGCGGGCCATGTCGGCCATGTCTCCCATGAGTTCGTCCCACGCACGCCACAGACGCACCATCCGCATGTTGTCGCCGGTGTCGAATTTTTCCAGCAACGGCATCAGTTGGGAGCCAATCCGTTTTACCGGGGCCTTGCGTTTGTTTCCTTTGTTGGGTCGGTAAGCCATGCGTTCTCCGTGGGCCCTTCTTATAGTATATGGCCGCCGGGGCGCAAGTCCGCATCACGGACCATCGGGCTGCTGGCAGAGGTTTGCGCGCAGCAAAGGCAAAGAGGAGCAGGCTTCGCGTTTTTGAGGCGCGTGGCCGTGCCCGTTTTCGCCGTGCCATGAACTATTCTTGAGGGCTGCGCGATCCGGTTTTGTGGTCAGTCTGCCGGGTGGCGGGCCGCCGGGTCAGGCGCAGGGCTTGGCCCGGTAGTTCACAATCAGGGTCGGGCTGCTGGGTGAGAGCGCCACCTGCACCACCGTGGAGCCGATGAGCGCCTGATGCGAGTCCTTGGCCGAGGAGTGGCGCGCCAGAACCAGCATGTCCGCTTCGCGCCAGCGGGCGTACTTGAGGATTTCGCAGTAGGGTACACCCTCCCACGCCTCATACTTGTGTTCCACGCCGTTCAGGATGTGGGCATACTTGCGCTTCATGCGCGCAATGGCTTCGTCGATGAAGACCTGCATGTCCTGCACGTAGTACTTGGGCGAAGGGTAGGCAAGGCCGGTATCCAGCACATGGAAGATGCTCAGCGTCGCCCCGAAACTGCGGGCCATGTTTGCCGCATGGCACAGCGCGCTTTCGGATGGCGTGCTCAGGTCCGTGCACATGACGATGTTCTTGGGATCGCGTTCCAGCAGGGGGGAAGGCCGCGAGACCACCAGCACGGGCACCACGGTCTGCATGCTCACGCGGGCTATGTTGGTGTCCACCAGACCCCACATTCGTGGCACCGGGCAGGTCTTGCCGTCGGAGTGCGGTCCCATGACGATGAGGTCGGCGCCTTCCTTGGTGGCCAGTGAGGCCAGATCGTCCGCAGGCATTCGGCAGACAACGTGGATGCGGTGGTCAATGCCATCGAGCCGTGTGCCGAAGTGCTCGGCAATGGCCTTTCTGGTGTCGCCCACAAGTTCGGGGCAGGTTATCGAGCTTTGCGCACCCCAATGGACGTCGGGCAGCTCGCAGGCGTGGTAGATGATGAGCTGGGCGTTGTGCCGTCGGGCCAGGGCAAGGGCTGTGTCTGTTGCGTGCTTGGTGCTGGGCTTGGGTGTGGCCGCCAGAATGATCTTGGAAAACATGCCCGACCTCCTTGTGAATGAGGAATTGCGTTGCCGGTTCAAGGCCGCGGTTTCTTTTATTTATACTATTTCATAAATAATCCCTTTATGCCATAGGATGAGGCAAAATATCACATATGGTGGCATTGTGTGGCTTGACCGGGCCGCGACCTTGCTGTAGAACGGCTCTTGGAATCATATCAAGATATATTGATATACGCAGAGAGCCATGGAAATACTGAAATATTGCAAAGCATTGGCCGATGAGACGCGGGCCCGGTTGGTGAATGTACTGCTCCGGTTCGAATTGAACGTGGGCGAAATAGTACAGCTCATGGAGATGGGACAGTCGCGCATTTCCCGGCACCTGAAGATTCTGGCGGATTCCGGGCTTGTGGAATGTCGCCGGGATGGATTGTGGGCCTTTTATCGTGCCAGCGACAGCGGTCCGGGGCGGAATTTTCTGGATGGCGTGGCGCCGGTCATGGAAGGTGAGGCCGTGTTCGGCCAGGACCTTGCCCGTGCGGCCAAGGTCATCCGCGAGCGCATGGCCCAGACCCGGCAATTCTTCGACTCCATTGCCGACGATTGGGACAGGCTCAACAAGGAAGTGCTGGGCAGCATGGACCTGCGCGGCGAGATCGTCTCGCGGGTTTCGGGATGCGACGTTGCCGCGGACCTCGGTTGCGGCACCGGCGAATTGCTGGCTCTGATGGCGCAGAAGTCCCGCACGGTGATCGGCGTGGACAGTTCGCCCAAGATGCTGGAACTGGCCGAAGACCGTTTTCACGGAGATGCCCGGGTGAGCCTGCGCATCGGTGAGCTTTCCTTTCTGCCCCTGCGGGACTGGGAGGCGGATTGCGTGGTGGTCAGCCTCGTGCTGCACCATCTGGCCCGGCCTCTGGAGGCATTGGTCGAGGCAGGGCGCGTGCTCAAGACCGGCGGACGGCTCGTGGTGGCCGAGTTCGACAAGCACGATAACGAAGTCATGCGCACCGAATACGGCGATCGCCAGCTCGGCATCGCCAACCGAGAAATGCGGGGCTGGCTGGAAAAGGCCGGTTTCGAGGTGCGGGAACAAACGGAATACAAGGTTAACATGGGACTTGCGGTCATCCTGTACGAAGCGGTCAGGCTGTAGCATTTCCGGAAAATCAACATACGCACAAACCCCCTTATGGAGGATATCATGAGCAACGTGAAACCTGTGGACCCGAAATTGGAATACAAGGTTGCGGACATCGAACTGGCCGAGTGGGGCCGCAAGGAAATGCAGCTTTCCGAGCGCGAAATGCCCGGCCTGATGCAGCTGCGTGCCAAGTACGGCAAGGAAAAGCCCCTCAAGGGCATGAAGATCATGGGCTCCCTGCACATGACCATCCAGACCGCCATGCTCATCGAGACCCTGCATGAGTTGGGCGCGGACATTCGCTGGGCTTCCTGCAATATTTTTTCCACCCAGGACCATGCCGCGGCCGCCATTGCCAAGGCCGGAACCGCCAAGGTCTTTGCCTGGAAGGGCGAAACCCTCGAGGAATACTGGTGGTGCACCGAGCAGGCCCTGACCTGGCCCGACGGCTCCGGCCCGGACCTGATCGTGGACGACGGCGGCGACGCCACCCTGCTTATCCATCAGGGCGTCAAGGTCGAGCGTGATCCGTCCCTGGCCGAAAAACATTACGACAATCCGGAATTTGCTTTGGTCATGGCCCGTCTCGGCGCGTCCGCCAAGAACAATCCGGGCAAGTGGCAATCCATTGCCAAGGCCATGCGCGGCGTTTCCGAGGAAACCACCACCGGCGTTCATCGCCTGTACGAAATGGAGCGCAACGGCGAGCTGCTGTTCCCGGCCATCAACGTCAACGATTCCGTGACCAAGTCCAAGTTCGACAACCTGTACGGCTGCCGTGAATCGCTGGCCGACGGCATCAAGCGCGCCACGGACGTGATGGTGGCGGGCAAGGTCGTGGTGGTCGTGGGCTACGGCGACGTGGGCAAGGGCTGCGCCCAGTCCATGCGCGGCTTTGGCGCACGCGTGCTGGTCACGGAAGTGGATCCCATCTGCGCGCTGCAGGCCGCCATGGAAGGCTACGAAGTGACCACCATGGACAAGGCGCTGGAAGAGGGCGACATCTACGTCACCTGCACCGGCAACTATCAGGTCGTCACCGGCGAGCACATGGAACGCATGAAGGACGAGGCCATCGTCTGCAACATCGGCCACTTCGACAATGAAATCGAAATGTCCTACCTGGAAAACAATCCCAAGTGCTCCAAGCAGGAAATCAAGCCGCAGGTGGACAAGTGGACTCTGGAGTCCGGCAACTCCATCATCGTGCTGGCCGAAGGACGTCTGGTGAACCTGGGTTGCGCCACGGGCCACCCCAGCTTCGTCATGTCCAACTCCTTCACCAACCAGGTGCTGGCCCAGATCGACCTTGCCGCCAACGACTACGAGCCCAAGGTCATGATTCTTTCCAAGAAGCTGGACGAGGAAGTGGCCCGCCTGCATCTGGAAAGGCTCGGCGTGAAGCTGGAGACCCTGAGCCAGGAACAGGCCGACTACATTGGCGTTCCCGTGGAAGGTCCGTACAAGGCGGATCACTACCGCTACTAATTCTGTTGCAGTGCCGCAACGATGCGGCCAGCAGGGCGATTTCGTGCGGAGGCCGGTGATTTCCGGTCTCCGCCTTTTTTCGCGTGAAGGCCTCGCGTTGGGCAATGGTTTTTTAAATCGCTGTAACATACTGTAAATCAATGCTTTGACGTTGCTCACGGCCGGGCGTATTACCCGGTGCAAGGAGTGCTCATGGGACATACGATTACAAACCGCGCCAAGGTCGTGGGCATTGTTTGCGCAGTGCTGGCCACGGTGATCTGGTCCGGTAATTTCATCATAGCCCGGGGGATGGCCGAAAGCGTGCCGCCCGCAACGCTGGCCTTCATGCGCTGGAGCGTGGCCTCGCTGGCCGTGTTGCCGCTTGGCCTTGGCGCATTGCTTCGCGACTGGCCCGTGGTGCGCAGGAACCTGCCCGTGCTGCTGCTCACCTCGCTGTTGGGGGTCACGGTCTTCAACACCGTGTTGTATCTGGCCGGGCGTACCACCGTGACCCTGAACCTTTCGCTCATATCCACCACCTTTCCGGTTTTCGTGATCGTACTTTCGAGGATATTTCTGGGCGAGCCTGTATCCGTGCGGCGGGTGTCGGGCATTATGCTGGCCATCGGCGGCATCGTCTTTCTTGTGGTACAGGGAGACCTGAACCGTTTGCGTACGCTCACCTTTGCTTCCGGCGACCTGTGGATGCTGACCGCGGCGTTCATCTTTGCGGTCTACAGCCTGTTGGTGCGGCGCAAGCCCCGCGACATGAGCCAGAACGGTTTTCTGGCCTTCACCTTTCTGGCCGGGCTGGTCATGCTGACCCCGTGGATGCTCTGGGAACAGGCCGGGAGTTCGTGGCCCGTCATGACCATGCCCGTGGTCGGCTCGGTGCTGTACATCGGACTGATGGCCTCGCTGGTGGCCTACTTCTGCTGGAACAGGGCCGTGGCCTCCATCGGTCCGGCCAAGGCCGGTTTCATCTATTACAGCCTGCCCGTGTTCAGCGCGGCCGAGGCCTACCTGATCCTCGGCGAACCCGTGACCCTCGTGCATGTGCTCAGCGGCGCGTGCGTGCTCACGGGCATCATCGTGGCGACCCGCAGCTGACCCCCGCGTGCCCGGTCCCGGGCACGTTTCGGGTGTAGTAGCCCCATGCTACCCATGGGTGACGGTATTGGTGTATGCTTCGTCCCATGGGCATGGTCTATGGCCGTGCGTTTTGTTCACAAACCGATTGGAGGTACGCATGGGAAAGAACATCCTGATAGTTTGCGGCGATTTTGTGGAAGATTATGAATTGATGGTGCCGTTCCAGGCCTTGCAGGCCATGGGCTTCGGCGTGGATGCGGTTTGCCCGGATAAGAAGGCCGGCGATGTGGTGGCCACCGCCATTCATGATTTCGAGGGGCATCAGACCTATACGGAAAAGCCGGGCCACAATTTTGCCCTGAACGCGGATTTTGATTCCGTGGATGCCGGGCAGTATGACGGGCTTCTGGTGCCGGGAGGTCGTGCCCCGGAATATCTGCGTCTCAACAAGGCCGTGCTCGATCTGGTGCGCGCCTTTGATTCGGCGGGCAAGCCCGTTGCCGCCATTTGTCATGGCCCGCAGTTGCTGGCGGCAGCAGGGGTGCTCAAGGGGCACAAGGTCTCGGCCTATCCTGCCTGCGCCCCGGAAGTCGGGCTTGCCGGCGGCGAGTATGCGGACATCCCGCTTGATGCCGCGCTCACGGACGGCAATTTGGTTACCGCTCCGGCATGGCCCGCGCATCCGGCCTGGCTCAAACAGTTTGTGGCCCTGCTGGAAAAATAGCGGCCCGTTCGATGATGTTGTGCGCCCTGTTTCGTGCGGGGCGCTTTTTTTTCGTCCTCAGGAGCGGGATGACAATTCCCGGCTGTACGGGGTATGCATGCAGGGTCGCGAATTTCGAAACAGGAGAGCCTACCATGTGCCGACTCTATCTTTCCGCTCCGGTGGAGCAGTATCGGTCCCAGACCCGTTCCGTGCGCATCAACGGCGTGGTGACCAGCATTCGTCTGGAGGCGCGCTTTTGGGATATTCTCGGCCGTCTGGCCGAAGCCGAGGGAATGACTCTGGGGAGGCTGCTTTCGCTTCTTCACGAAGAAGCCCTTGCCGCATACGGCAAGATCGACAATTTTGCTTCGCTTTTGCGTGTTGTCTGCACCACGTATCAGGCTGTTTCGGCAGAGACTCGGCCTGACCGGCACCGCATGGCGGAAGGGAATGCCGATGCCCGTTTCCGGGGACGCTTTCGTGCCGATCTTGACGCACGGCCTGCATCCGGGCATGTATCCCCTTCCACGAACGCAAAGGAGGCAGACAATGTCCGACGATATGGAAAAAACGCTGGCCGAAAAGAGCTATGAGGAATCCATTGCCAACGATTTCTTCAACATGATTCAGGAAGCGCGCGAAAACGGCGTGGACCTGGACGAGGGATTCGAAACCACGCCCCTTTCCATGCAGAACGCGACCCTGCGCTACATGTTTTACAACAAGAAGTTTCTCAAGGGCACGAATATGCCCATGGCGCTCAAGAAAAAAATGGGCGTTTCCAATATCCTTACGGCCGTGGAAGTGAACGGCAAGCCCGTGGGGATTTTTCTGGTCTGCACGCTTTCCGTGCCGCTGAGCAAGGTCCTGACGGAAGACCAGGTCTTCAAGAGCATCCAGACCAAAGCCCTGCATGATTTCAAGGGCAAGGTGGCCCTGCTCATGCAGCGCGGTTTCGAAACCGACGCCTCGGCTCCGGTCCACTAGCGAACAAACACGACAATCACGCACAAGGGCGGGCTTTCGGCATATGGCCGGGCTTGCCCTTTTGTTGTGCCTGCACCATACTCGATCCATGCATCACGACTTCTTCACCATCATTGCAAGGGAAGCCTTTGAGGAACTGTTGCGCACGTTCCCGCCGTTGCCCACGGAGCGTGTCGGGCTGGACAGGGCCGAAGGGCGCATTCTGGCCGAACAGCTGCGCGCCGGGCATGACTGGCCGCTGTCACACCGCTCCTGCATGGACGGGTATGCGCTGGACGCGCGCGATGCGTTCGGGGCTTCCGAGCAGAATCCCGTATATCTGGACTGCGTGGGCGCGCCCCATGTGGACGAGAATCCGGGCATGACGCTGGCCCCGGGCCAGTGCGTGCGCATAGCCACGGGCGGCAGCCTGCCAAAAGGAGCTGACGCCGTGGTCATGGTGGAGCACACCGTGTGCATGGATGACTGGGACGAGGACGCAGCCACCGGGACCATCGAGGTTCGCAAGGCCGCCGCGCCCGGACTCAACGTCATGCAGCGCGGCGAGGACGCCTTGGCCGGAGCAGTGGTGCTCGAACCCGGCACGCGGATCGGATTCCGTGAGGTCGGCCTCGGCGCGGCCCTCGGGTTCACGGAAATGGATGTTTTTTGCCGTCCGCGCGTGGGCATTCTTTCCACGGGTGACGAGCTGGTGGCTGTGGAGCATACTCCGCGCGTGGGGCAGGTGCGGGACGTGAACAGCCATACGCTGGCACTGAGCGCCCGGCGCGCCGGGGCTTTGGTGCGCGGCTACGGCATTGTTCCCGACGATGCGCCCAGCCTTATCGCAACGGTGCAGCAGGCCGTGGCGGAAAACGATCTGGTGCTGCTTTCGGGCGGCAGTTCCATCGGCGTGCGCGATCTGACCGTACAGGCCATCGAAGCACAGAATGATGCCGAAATCCTTGCCCACGGTGTGGCCATCAGTCCGGGAAAACCAACCATTCTCGGGCGGGCCGGTCAGACTCCGGTCATGGGCTTGCCCGGGCAGGTGGCCTCGGCACAGGTGGTCATGTTCTGTCTTGTGATGCCGTTCATCGGCCATTTGCAGGGGCAGGGCAACGCTTTCGATACGACCGTCCGACCGGTCCGACAGGCCATACTGGCCCGCAACGTGGCCTCAAAGCAGGGACGCGAGGATTACGTGCGCATTCGCTTCGAGGAGCGGCCCCACCAATTGCCGCTGGCCCATCCGGTGCTGGGCAAGTCCGGCCTGTTGCGCACCCTTGTGGACGCGCACGGACTCATGTCCGTACCTGCGGATGCAGAAGGTGTCTACAAAGATGCCTTGATTGATGTGTGGACCGTGTAAGTTGTCGTGATCATGCTATTTTGATTGTTCTGTCTATTGCTGTGCGGCGTAGTCCCGTATGCTCACGATCTTCCAGCCGTCCTTTTCCCGGCGCATGGTGAACACGCTGTCGTCCGGGATGGGAGTCATGTTTTCCTTCCAGATGACCAGATAGTGCCCGAAGCAGTGGACCACCGCCTGGCTGTCCTTGAAGCGCATGAGTCGGAATTGGAGGCTGTTCGTGTCGACGACGCTGCGGCGCATTATTTCAAAGGTTCCCCGCTGCATTTGCATCTGCTTGAAGACCTCGAATCCGAATTGTTCGTCTTCGTATTTTTCCTTGGGAATGTATTGCAGGAAGGCATCGTCCAGTGTGGTCTGGTAGGTGTAGAAATTGCGGATGACCTGTGCCAGTTCGCCCAGCGTACCCTTTTCCGGCATACCCTTGGGCGCGTTCACACCGCCCTGCAGCCGGATTTTCACCTCACTGACAGCAACGCTCATTTTCTGGGCGGGACTTTCCGGATAAATGGAATCCACTGTGATGGTTATTTCCCGTGTGGGCACGGTCCAGCATTCGATGACCTGCGGGCCGGCACAGTCCGCAAGTTCAAAGTGCTGTTCGCTGCCGTCCGAAAAGATGATCCGGCCCGTACGGATGCGGGCGAACCCTTGGAACTTGCCGCCCTGGTGTCCGTTGTAGATGGTCAGGTCGCGCAGGGCCACCACCTCGGGAAAGCTGATGCGAAACCATGAGCCCACGCCGTTGTGCAGTTCGCTGGAGGCCCAGGCCGTGGCGGGGTCGTTGTCCAGCAGGTTTCCGGCCATGTACTTGCCCGAGAGAGTCGGGAGGAAGTGGGATACCGAGACTTCCAGTTCCATGGACCGGGCTGTTGCGGCGCTCAGGGCCACCAGCAGCAATGCGATGAAAAGACGTTTCATGGTGCGGGTATACAGAAAAGCCTCGTGTTTGGCTTGTGTTTTTGTGCTGTTTTCCGGTTGCCGGGTTGTCAGTGGGCATCCGCCCATGTGCGGCCCGTGCCCATGTCCACCCTGAGGGGAACCGCCAGTTCGGTGACGTCCTGCATGATTTCGCGCAACCGTTTTGCTGCGGATTCGGTGGTCTGCACCGGGGATTCGATGAGCAGTTCGTCATGCACCTGCAGGATCATGCGCGCTCCCAGTTCACGGAGCCTTTCGTCATTGTGCGCCTTGATCATGGCCATCTTGATGATGTCCGCTGCCGAGCCCTGGATAACGGTATTGATGGCCTGCCGTTTAGCCTGCGAGGCTTCCATGTTGTTGCGCGAGTGCAGGTCCGGCAGCAGGCGGCGGCGTCCGGCCAGCGTGGTCACGAACCCGTTGTTGGTGGCGTCCTTCACCACCTGGTCGTAGAATTCCCGGAGCGTTGTCAGCTTGGCGAAATAGCGCTCGATGAATTCCTTGGCCTGATTCATGGTGATCTTGAGCTCGCGGGCCAGTTTTTGCGGTCCCATGCCGTAGATGAGGCCGAAGTTGATGGTTTTGGCCCTGCGGCGTTCGTCGGCGGTGATGTCGGCGGCTGCCTTGTCTTCCAGCAGGGCGGCAGTGCGCGAATGGATGTCCTCGTCGTTGCGGAAGGCGTCCAGCAGTTCCGGGTCCTGCGAGCAGTGGGCCAGCACGCGCAGTTCGATCTGCGAATAGTCGGCGGCAGCCAGCAGCATGTTGGGCCCGGCCGTGAAGCAGGCGCGCATGCGTTTGCCCTGCGGTCCGCGAATGGGGATGTTCTGCAGGTTGGGCCGCGAACTGGAGAGCCTGCCCGTGGCCGTTGCCAACTGGTTGAAATGCGTGTGGATGCGTCCATCCGGCCCGGCCAGCTTGGGCAGCGGTTCCAGATAGGTGGAGCGCAGTTTTTCCAGCATGCGGTATTCGAGGATTTTTTCCACCACAGGATGCTGGGTGCGGATTTTTTCCAGCACCTGGTTTGCCGTGGAGAGCTGGCCCCCGGCGGTTTTGCCCGCGGGTTTGAGTTCCAGCTTGTCGAACAGGATGTGGGCCATCTGCTGGCTGGAGCGGATGTTGAACGGTTCGCCGGCCATGTCCACGATGGTGCGGGTCAGACCGGCCAGCTGTTCGCTGACTTCGCCGAGATGTTTGGTGAAGGCTACGTCGTTGATGCAGATTCCGGCCTTTTCCATGCCTACCAATGCCGGGATGAGCGGAATCTCCAGCGTGCGCATCAGCTCTCCGAGGTGCGCGGCGTTCATCTGGGTGTTCATGCCCTGCATGTAGGCCAGCGCGGCCATTCCCTGCGCCTGCGGATGCAGGTCTTTGGCGGCCTCGTCAAATTGCGGTTTGCCGTCCTGATACAGGGACTGGCGCAAGCGTTCCCAGTTGTAATTGCGTTCTTCCGGGTCCATGAGGTAGGCGGCCAGACTCAGGTCGAACCACTGGTCCGAACGCACGGCCAGCCACGCGTCGTCTTCGCGCAGCAGTTCCTGCACGCTGGGCGTGGCTATTGTCTGCACCGGGGCCAGTGCCGAAGCCAGCTGTTCGGCCGGTCCGGCGTATCGGTATTCCTCGCCGTCGAGCCCCAGCAGAAAGACGTTTTCCTTGCGTACCAGCCCCACTTCGCGGTCTGTCACGTCCGGCAGTTGGCCGAGGTCGTCCACGGCCGTGACCTTGATGGGGTCAGTGGCCACGGGCGCCACCACGCCCACGTCCAGCAGCATGCCCTGCATGGCGTTGCCGGATGTTTTGGAGGCGGCTTTGGTTTTCGTGGGCGAGCTGTTGCCTTGCGGGGCCGGGATGGAACGCATGAGCCCCCGCAGTTCGTAGGTTTCCAGAAAATCGCGCAAGCCCTGCGCATCCATGGCGGACACCTTGAATTCGTCCATGGCCTGCGGGCAGCAGTCCAGACGCATGCGGGTCAGCTTGCGGTACAGGAAAATGTTGTCCAGTTCGGGTTCGACCTTTTCGCGCAACTTGGGCGGCAGGGTTTCGTAACCGTCGCGGATGGCTTCCAGCGTGGGCAGTTCGGCCATGATCTTTCTGGCCGTGACCGGCCCCACCTTGGGAATGCCGGGGATGTTGTCCGCGGAATCGCCGATGAGCGCCTGAAAGTCCGGCCATTGCTGCGGGGCCAGGCCTTCCTCTTCGGTAAAGCTTTCCAGCGAGGTGAGCTTTTCCTTGCGCCCGGACTGGCTGAGCATGAACACGTTGGTGTCAAGGCACTGCTTGAGGTCTTTGTCCGAGCCCACGATGATCACGGGGCGCTCGTTCTTGAAGCGGTGCGTCAGCGAGGCGATGCAGTCGTCCGCTTCCACGCCGTCGGAAACCAGCAGGCGCAGCCCCATGAGCTGCACGGCCTCGCGCACCGGGTCGATCTGCTGGGCCAGCGCTTCGGGCATGGGCGGGCGGTTGGCCTTGTATTGGTCGTACAGTTCGTTGCGGAATGTCGGCGGCCTGCCGTCCATGATGAATCCCACATGGCTGGGAGATTCCTTCTTGAGCAGGTTCAGCAGCGAGCGGATGGTGGTGTTGATGGCGTTGGTGGGGAATCCGTCGGCCCGTTTGAGGTCGGCGCGCGCATAGAACGCGCGGTAGAAGAGCGCGGTTCCGTCGATGAGAAAGATCGGTTCCCGATCGAGATTCAGTTCTTGCTTGAGGGACATGTGACTCGTGGCTTGTTTGCCGGGCGGCTAGATGCGCTTGATCACGCCCCGTTTGCCCTTGCCCAGTTTCTTGAGCATGAAGATTTCCGGGTCCTCGCCTTCCAGGGCCTCGATGTCCACCTCGGCCCGGGCCGCGCCCTTGTGGCCGCCTGCCGAGCCGAGATCGCCCAGCAGTGTGGAAGCGTATTTGCCCATGTCGCGGCGCAGGCCGTCGCCCCGGAAGATGACCACGAGCTTGTCGTTGTACACTCCGGAGACCACGAGCCACGGCACGCCGTGGACCCGTGTGAAGAAGTCGGCCACGATGACGAGAATGTCCGGGTTCTCCACGTTGCCCGCATGGGCGAAGAGACCTTGTCCGATGCGCCTCAGGTTGTAGAAGGCGCGGGAAAAATAGCGCATCCAGTCCAGATGGAATTCACTGTTGCTGATGCGGTTGAGGAGCTTGGTGTCTGCGAATTTGTTCAGCCATTTGAAGGCTGTCACGTCCGGGTCGATGAACTTGCGCTCGAAGCTGCGGGTGTCTGACTTGATGCCGTAGAGCAGGGCCGTGGCCAGCAGCTTTGCCGGGCGGATTTTGAGGTTGTAGAGATATTCGGTGAGCATGGTGCAGGTGGCGCCGTACTTGGGCCGGATGTCCAGAAACGGGGCTTGTGTGGGATGCTCGTCCAGTATGGGATGGTGGTCGATGATGATGTCGAAGTCGAAGTCCTGAAACTCCGGGTTGTGGTGGGGTTGGGAGTCCACCAGCGCGAATTTGTCGTACTGGGCCGCGAGGTTGGGTATCAGTTTGCGGGTGGGGATGCGCAGATAGCGGATCATGGCCAGGTTGTCCGGTCGCTTGATCTCGTTGATCTGCCCGATGCCCACGCTTGCCACGCGGCGGCTCATTATTCGTCGTAGCGCCAGCGCCGAACCCAGAGCATCCGGGTCCGCATTGATGACGATCAGCCAGTTCTCGTCTTTGTCAAAGCGGGCGAGCAGTGCTTCCATCTGCTCTTCAAGTTGCTTGAAAATTGCCATTTTATACCTTTTTCAGGGTCAGCGGCAGCCCTGCCGCAACCATGAATACCTGATGCGCAAGCTGCGCACAGGATTGGTTCAACGCGCCCAGGGCGCGAATGAAGGACCGGACTTCCCCGGACATGGGCAGGGGGCCGAGTCCGGCCTCGCAGGAAACCAGTATCAGGTCTCCGCCTTCCCACTCCTTCAGTTCATTGACAAAATCCCGGACAAGGTCTTGTTCGCTCCCCTGTTCGCGGGCGGCGAACAGCCAGTAGTCGAGGCTGTCCACCAGTACGCACGAAAAATCAGCTTTAGCCTGTCTCAGGGCCTGAGGCAAGTCCAGCGAAACTTCCATGACCTCCAATTCCGGAGTTCTGGAAATTCGATGATCATTGATCTGGCGGCGGAATTCAAGGTCTTTTGCCTTGCCCGTGGCAATGAACAGACCCGGTTTTTCCTGTTTTTCGAGCAAATTCAAGGCAAAACCGGATTTTCCCGATTTGTTTCCACCGAGTATCAGCGTAATCATGTGGATACCTTCCATTGTTCGAGCCAGTCCGCGAGCAACCCAGCGGACTCCAGAAGCTTTGTTTCGTTGAATATTTCCAGCGTCATGCAACGCCGCGTTCCGTGGACGGCGTGCGTTTCCCAGCATTGCAGCCAGTGGCCCAGCATTTCCCGGCCCTGTTCGTCCAGCCGGGCAAGGGATTCGTGCCGTTCCCCCTGACCGGGCGCATAGATGTGCAGCATGTCCACGTTGTGCCAGATGTTCGGCAACCGCAGCAGATGCTGCTGACCATGGTGCAGCATATGCCCCAGATCAAGGCAGATGCGGAATCCCGCATCTTGCGCCGCCTCCCAATGGTTCGCCAGATCGGTTTCATGCACGTTTTCCAGCAATATGAGGCCCGGCGCCACGCCTGCGTCTCGGAACCGCGCAGCCAGCGGGGCCAGCAGGTCCGGCGAAACAGGCGGATGGAGCACATAGGCTCTGGGAGAGAGGTAGTCAACTTTTTCCAGCAGGCCGGCAATGGGTTTCCAGCCCGAATCAAGGCCGACGGTCCCCCCGTGCCCCCAGTTCAGGTCAAGGGGCAGGTGCACGTGCCAATCCACGTCCAGCCCGGCAAGGTCGGGCGCAAGGTCGGTTTCGTCATAATCAAGGCAGGCGCGGGCCTCGAACAGCAAAAGCGCGATTTCGGAAAAATGCGGGGCCAGCAGGCGCGCGTTGCCACAGACCGTGTCCGGAACCACAAAGGAGGGCGCGGCAACGGAAAATGGTGCCTGTTTCAGGCGTCCAAGGGCCTTGCGGGTGGCCGGATTCAGGGAGCGCAGGGTATTTGTTGCCTGTTTTTTCATGGTGCTGGTCAGAGCCTGTTGCGTTAGTGCTTATCTTTGCAGGGTTTTGCGGACAAGGCACATCTGTTGCACAGAACAGCTCAGTTTGTACGAAAACGACGGAGTCTTGACCATGACGGCATTTAAAGACACGGCTCGCCATATTCTCAACCCCCTGCATGTGTTCTGCAGATTGCGGCAGCTCGGCATGAGCGTTGCCACTGCTCGGGTCATGTGCCGGGTGTATGAATATTGCGTGTACCGCCTGGTTCTCTGATCCCGACCTTGCCCCCCCGTTGCAAAGCGGGCGGCGGCTAGCCCAGCAGGCTCATCTGCCTTGCCTTGGTGACCTTGGTTGCGGTGAGGGTCGACCGGGTCAGCAACGCTTCGGGCAATTCCCGCAAATATCTCGATTCCGGCAACTGCAATGTCTTGCCGTAGAGTGAACGTTTGTCGGCCCGGCTCAGGAACAGGTTTCTGCGCGCCCGGGTCATGCCCACGTAGAGCAGGCGTCGTTCTTCGTGAAAACGCTGACCCCGTCCCGGGGTGAGTGTCACGGTGGCCGTGAGCAGATCCATGCCCGCAAAGGGCATGATGCCCTCTTCCAGTGCGGGCAGGAATACGGTGTCGAACTCCAGTCCCTTGGCCGCGTGCATGGTCATTATCTGTACCTTTTCCGCGTTGCGCCGCACCAGTTCCAGTTCGTTCTGGAGACTGATCCAGTTCAGCAGCCCGGACCATCCGCCGCGCTCGTCGAAATTCTTTTTCAGATCGCGGAAGGCTCGGCTTTCCCAGAAAAAGGAATCAAAGGGCGGCATGGTGTTCAGGTAGGCGGAAAGTCCCACAGGACCCTTGGCCAGCACGTGTTCCGGCACTTCCAGCACTTCCTCGCTGCCCACCATGGTCAGGCCGAGGAAGCTTCCGGCCGCGTTCAGTATCAACTCCACGCGCGGGTCGGTCCAGAACGCCTCGGTTTCCGGCGCAGCCACCGGAACCCCGAATTTGGTCAGCTGTTTCTGCATGGGCGGGATCAGGGCCTTGAAGCGCACCAGAACGGCGATGTCCCCCGGGCTGAGGGTGCCGTGGCCCGTGGCGTCGCCCAGCGAATGGCTGGTGGCGCCGATCAGGTTGCGGATGCGGTCGCTGATCCACGTTGTTTCGCGTACGGCGTCCGGTGCCTGGAAAAGATGGATGGCCGCGTCCGTGTTCTGCTGGGCTGCCAGCGGCGTGTCTTCAGGGAACAGGGCGTGGGAGGCATCCAGTATGGTCTGGCCCGAACGGTAGTTTTCCGTGAGGGTGATTTCCTCGAGCTTCGGCCAGAACTCCCGGAGCCGTTCGTGTACATCGTCGGCTGCGCCACGGAATCCGTAGATGGACTGGCGGGGATCGCCGATGCAGAACACTCCGCAGCCCTTTTCCGGGGCCATCCCCTTGATGACCGCCAGTTGCAGGGGGCTGAGGTCCTGCACCTCGTCCACCAGCACATGGCGGTAGGGCAGGTGAAAAGTGGGTGCACCGGTCTGTTCGAGCATGAATTCGAGCAGGTCGGTGTAGTCCAGCAGGTTCCAGTGGTTTTTCTGGTTGCCGTAATTGATGTGCGCGTCAAAGAGGTCGTCCGGAATGTCTTCGAGCCGTTCGCGCAGGAGATTGTAGCGGTTCCAGTAGTGCTTGACGTGCTTGGAGGGAATGTCCGGGTTGGTTTCGGCAAAGAGCTTTCTGGCAGCCTCCTCGGAAAGCACCACCGGGGTTTCGCTGTAGGCGTGCTTCCAGTAGTCGAAACACAGGGAATGCAGGGTTCCTGCCTGCGGCAGTTCGTCATTTTCCCCGCGCGTGGCCTTGAGGCGTTCGCGCAGCTCCTGCGCGGCCCGGCGGGTGAATGTCAGTGCCAGCACCCGGCGCGGGCGTTCGCCCTGATCGAGGATGCGGGCCACCCGGCCCATGAGGGTCTGGGTCTTGCCGGTTCCCGGCCCGGCCAGCACCAGCACGGGGTTCGGCCCGGCGTCGATGGCTTTTTGCTGGTCCGGGTTGAATGAAATCTTCTTGGTTGCCTCGCGGTCCGGCTCGGCAAGGGGCGGGCAGGTCAGGGCGTCTTCTTCCGCGTCTCCGGCCGGTTGTTCGGCCTTTTGGGCCGGATCAGGCATGGCCACCAGCGTGGCCCCGTTTTTGATCGTATCCCGTTCCTGCGGGGTGAAAACCGAGATCACGCCGTATTCGCCGTCGTATCCGGCCTGACGGATGACCCGGCCCTCGCGCATGCGGGTGATGCCCTCGGCCAGATGGCAGTTGAAGCGTTTGAGGTCTTCGGCCGGCACGTGGCGCAGCACGTTGACCTCGGAGCCGAATTCACGCACCAGCTTGACGTATTCGCCATGCACTTTCTTGGAGCCGGGCCCCACGCCGACCACTTCCGAAAGTATTTCCTTGAGCGGAATGAGCGAGACGAAACCGGGCGCGCCCACGGGCTGCTGGGGCTGCTCGCGGTCCGCAAGGTCGAGGATGCGGGCGTACACGCCGCGGGTCACGGGCTTGCCGCACACCGGGCAGATACCACCCCGGGCCGCGGTCTCGTGCGGGTCCATGGAAACGTTGCACTTGCGGTGCCCGTCCATATGGTATTTGCCTTCTTCCGGGAAGAATTCGGCCGTGCCGATGAATTCGTGGCCCAGCCCTTCGCCGCGCAATGCGCGGAAGATGCCTTCATAGGACAGCTCACCCCGGAATATATTGAACTCGCGGCCGAGTTTTTCCCCGGAATGGGCGTCCGAGTTGGAAATGAGCTTGATGCGGTCCAGTTCGCTCCAGGTCCAGTTCATTTCCGGGTCCGAGGAAAGACCGGTTTCCATGGCGAATATCTCGTGGGAAAGGTCGTCGAAGCATTCTTTTATGGAGTCGAAGCCCGATTTGGAGCCGAACAGGGAGAACCATGGTGTCCAGATGTGCGCGGGAATAAGGAATGCCTGCGGATGCGTTTCCAAAACCATTTCCAGCAGGTTGCGGCTGTCCAGTCCGAGGATGGGGCGGCCGTCCGACTCAAGGTTGCCCACCTGCGCCAGCCGTGCATTGAAATTCCTGACCGCTTCGACCGTGGGCATGAAGACAAGGTTGTGCACCTTTCTGGTCTTGCCCCCGCGTTTGTATATGGAACTGATTTCGGTCTGGAGCATGAATCGGGTTTTGGCCTCGGGCTGGGCATCAAGCCCGGGAATGAACTCCGAAAGGCCGGATTCGTCGCGCAGGGTCAGAAGACCGCTGCCGTCGTCCTCGAGCTGTTCCTCGATTTCATCGAGCCAGCCGGGATGAGTGAAATCGCCCGTGCCAACGACCGTGAGGCCCTTGACCTTGGCCCAGGCCGCAAGGGAGCGAATGTTCAGGTTCTTGCTGGTGGCCCGGGAGAAACGAGAATGAATGTGCAGGTCGGCTGTATATCGTTCCATGGCAGGAACACTATTCGGAACCATGCCATATTGCAAGGCCGGGACCGCGAAAAAAGCGGTCTTTGCAGGATGTGGTTTGCCGGGGGCGGGTCAGAGTTCCAGGCGCATTTCGTGCCAGGCCGAGCCGCCGTGGGTGGAGGCGGAAAGACCGGCGTCCACATAGTCGAAACGGCGGTAAAACGGCACAAGCCTTTCCTTGCACAAAAGCAGGATGCGTTGTTTGCCCATGGCCCGGGCTTCGGCAATGAAGCGATCCATGAGTGCCGCGGCTACGCCTTGATGCCGGAATTGCGGCAACACCGAAAGTGAGAAGATGACCAGCGCCGTCCCGTTCGGGTCGTGGCCCACGAGTTGTTTGAAAGCCTCGTCCGTGATGTCGTTTTTGCTGGTGGATCCGCTGTTGATCTGGCCGATCACGCGACCGGCCTGTTCGGCCACCAGAAAACCCTGTGCATACGAAGTGATGCGTTTTTCAATGCTGGCGGGCGATGCGGCTTCGTCCGGCGGGAAGCTGACGGTTTCGATTTCGATGCAGGCGGTCAGGTCGTCCGGTCGGGCGGTGCGTATGGTCGGTTGCGGCATGTGTCGTTTTCCTGTCTTCCGGTTTACAAAGCCGGGACTATGTGACAACTCCCGACAATTGTAAAGGAATGCAAAATGGGGCCCGCCTTCCATGGTTGCGTCGCCAACCATGCCGTGTATAGTATATAGGGATTGTGCATATCATGGATTGTTGCGGTCGGAATGGCTCATTGCCGCAATGTTTGCAAAAGGGGAATGAATGGGACGTTTGGCATTTTGGCGCCTTTTCGGGGCGGTATTGTTGTGTGTGCTTGTCGGCGTTGCCCCGGCAATGGCCGATGACGCGAAAAAAGGCGGTCCGCCTCCCAGCACGGTGGTCACGGGCAAGGTGACCTCCGGCAAGGTCGCCCCTCAGGTGGAATACATCGGCACCGTCTATTTTCACGAGCGGTCGGACGTTGCTTCCGAGGTGGACGGCAAGGCCGTGGCCATTGAGGTGGATTCGGGCCAGCGCGTGGCCAAGGGCGATGTGCTGGTGCGTCTGTCCACGGACCTGCATGACAAGCGCATCGCCAATGCGCGGGCACTCATGGAACAGGCCAGGGCCGACTATGAGCTGGCCCGCCTTGACGATCAGCGCAAGTCAAAGCTTTTCAAGAGCCGTTCGGTTTCCGAGGGCGAATATGACAACTCCCGGCTGGGGGCCATGGCTGCCCAGCGCAAATATCATGCGCTCAGGGTCACGCTGGACCGACTGAATCTTTTGCGTGACAAGGCCTTTATTCGCGCACCGTATGACGGCGTCATCCTGGAGCGTGAAGTGAACCGCGGAGAATGGGTCAGTACGGGCAGTACCGTGATTTCCATGGGTCGCGATGACCGTTTCGACGTGCAGGTCAACGTGCCGTCCGGTTCAGCCGGCGTGATTCGGCAGGGGCTTGCGGTCAAGGTCGACGTGGGCGGCAGGACCCTTGACGGCAAGGTCTACGCCGTGGTTCCCCGCGGCGATGTTTCCACGCGTACGTTCCCCATCAAGATCAAGGTCATGAATCCCGGCTTTCTGGCCGAGGGCATGGAGGCGCGCGTTTCACTGCCTTCCGGTTTTGCCAACAAGACGCTGGTGGTCCCGCGCGACGCGGTCATTGCCGCGCGCGGCAACACGGTGGTCTGGGCCGTGCTGGACGGCAAGGCCGTGCCCGTGCCCGTTCGGGTCGTGGGGTACCGGGGGCTTGAGGCGGGCGTGACCGCGGAAAAGCTGGCCGAAGGCATGGACGTGGTTATCAAGGGCAACGAACGCCTCAGGCCGGGCCAGCCGGTCGTCATTACCAACAAGTAGGGGGATTCGATGGATATCGTCAAAGCAGCCATCGAAAAGCCCGTTGCCGTGCTCGTGGGCGTGATTCTTGTGGTCCTGTTCGGGATGATTTCGCTCTACGGCCTGCCGTATCAGCTTACGCCCAACGTGACCCAGCCGGAAATCACGGTCACCACCACATGGACCGGGGCCTCGCCCAAGGAGATCGAGCGCGACATTGTCGAGGAACAGGAGGACGTGCTCAAGGGCGTGGCCAACCTTACGGAAATGGAGAGCTCCTCCTACAGCAGCCGTGCGGAATTGACCCTGACCTTCAAGATCGGCACGGACATCGACAGTGCATTGTTGCGAGTTTCCAACAAGCTGGACGAAGTGCCCGATTATCCGGACGGGGTCGACCGGCCTGTCATATCGGCTTCGGGCGCGTCCGCGTCGCCGGTGATTTGGATGATTCTCAAGCAGCGCGAGGGCAGTGACGTCAACGTGCAGCATCAGTTGACCTTTTTCGAGGACGAGGTGCGCCAGTACCTTGAGCGCGTGGACGGCGTGGCCGACCTGTTCATTGGCGGCGGGCAGGAAAACGAGATGCAGGTCATTGTGGATCCGCGCAAGATGGCCGCCTACAACCTGACCACCGCCAAACTCATCTCCGTGCTCAATAACGAGAACATTTCTGTTTCCGCGGGAAGCCTCGGCGTGGGACGGCGGGATTTCCGCATCCGTACGCCCGCCGACCTGGATACGCCGGAAAAGATCGCCGATACCGTGATTTCGTCGTCGGGTCAGTTCCGCGTCCGTATTCGCGACGTGGGTGAAGTGCGCATGGGGCATGAAAAGCCCACCGTGGCCATGATGTACAACGGCGACCCCGGCATCGTGGTGGGCGTGAAGCCCGAGCCCGGAACCAACGTGCTGGACATGACCGACGAGGTCAACAAGGTGGTCCGGGAGCTCAACGAGGGCGTGCTCAAGGACCACGGCGTCTACCTTGACTGGACCTATGACCAGCGGCCCTACATCAATGGCGCCATCGATCTGGTGCAGCAGAACATCCTCATCGGCGGTCTTTTGGCCGTGGTGGTGCTGTTCGTGTTTTTGCAGAGCATGAGCGCCACGGTCATCGTGGCCGTGTCCATTCCCATATCCATCATCGGCGCATTCATCATTTTCGGGGCTGCCGGACGTTCTCTGAACGTGGTTTCCATGGCGGGAATTTCCTTTGCCGTGGGCATGCTCGTGGACAATGCCATTGTGGTGCTGGAAAATATCGACCGTCACCGCAACATGGGCAAGGGGCCCTTTGAAGCCGCCTATGACGGGGCCAGCGAGGTCTGGGGTGCGGTGTTGGCCTCCACCCTGACCACGGTGGCCGTGTTCCTGCCCGTGGTGTTCATGGAGCAGGAGGCCGGGCAGCTGTTCAAGGACATCGCCATTGCGGTCACCTGCGCGATTTTCCTGTCGCTGTTCGTGTCCGTGTTGGTCATTCCCATGATGGCCCGGTTTTTCTATTCATTCGCGGCCCGGCGCAGGAAGCCGGACGCCGGTTCCGGTGAAGCCCCCCGGGAAAAGACGGCCAAGCGGCTTCTCAAGCCTCTGACCCGTATCGGTGCACGCATTTCCGATTGGCTCATGGGACTGCTGAAGCTCTCTCTTCGGGACTGGAAGACGCAGGTGGCGACCATTGCCATCCTGACCTCGGCTTCGGTGCTGCTGGTGCTGGTGTTTTTTCCCAAGATGGAATATCTGCCGCAAGGCAACCGCAACCTGGTGCTGAACATAATGGTTCCGCCACCGGGACTTTCCTTTGAGGAGCGCAGCGACATCGGCAAGCATGTCTTCGCGCAGACCAGACCCCACATGAACAAGGATGTGGACGGGATCCCGGGCATCAAGAGCATTTTCTTTGTTTCCGCACCGACCATCAACCTGTTCGGCGCCATTTCCAACCATGAACAGCGGGCCGGTGAACTCACGCCGTTTTTCAATGGCATCCTCAATTCCATCCCCGGCATGTTCGGGGTCTCCATTCAGGCTTCGGTTTTCGAGAGCGGCATCGGTGAGGGGCGCAACATCTCCGTGGACATCAGCGGCTCCAAGCTCGATTCCATCGTGGCCGCGGCAGGAACCATGTTCGGCATGGCGCGCCAGGAGATTCCCGGTGCCCAGATCCGCCCGATTCCCTCGCTGGAAATGCTCTATCCCGAGATCCGTTTTCATCCGCGGCGTGACCGGGTGCGTGCGGCCGGTCTTTCTTCGCGGGACATGGCTGTTGCCGTGGACGTGATTCTGGATGGCAGGAAGATCGGCGACTACAAGGCCAAGGACAAGAAAAAGATCGACATGGTGCTCAAGGCTTCGGAAAAGGAAATTGCCACTCCAGAGGACCTGTATGCGGCCCTGGTGGCCACCCCGCAGGGCTGGGCCGTGCCTCTTTCGTCTCTGGCAACCATGGAGCGGGCATACGGCCTCAACGAAATTCGCCATCTGGAACGAAAGCGTACCATTACCTTGCAGATAACCCCGCCCGCCAACGTCCCCCTGCAGCAGGCCATGGAAACCGTAGAGAACAAGCTGGTCCCGGCAGTGCGCCAGATGGGGCTTCTGGACGGCCTCGAGGTCCGGCTTTCGGGCGCGGCGGACAAGCTGACCGTGACCCGCGAGGCCATGCAGTGGAATTTCCTGCTGGCCCTTGTCATCACCTATCTGCTCATGGCCGCCCTGTTCGAGAATTTTGCCTACCCGTTCATCATCCTGTTCACCGTGCCGCTGGCCGGTGCGGGAGGATTCCTGGGGTTGCGGCTGGAAAACTGGTTCATTGCGCCGCAGCCGCTGGACATCCTGACCATGCTCGGATTCGTCATTCTCATAGGCGTCGTGGTCAACAACGCCATCCTCATCGTGCACCAGTCCCTGAACAACGTGCGCGAGGCGGGCATGGAATACAGGGAAGCGGTTCTGGAGGCCACGCGCACCCGACTGCGGCCCATCTACATGTCCGCCACCACCTCGGTGTTCGGCATGCTGCCGCTGGCCGTGGCCCCCGGCCCCGGTTCCGAATTGTATCGCGGACTCGGTTCCGTGGTGCTGGGCGGATTGGCTCTCTCCACGGTGTTCACGGTTTTCGTGATTCCCTCGTTGCTGATGTTTTTCCTCGGCATGGAAAAGCCGGGAGGCAAGGCCGCAAACTGAGTCCTGCCCGTATGTTGGTGGAGAAAAAGGCCCCTTGCGCCCATGTTGGTGCAAGGGGCTGTTTTTTGTCGTTTGCCTTGTTTTTGTTGGGGATCGGATACTTCGGTATGGTTGTCGCGGTGCATGTGAAAACAAGTACTTGCGTATACCCCCTTGACACGGGGCGCGGTGGGAGTACCATTCCAGCCCCGTTCAACAAAAGGAGGTCTCTATCGTGCCATACGAATGGCTTTTCACTCAATCGGTGTTCTTTTTCTGTGCAATGGTGCTTTTTTTTCGCTGCCTTGACCGCGTTGTGGCCTGTCGAAGCACCATGTCTGCCATCCTGCGCCGCTTCGCCTCAATGGTGCGCTCCGCATTGTGTTTCCGCGGCGATGCCGATTTCTACTGCTTTTTCCATACGCATTCGTTCGTGCGCAAATAGCGCGTAGCCGCGC
Organism: Pseudodesulfovibrio senegalensis; assembly: GCF_008830225.1. Classification (NCBI taxonomy): domain Bacteria; kingdom Pseudomonadati; phylum Thermodesulfobacteriota; class Desulfovibrionia; order Desulfovibrionales; family Desulfovibrionaceae; genus Pseudodesulfovibrio; species Pseudodesulfovibrio senegalensis. Next base: position 24,267 of record NZ_WAIE01000002.1, read on the forward strand.
TTTTGCCGGGCGTTGCCATCACTCTTTGCCGCTGGCTCGTGTCGGGTTTTGCAGAACCTTGTCCGCGGCGTCGCGAATGGTTTCCCTGACTTCATGGTCCGTGGGTTTCTTGTGCAGCACGATGCTGCCCCGTTGCGTGTAGCGGGCGGGCAGGAGGTTGAGGGCCAGCGCGTATATGTCTTCAATGTCGAGCGGGTCCAGGATGTAGTCCTGATAGTCGTCCTGCAGCACTTCGGCCATCTGCGCGGCAACGCGCGCCTCGTTGCGGTTGCGGATGCCCGAAAGATCCACCCCGTTCACCATCGGTATGCTTCTGGTCATTGTCGGCTCCTGAATGTTTATTTGCTTTTGATGATAGCAGTCTGGGACGTACAGGGCAATGCGGCGGGCCGGATTTGCCGTTGGAACGCATGATGCATGAGGCGATACAGGGAAAAAGGTTCCGGTTCGTTTCAATGACACAGGGGATTGCATCATGACTACCATAGCTTCCACATATGGCGTTTCCGGCACATATACTGTTCCCGCCGCGAACACCAACGCCACGGCCAGCAACGCCGGATCGTCTGCGGCTTCGGGCCAGAATGAAGGCTCGCAGCAGACAAGCGAAGAGAGCAGCAAACTTTCCGCCCGTTTCGATGAGCTGGTGAAAAACATCATCAGGCGAAGCGGCTCGTCCCTTTCGTTCAGCGACCTTCAGGAAGAGGCCGACGAGCTTGAAGACGAATTTGACAAGCAGGTCAAGGACGAACTCAAGGCGCTGGGTGTGGATACGGACAAGTCGTTCCAGCTCCGGTACGACGAAAAAACCGAAAAAATGGTTTGTTCGAATCATCCGGACAAGGACAAGATCGAGGCATATTTCAACAGCAACCCCGATCGTGTTGAGCAGTTCCGGGACATTGTGGATTTGCGGGCCATAACCGGCTACGCCCAGAGCAATATGTCGTCGCAGCTGTTTCAGACCCAGATGTCGCCGCAACTGTTTCAGCGGCAGATGGATTACCTGAGCATGTCCGTTTGGATGGGGTCCATGGAAAGCGGTTTTACCGGTACCATGAACATGTCGGCCAGCGGCTCGAATTTCTATCAGGGTCTGAACCTTCAGGTTTGATCAGGGTTCCAGAATCATGAAGAAAGCCGGCCTGCCGTCCCGGTAGGTCAGGATCAGTGCGGATTTCACGGGATCGCCGTTCTTGTCGAAGCGAATTTTCCCCGTGACTCCCTTTATTTCCGTGGTCTGCAAGGCATCGCGGACCGCTTTTCTGTTGAAAGTTCCCGCCTTTTGGACCGCAGCGACAAAAAGCCTGACCCCATCGTAGGCCAGCGCCCCGACATCCTGAAGCATGGGGCCGTATATGGCCTCGTAGCCGTAGAGGAAGATGCGGCTCAGGTCGTTGCTCGTGCTGCGGTGCCAGTGACGCAGTTGGTAACAGTCGGTCAGCAGTGATTTGTCGTTCACCAGCGTGTGCGTCTTGTTGCCCCAGGCGTCGCCTCCCACGATGGGTATGGTCATGCCCATTCTGCGAGCCTGGCTGATGATGGCAGCTGCCTCGTGCGCGTATCCCGGAACGAACAGGGCTTTCGCCTTTGAATGGCGCACAGCGTCCAGTTCCCGGGCGAAGTCGGTTTGTTCTGCCTGGTAATGTTCCACGATGTCCACGGTTCCACCAAGGTTTGTGAATGCGTCGGCAAATGCGTCGGCAAGGCTGGCCGAGTATGTTTCTCCGGTCTGTTGCAGTATGGCTGCACTTTTCAGGTGGAGCTTGCGGATTATGAAATAGGCCAGGGCTCGTCCCTGAAAATCATCCGTAAAGCAGGCCCGGAAAATGTAGTCGCCCACAAGGGTCACCTGAGGCGCTGTCGCCGTGGTGGCGATCATGGGAATTCCGGCTTTCTGGAGCACCTTTGCACTGGCCACGGCATGGGAACTGATCATGGGGCCGATGACACAGGCAACGTCCATATCGACAGCCTTTTGGGCCATTTCCGCGCTGACGTCAGCCCGGCTGCGGTTGTCCAGATTCACGACTTTCAACTGCATGCCGAGCAGGCCGCCGTTGACGTTGATTTCGTCCACGGCGTATCGGGCCGCGCGGAACATGTCCTTATGCAGGTAGGCGAGGCGTCCGGATTCCGAGCCGATGACCGCGATGATCGGTTGTTGCGCCCGGGCCGGAACACAGAAAAGAAGCAGTGCGAATATGAAGATGATCTGTCTCATGCCGCGTGTCCTTTCGAGTTTTCGGATTTCAAGTGAATCATACACGATCAGGCAAGGGACTGCGATGATAATGTGTTTTTGTCGTTTGCCGTGGCAGGCCAAAGAACTTGCCGGGCGCATCCGCCTGTGATAGCCGCAGATGCATGATCGACATCGCCCATCATATCCAGAGAATCAGTATTATCGCCGTTCCGCTTCTGCTGGCCCTGTGCGTGCACGAGGTTGCCCACGGGCTTGTTGCCCTGCGCCTCGGCGACCCCACGGCGCGTCAGGCCGGAAGGCTGACCCTGAATCCGCTCAAGCATCTGGACCCCATCGGAACCATCGCCTTTTTCTTTGTCAGCATCGGTTGGGGAAAGCCCGTTCCCGTCGACGCCCGGTATTTCAAGAACCCCCGCAAGGGCATGATGCTCGTGGCTCTGGCCGGACCGGCCTCGAATTTCCTGCTGGCCAGCCTGTTTGCCGTGGGCTTTCATCTCATTCAGGGGACCCATGTTTCCGATCCGGACGGTCTGGTCATGCAGGTGTTGTACCCGCTGCTGCTCATCTGTCAGGCCGGGGTCTTCGTGAACCTGATCCTCGGGGTTTTCAACCTGCTGCCCATTCCGCCTCTGGACGGCAGCAGCATTCTGGCGTATTTCCTTCCGGCCCGGCTTGCATACCAATATGAACGCCTTGGACGGTACGGTTTTTTCATCGTCATCGGTCTGGTGCTTCTGGGCAACCTCACCGGATTCAGCGTGCTGGGAGCATTGCTGTTTCCTCCGGTGGAGTTCCTGGGCGGACTTTTGAACGTGCCCATCTAAACCAGCAAAACAGCGCGGAAAGCAAATCATGAGCGACAGAAAACGCATTCTCTCCGGCATGAGGCCCACCGGTCCCCTTCATCTCGGCCATTACTACGGCGTCATCGCCAACTGGCTCAAGTTGCAGGAGGAGTACGACTGTTTCTTTTTCGTGGCCGACTGGCACGCCCTGACCAGCGAATACAGCAACGCGCGGAACATCAAGAATTACGTGCCCGGACTGGTGCAGGATTGGGTGGCTTCCGGGCTTGACCCCGAAAAATGTGTCATTTTCCAGCAGTCCTCCATCAAGGAGCACGCCGAGCTGCAGCTGCTGCTCAGCATGGTCACGCCGCTGGGGTGGCTGGAACGCAACCCCACCTACAAGGAGCAGCAGGAACAGCTGGCGGCCAAGGACATCAATACCCACGGTTTTCTCGGCTATCCCGTGCTCATGGCCGCGGATATCCTCATGTACCTGCCTTTTGGCGTGCCCGTGGGCAAGGACCAGCTGCCCCACGTGGAGCTGATGCGCGAGATCGCGCGTCGGTTCAACCATCTCTACGACACCGAATTGCTGCCCGAGCCCGAGGCCCTGCTGACCGAAGAGGCCAAGCTGCCCGGTCTGGACGGCCGCAAGATGTCCAAGAGCTATGACAACGGCATCGCGCTTTCCGATTCCATGGACGACATCATGCCCAAGGTGCGCGGCATGCTCACGGACAAGAACCGCCTGCGCAAGTCCGATCCGGGCGATCCGTCCATCTGCAACCTGTTCCCGTACCACAAGCTCATGACCGACCCGGCCCGGCTGCCCGAAATCGAGGAAGGCTGCCGCAACGCCAGCTGGGGCTGCGTGGACTGCAAGAAGCTGCTGCTGGAATCCATGGAACGGTTCCTGACTCCGATTCAGGAGCGCCGCAGCAAGCTGGACGCGGACACCATTCAGGACATCGTCAACGCCGGCAACGACAGGGCACGGGAATTTGCCCAGCGCACCATGGCGCAGGTGCGGGAAGCCATGGGCTTCGATTTTTAGGGTTCCGATGGCATTCGGGCGCGTCTTCGTGTAGCATCGCGCCCATACGCAAACTTCAGCACAAGGAGATTCCATGGCTCCGGCAAGCAAAGGCGACAAGGTCAAGGTCCATTACACCGGCACCTTCAAGGAAAACGGCGAGGTGTTCGATTCCTCCAGAGACGGCGAGCCTCTGGAGTTCGTTTTGGGCGAAGGCATGGTCATCGCCGGTTTCGAGGGAGCCGTGCTCGGTCTCAACCCCGGCGAATCCGTGAGCGTGGAGATTGCTCCCGAAGACGGATATGGCCACTACAACGAACAGCTGGCCTTCGAGGTCCGGCGTGAGCAACTGCCCCCGGAAGTGGAGCCCGAGCTGAACATGATGCTCGAGGTGCGCACCGAGGAGGGCGAAGCCGCTTACGTGACTGTCACGGAGGTCAACGACGAGACCGTGACCCTGGACGGCAACCATCCGCTGGCGGACAAGGTCCTCAAGTTCGACGTGGAACTGGTGGAAATCGTCTAGCCTGCGATACTATTGATGCAGACGCCCCGCTTTGTCCGCCGGACAGGGCGGGGCGTTTCCTGATACGACAAAAGGGAGAACCGCAGTGAGTGTTGCCGAACGTTGCCGCACCATGACCTCGTTTCTGGTCATGGACGTTCTTGAGGCCGCCCAGCGCATGGAGCGCGAGGGCAGAAGCGTCATCCACCTGGAGGTGGGCGAGCCGGATTTCGATACCCCGGAATGCATCTGCCGGGCCGCGTCCGAGGCATTGGCGCAGGGCCACACCCACTACACGCACAGCCTGGGCATTCCCGAACTGCGCACGGCCGTGAGCGAACACTACGGCGAGCGGTACGGCGTGGACGTGGACCCGGGGCGGATCGTCATCACGCAGGGCACGTCTCCGGCCATGTTCATGGTTTTTTCCGCACTGCTGGAACAGGGTGACAAGGTCATCACCTCGGACCCCTGTTATGCCTGCTATCACAATTTCATCCGTTTTCCGGGCGGCGAGCCCGTGACTGTTCCCGTGAGCGAGGAGGACGGCTTTCAGCTTCGGGTGTCGGCCATCCGCAAGGTCATGGACGAGCGCGTCAAGGCCATCCTGATCAACTCCCCGGCCAACCCCACCGGCACGCTCCTTTCCGACGAACGCATGCAGGCCATTGCCGAACTGGCGGACGAGGCCGGAATCCGCGTGGTTTCCGACGAGATATACCATGGGCTGGTCTACGAAGGACGGGAACGCTCCATCCTGGAGTTTTCGGACCGGGCCATCGTGTTCAACGGCTTTTCCAAACTCTATGCCATGACCGGTTGGCGGCTGGGCTACACCATCGTGCCCGAAAAGTTCGTGCGGCCCATGCAGAAGCTCTGCCAGAACTTTTTCATTTCCGCCAATGCGCAGGCCCAATGGGCGGGCGTTGCCGCACTGAAACAGGCCGGCGGCGACGTGGCGCGCATGAAGGGCATCTACGACGAGCGGCGGCGCTATATGCTGGACCGGCTCAAGGGCATGGGCTTTTCCATTCCCAACGAGCCCACGGGCGCGTTCTACGTGATCGTGAACATGCGGCATCTGGCCGAGCGGTTCGAAGGCAGTTCGCTCAAGCTGGCCTACGACATTCTGGAAAAGGCGGGCATCGGCGTGACCCCGGGCATCGACTTCGGCCCCGGAGCCGAAGGGTACATCCGCTTCTCCTATGCCAATTCGCTGGAGAACATCGCCGAAGGCATGGACCGGCTGGAACGCTACGTGGCCCAGGCCGGACAGTAGACGCTACCCCGTGGTTGTGGCATGTTTCGTGCCGTCGGACGGGCGAGAGCCCTTAATGAACAATCGGGATTATTTCATGAAGATAGTTGTCGTTATCCCTGCATACAACGAAGAAGAAAGAATTGCCGAAGCCGTGCAGCAGCTCAAGGCCATGGCCGCAGCATGCACCGAGCACGACGTATCCGTGTACGTTGTCAACGACGGTTCCACGGACCGGACCCCGGAGCTGGCGGCCCAGGCCGGGGCGGACCGCGTGGTCAGCCACCGTGTGAACATGGGACTTGGGGCTGCCGTGCGAACGGGCCTGAACGCGGCGCGGCAGGACGGCTTTGACGCGGCTGTCAAGTTCGATGCGGACCTGCAGCACAATCCCGCCGACGTCCTGCGCATGGTTGAACCCATTGCCGCGGACGAGGCGGACGTGGTTTATGGCCATCGGTTCAGCAAGATCAGCTACACCATGCCGTTCGTGCGCAAGATGGGCAACAAGGTCTTCACCGGGCTGATGCGTTACCTGACCAAATGGGACGTGCGCGACAGCCAGCCCGGCATTATCGCGCTCTCGAGAATGTATTTTGAAAATCTCTATATCCCGGGCGACTACAACTACACGCAGCAGATACTGCTGGACGCGTATCTGCGCGGATTGCGGTTCACCCATGTGGATGTGGAGTTTCGCAAGCGCGAGACCGGGCGATCCTTCATTTCGTGGAAATATCCTTTCAAGGTGCTGCCGCAGATCATTCAGGTGCTGGTGGGCGTCAAGCCCCTGCGCTTTTTCGGACCGCTGGGCGCCGCGTTCGTTTTGCTGGCCTGCCTGATCGGCGGAGTGGAACTGCTGGCCTGGGTTGTCGGCGCTGCGGACAAACCCATCGTGCATGCCAACCTTACCCTTGGTGCCGGTCTTTTCGGCATCCAGACACTGTTTTTCGGCTTTCTGGCGGATCTCATCGTAAAACTCGGCCAGCGCCGCAGATAGGCCACGGCAGGCGGTATGAGCTTCAAGACGATGCTGGGAATGCCCTGGAGCGGCAGGCGGCACATGCTGTTTGCGCTGCTGGTTTTTCTGCCGTTGTTTTTTGGCATATATGCCGTGAAGATAGCGCCGACCCATCGTCCGACCGGAGATGCCCGGTACTACCTTGCTGGCGCCTACAACATCCTTGAACACGGCACGTTTTCCAGCCAGCGGGTCGACGGGGAGCCGACTCCCGAAGCACACCGTCCGCCTGCGTATTCGTGGTTTCTGGCGCAGGGCATGCGGTTCATCCCCGCCCTTGAAGGCGCGGACCATTCCTGGTTCACCGGGCAGGCCGATACCCTGGCCCCGGAGTTCGTCTGGCTGAAATACATGCAGGTGCTTCTGCTGCTGGGCATTGCCATGCTGGTGGCGCAGGTGGTTTTCGATTTGACCGGCAGGTTTTCCTATGCCCAGTGGGCGCTTTGGATCATGGCCTTTCATCCCGTGCTGCACCGCTATGTGCAGCGTTTCTATTCCGAACTTTTCGGGACCTTCATGATCACATGTTTTTCCACTGTATTCTATTATGCGCTCAAGAAACGGAACGTGTTGCTTTTCGGCCTGGCCGGACTGCTGCTCGGAGCCGTGACTCTGGTTTTTCCGCAGTGGAAATACATCATGCCCGTGGCCGTAGTGTCCGTGGCCCTTTTCGGCCTGCTGGAAAAAAACGGTCGAAAGCGGCTTCTGGTGGGGGCTGTTTTGCTTCTGGTTGGTTTTCAGTGCGTGGTTCTGCCATGGAAGACCAGAAACGAGAATCTTTTTGACAGGGAATACATTTCCGGCCGGGGCGGCTCCATCCTGCTGCTGCGTGCCTATTACGACCAGATGCCCGCGGATGCCTATGCAAGTTCGTTTTTGTACTGGACGTACGGGCTGCCCAAGTATCTGCTCAAGACGTTCGTGGATGAGGAGCACTATTCGTATCTCGTGCGGGACAACGACGGCAGCGCCATTGACCTGACCCGCAGGGAAAAGGAGCGCCTTGCCCAAAGCGTGGCCGATGACGCCGCATTTGACAAGACGCTGATGTCCGTTGCCTTGAAGCGCATACTGGAGCATCCGGTGCGGCACCTGCTGGTGAGTATCCCCATCGGGTATCGCTCGCTTCAGGACCCCACGTTCAGCGTCTTCAACTTGGTGGTTTTCTTCTATTTCGTGTATGCGTTTTTCAGTTGCCTGCGTGGGCGCGAGTACGTGGTCTGCTGCCTTTTGGCTCCTGCCGCGGCCCTTGTCTGCTTCAACGCACTGGTGACGCACGGACTGCCCCGTTACACATGGCAGCTGGTGCCTATCGTCTGGACCGGGGCCCTGTACGGATGGTTCCGGTGGCGCCACTCCGGAGCCCGGCGGAAAACGAACCATGCGCACTAAAAGGAAAATATTGCTTCTGCTCCAGTTCCTGCTTTCGGGCGGCCTGTTGTACTGGGTTTTTTCGGGAGTGGATTGGAATGTTTTTTTCCATACTGTTGCCGGAGCCGACCTTCGCTACATGGTGGCGGCGTTTGTCCTTATGCAGGCAAACGCACTGCTTCAGGGCGCGCGCCTGCACATAGTGCTGCAACAGGCGGGTATCGACCGGGGACTCGGCAAAACCGTGGCCGCCTATTGGGTGGGACTGTTTCACGACATCTACCTGCCCGCCAATATCGGGGGCGACGCCTTCCGGGTCTGGCGGCTGGGCGGCAGGGATGACCTGCTTTCCGTTGCTTCGGGATTGCTGGCCCTTCGGGTTCAGGGCGCTTTGGGCATTCTGGCCATAGGCTGTTTCGGCGCGGCCACGTATTTCATGCCTACTGCAGGCGGTTATTGTGCGGCCTTTGCTGCGGTTGGCGCCGGGGTGCTGGTGTTGCGGCTTCTGTATTCCCGGTTTGTGGCGGGCGATGCCGAGGGCGATCCCCCGCCAAATCTGTCCCGGCTGGCCCGGATCTTTGAGGGCATGATGCTCTTTGCCAGAAACAGGAATGTGTTTCTGGCCAGCTACGGAGTGCATATCCTTTTCGTGCTGTCCACCTGCGCCATATACGGCCTCATGTTCAGAGCCTTTTCCGTGAGCGTGCCGTTCGTGGATCTCTGTGTGGGCATTCCGGTGATCATGTTCGTTTCCATGCTTCCCGTCTCCATTCAGGGACGCGGTGTCACGGAATGGCTGGCCTGTTTTTTCTGGGCCGGTGTCTACGGTTCAAAGGAGCAGCTTGTGGCTGGCTGCCTGACGATTTATTTTCTGCTCATTGCCCAGGGACTGCTGTCCGGTCTGGTGTGGCTTGCCCGTTCGGGGAGCAGTGCGCTGGAAATCGGCAAAAAACGATGAGGTCTTTGCTCATGAAAGATAACGATTTTTACTCGAAAAGCTGGGCCAACGATTGGAGCGACATGAAGCGTTATTCGCCCATCGGCAGACATACGCGCCGGCTGATCAGGAAGAGCCTTGCTCGCTGCGGCCGCATCGGTTCGCTCGGCGATTTCGGGTGCGGGGACGGTTCACTGCTGCAGGAATTGAGCATTGCAACGCCGGGCGTGGAGCTGTTCGGGTGCGACTATGCCTCGGCATCGGTGGAGCAGAGCAGGAAGCGCCTGCCCAATGCGCACATCGTGGAACACGACGTGACCCGTGCCGAATCTCCTTTTGGTCGCAGGGTGGACGTGGGCGTGACCTCAGAGGTGCTTGAGCACATCGAGGACCACGAGGCCGCGTTGCGCAACATGGGGTCGTGGTGCAAGCGGCTGATCGTGACCGTGCCGGGCGGGGCGCTGGATGAAACCTCACGCGAGATGGGACACCTGCGGCATTACACCAAAGATTCACTGAAGGAACTGGCGGAACGGGCCGGCCTGCAATGCGAGGAAATTCGGGAATGGGGTTTTCCATTCGCCTATCCATGGTACGCCCGCATGCGCAACAGGGCCGGATACGGCGCCGTGACAGGGCAGTATTCCGCCGGTAAGAAGTTGTTGTGTCATGCCCTGTATTCCCTGTTTTTCCTGAATGATTTTTTTGACAGCGGCAACAAGCTGGTCATGTTGTGCCGTAATCCGAAAGCCTAGGCTGCCCCATGTGCGGAATTGCCGGAATCGTGGCCCCGGACTGGGGGGCTGAACGCATTGAAACAAACCTGCGCGCCATGCTCGGGGCCATCGCGCACCGCGGCCCGGATCATGAGGGCGTGCATGTTGTGAACGGTGCGGGCATCGGCATGCGCAGGCTCAGCATCATCGATCTGGCCGGGGGACTGCAACCCATGTTTTCCCCGGACGGCCGTCAGGCCATGGTTTTCAACGGGGAAATATACAATTACCGGGAACTGCGGGACGAGTTGCGGGCGTTGGGCCACGAGTTTTCCACGCAAAGCGACAGCGAGGTCCTGCTGCGCGGCTACAGCCAGTGGGGCAGCGACGTGGTGGACCGCCTGAACGGCATGTTCGCCTTTGCAGTCCATGACCGCGAAAGCGGCGCATTGCTGCTGGCCCGCGATCATTTCGGCATCAAGCCGCTTTATACCATCCGTACTTCCGACAGCTTCGCCTTTTGCTCGGAGCCGGGGCCGCTGCTGTCGCTGCCGGGCGCTCCCCGCACACTGGACCGGGAAGCCCTTGCCGAGTTTCTGGCCTACAAATACGTTGCCGCGCCCCGGACTTTTGTTGCGGGCATGGAGAAACTGCCCGCGGCCAGCCTCGTGGAGGTGGATCGCAATGGCAGGCTCGGCGCATACCGGCGTTTCTGGAGCCTGCGGTCCAAAGAGAATGCCGACGTCGAGCATCTGGAAGAACATTTCAATGACGCGGTATCCCGGCAGCTGGTCAGCGACGTGCCCGTGGGCGTGTTTCTGAGCGGCGGCATCGACAGCGGCCTGCTGGCCTGGGCAGCATCACGGGCCGAGTCATCGGTGTTCGACGGCGGCTATACTGTGGGTTTCGAGGAACGGGATTTCGATGAAAGCGGCTTGGCCGCCCAAACCGCCGAACATCTGGGCATCCGCCACATTCTTACCCGGCTGGACTCGCCGGATGCCGCCATGCTCGATACGTGGGTGGCGCGGTATCAGGAGCCTTTCGCCAACGTCAGCGTTCCTGCCAATTTCCTGATCAGCGAGTGGGCCGGAAAGAACGTGCGGGTCGTGCTCAACGGCTCGGGCGCGGATGAGCTCTTTGCGGGCTACGATCGTTATCTGGCCGTGAACCCTCCTGCCTCGTTGCGTGCCCTGCACGGCCTTGCGCCCCTGCTGCGGCCCGTTTTCGACATGCTCCCGGCCGGACAGGGCAAGCGTTCGCTGGTGCACCGCGCGCGCCGTTACCTTGCCGGGTGCTCGCTTTCGCCGTGCGCCCGCCACGCCAACAGCGTGGCCCTGTTCACCCGCGCCGAGGCCCGGCAAATCGCCCCGGAATTGTCCGGGTGTCGTGATTTCGTGCTCGACGCATGCCGGGAATCAACCCATTCCGGCCGGTTGGAAAGCGCCATATGGGCGGATGTGAACACCATGTTGCCGGATGACTATCTCACGCTGGTGGACAGGACCAGCATGGCCGCTTCACTGGAAGTGCGCGTGCCGTTTCTGGACGTGGAATTTGCCGAATATGCGTTTTCGCTTCCGGCCGAATGCAAGATGCGCGCATGGGAGAAAAAGGTCGCGCTCCGGGATTTGGCAGAGCGGGCCCTGCCGCAACAGATTGTGCAACAGCCGAAAATGGGCTTCGAATCTCCGGTGGGCAGTTGGTTCAGCGGTGGGCTGGGCAAGAAATTGCTGGAAAAAGCCACGGCCTCGACGTTTGCCCCCCTGTTCGACCACAATGCGATACGCGCTCTTGTCCAGTCCCATGAGCAGGGGCGGGTTGATGCTTCCAAGCAACTGCTCGCGCTTTACACCCTGTTTGCGTGGGGCGAAGAATACGGCATCGGCCTGTAAGCGGAGGGAACATGAGAATATCCTTTGTTTCCCATGAATATCCGCCTTTGGGAGGCGGGGCGTCCACCGCCCTGGAGCAGACTGCCTCGCGCCTTGCGGCGGCTGGTCACGACGTGCAGGTGGTGACCGTGGGTACCGGGTGGAAAACCGTGTGCGAACGCACGGATTCCGGCATGGAGATCGTGCGCATGGGCGTGGGCAGGACCCGCATTCTGGCCCCCGGCACAAAGGAATTGCTGGCCTCGTGTTTTGGCCTGCGTTTCATGGCTTTCCGGCATCTCCGGCGTTTTCGGCCGGAATGCATGTGTGCGTTTTTCGCTTTTCCCGCCGGGTACGCCATGATCCGTGCGGCAAAACGGCTCAATGTTCCCCTGCTGGTATCCTTGCGCGGCTCGGATGTGCCGGGTTTTTCCGGTGAACGGCTGGGAATTTTCGGCAAGGTGTTGCCATGGTTTTTCCGCACCGCGACCCGTGCCGCCGCACTGGTGGTGCCCAACGGCAGGCGGCTGGCCGAGCTGGCCGCGCCCCATGCGGGGCAGGCCGCCGTGCACGTTTTGCCCAATGGCGTGGATACCGATGTCTTTCATCCATCAGCCTCCCCCCGTCAGGACTCCGTGGTCCGCATCCTTTTCGTGGGGCAGTTCATTGCCCGAAAGCGGTGTCGCGAACTACTGGAGGCCCTGGCCGCGCTGCCGGATCACGGTCCGGCCATGGAAGTGGGGCTTGCCGGAGGCGGGCCGCTGGAACCGGAGTTGCAATCCCTTGCGGCACGCGCCCCCGAAAGGGTGCGGGTGCGTTTTCTGGGGCTGACCGACCGGGACCACATGCCCGATGTGTACCGGAATCATGATCTGCTGGTTCAGATATCGCGGTCCGAAGGGGTTTCCAACGTTGTGCTGGAAGGGCTGGCGAGCGGTCTTGCCGTTCTTGCGGCGCCCGAGGCCGTGGACGGCTGTCTTGACGGTGCCGGCGGCATTGAGCGGTTGGAGCGCTTCGATCCCCGGACGCTCGGCTCGGTTCTCGACCGTCTGGCCGGGGACAGGGCGCGTCTGGCCGCATTGCAGTCCGAAGCCCGCGCAAGTTCTTCGCAATTGGGATGGGGGGCGCGCATAGCCGAATTCGAGCGTATCGCGTCTCGGGCCGTTTCCGATTTCTCCCGTTCATGATTGGTTTTCCCTTGCAATGCGAAGAGCGACCCCGCCGCGCAACAACGGCCGGATCGCTCCTCAGGGGTGTGTGAGTGACAATGTTTACACGGTGGCCGCAGCCTTGTTCAGGGCCATGCGCACCTTGTCCTTGAGTTCCGAAAGATCAACGGATTTGACCACGTAGTAGTCGGCGGCAATGGACTTGAGGTCGTGCTGGAACGAATCGTAGGCCGTGGAGAGGATCACCGGAATGACCGGGTCCTTGGCCCGGATTTCCTGAAGCAGGTCCAGACCCGACCTGTTGACGCCCAGTTTGATGTCAAGGATGACTATGGTCGGGTTTTCCCGGCCGATGACTTCGAGGATGTCCTCTTCGCCGTCCGAAGTGGCCACTTCATACCCGTCGGCTTCCAGCTCTTCGCGGTACAGCATGCGAATGTGCTTTTCATCATCGACGACAAGTATTTTCTGTTGGGTCATGTCCTTCTCCTTGCACTGGTAATACTCGACTCAACGATACAGGACATTTTCCTTTTCGGTCAACACGTGTGTGCTTTTTTTTGAATGTTTTCGGTCCGGGGGGTGATAGGTGTGTTTGCATGACGTTAATTACCTATCAAAACAGGGGAATTGTCGCGCTTGAACAAAGAGTCCGGCCGGTATACCGTGCCGTTGCCCGCCGGGAATTGAAGAATCCTGCGGCAAAGGAGTAACCAGATGATACATGTTCGACTGGAGCCCGAGGCAAAAGACATCGAGCTTCACCGCATCAAGACCGTGCTCGGCCTGCTGAACCGGCTTGAGCTCCGGCCCACCATGGCGCTGGTGGTGCGCGACGGCTGCCTGCTGACCCCGGACAGGCGCTTGTACAACGAAGACCGCGTGCTGGTGCGTACCGTCACCAGTGCGGGCTAGGAGGCGGCCATGAAGTGCAAACGCTGCAAGGCACCGGCCGTGGTGGCCCTGCCCAGCCACAACACCGCCTTTTGCGAGGAATGTTTCTACCTCTTTTTCACCAAGCAGGTGGCCACGGCCATCCGCCGCCAGAAGATGTTCGGGTTCGAGGACCGCATCCTCGTGGCCCTTTCCGGGGGCAAGGATTCCCTGACATTGATGCTGGAGCTGGCGTTGCAGGGCTACGACGTGACCGGCCTGCATATTGATCTGGGCATCGGCGAATCCTCGGTGCGGGCACGCGCCAAGGTGGAGGCCTTTTGCGAAAAGCATTCCCTGAACCTGCGCGTGCTGGAAACCGCGTCCGTGGGGCTGGCCATGCCGGACGTCAAAAAATACATCAAGCGGCCGGTCTGCTCGGTGTGCGGCAAGGTCAAGCGATACTATTTCAACAGGATAGCGCGCGAGGAAGGGTTCGACGTGCTGGCCACGGGCCACAATCTGGACGACGAGGCCGCGCGTCTGTTCGCCAACACCCTGCGCTGGGATTCCAGCTATCTTTCGGATCAGGGACCGAGCCTGCCGTCTGCCGAGGGCTTTGTGCGCAAGGTCAAGCCTCTGTACCGACTGACCGAGTTCGAGACCGCCAACTACGCTTTTCTCAAGGGTATCGAGATCCATTCCGATCCCTGCCCGTACAGTCAGGGAGCCAGTTTCACCGGCCACAAACAGTTACTTGGCGAGCTGGAACACCGCAGCCCGGGCAGCAAGTTCGCGTTTTACGACGGATTTCTGCGCAATGGCCGCCCGGCCTTCGAGCTGTTGGAAAAGGAACAGGGCGACGAGCTGGCCCCGTGCCGCGAGTGCGGTTCGCCCACGTCCACGGAATTGTGCGGCGTGTGCCGCGTGCGCATGGCCGTGCGCGAGAAAAAGGCCGAGGCTGGGGAGTCCGCATGAACCGCCCCCGGGTGAGCGTGACCATGCCGTGCTACAACTGCGCGGGCACGGTGACCGAAGCGCTCGATTCCCTGTTGGCCCAGACCATGGACGAGTTCGAGATCGTGGCCGTGGACGACGGGTCCGACGACGAGACCCCGCACATACTGGGCGAGTATGCGCGCCGCTTCGGGCGCGTGCGCTGGGAACGCATGGAACACGGCGGCGTGGTGGCGGCGGCCAACCGCGCCATCGCGCAGAGCCGGGGCGAGTACGTGGCGCGCATGGACGCGGACGATATCGCCCTGCCGGAACGTCTGGCCGCGCAGGCCGCATTGCTGGACAGTTCACCCGACGTGGGGCTGGCCGGATGCCTTGTGCGCTTCGGCGGCAGCCGCACCCGCTGTGCAGGATACGCCCGCTACGTGGACTGGACCAACACCGTGCTCGATCATGAGTCCATCAGCCTGAACCGATTCGTGGAGTTTCCGGTGCCCAATCCCTCCATCATGGTGCGCCGCGAGTGCCTTGAGGAATTCGGCCCGTACCGGGAAGGGGATTTCCCCGAGGACTATGAGCTGTTGCTGCGCTGGCTGGAAAAGGGCGTGCGCATGGCCAAGGTTCCCCGCGAGTTGCTGGTCTGGAACGACCCGCCCGAGCGCCTTTCCCGCAATCATCCCAAGTACGACATGGAGTCCTTCTACCGGGTCAAGGCCCGCTATCTTGCCCGTTGGCTGGAGCGCAATAATCCACATCACCCGGTGGTGCATGTGCTGGGGGCCGGACGCACCACGCGCAAGCGCGCGGACATGCTGTTGGAGCACGGCATTCGTTTTGCCGCGTATCATGATCTGGACCCGCGCAAGATCGGTCATGTGGTCAACGGGGTGCCCGTGTTGCACCGGGACGAGATCCCAGAGCCGGACCGCTGTTTCTGCCTTTCCTACGTGGCCAGCGTGGGCGCGCGGGACGACATTGCCGATTTTCTGGGCAAGCACGGGCATGAGCCGGGTCGGAACTGGCTGGCCGTGGCCTGACCACGGGCTTGCCCGGCGCGTCTATTCGGGCGTATGACAGAGCATGCTTGAACACGTGGCACACCTCAAACCGCGCAGCCCGCTCCGGGCCGGGGCGCTTTCCCTGCTGGCTCCGGGGCTGGGGCAACTCTACAATGGACAGTGGCGCAAGGCCCTGTTCTTTTTCCTGATTGAATATCTGCTGTGCGCATGGCTGGTGTCCCGGTTCGCAACCTTTGCGGGCATGATGCAGGGCCTGGCGGGCATCGTCTTGTTTCTGGGCGCAGCCGTGGGCGACGCAGCCCTGAGCGCGCGCAGGCGGCAGGCCTATGTGCTGCGGTCGTTCAACCGGGGCTGGATCTATGTTGCGGTGCTGACCTTCGGGATATTGGCCACGCTGGGCATGGATTGGCTGCTGGGCAACAATCTCTACCAGACCTTCAAGGTGCCTTCCCCGTCCATGGAGCCGACGCTCGTTCCGGGCGACCGCTTCATGGGGGCCGTGCTTGATGCGGACGAGCCTCTGCTGCGCGGCGACGTGGTGGTGTTTCATCCCCCGGGCAGGGACGGAATCTGGTACGTGAAGCGGGTGGTGGGGTTGCCGGGTGAGACCGTGCGCGTGACGCACGGGCATGTGCGCATAGACGGCGTTGATCTGGCCGAGCCCTATGCTGCGTATGAAGAGGGCGTTGCCGACAGCGGGGATTCCGATGAACAGGTGCGCCTGCTTGACGTCGGCGAATACTGGCTCATGGGTGACAATCGCGGCCATTCCATGGATTCGAGAGTATTCGGGCCGGTGGGCCGGGAACGCATGGGCTACCGTGCGTTGTATCTTTACTGGGCCGGGGATTCCGGGCTGTTCCCGGGGTCGGGTGCGCGTTTGGGCATTCGGCTGGACTGATCGTCCTTGATTTCTCCCACAACCAGCAACCCGTCGGCCATGTTGATGCTTGCCGGAACCACTTCCTGTATGTCCAGAGCTTCCATGTAGCCGAGCACAAGAATCAGGTTGGTGATCTGCACGTTGGCAAAATCGCCGCCAATGGCTCCGTCCGTCATGCCGAACCGATGGTCCAGCGCATCGCGGACCTGATCCGCGGTATATTTTTGCGGGGCGGACGGATCGTTTTTGTCCCAGGGTTTGCCCAGTATCTGTCCCATGATGCTGATAGCGTGCACCGGACCAATGCCGATGACCGTGGCGTCATGGGCGTGGATGTGCCGTTTCATTGCTTCGGATGTGGATGTGTCGGCCAGCCAGCGGGCGTGACGCAGCGCCTTTTGCACATCCGAATAGCTCATGGGGTTGGGGCTTTGGCGAAAGGCCAGATTTTCGTGCTGAATTTCTTCGATGACGTAGTTCTTGAATCCCACCGAGGCCTGTGTGCCCAGCGAATAGAGGCGGCTGCCGTTTCGTGCTCTGGCTGCCAGTTGTATGGTTGCCGCACCGATGTCCCAGACAACCATGGAACGGGCGGGAATATCAAAGTGCTGGCGTGCGGCCTCGAATCCGAGGCAGGCCTGCTGTTCCTGGGTTATGATCACGGCGGGGATGCCCAGCGTTTCGCGGATGGTACGGAAGTATTCCCGGCCGTTGGAGGCCTCATGGAATGCCTGCGTGCCCACGGCTGCAAATTGGGTTGCGCCCAGCTCTCGGCTCTTGGCCACGAAGTCGCGCAGGATGTTCATGCCTTCGGCGGCAACGGATGGTGCAATACGTTTGGCCGGGTCGCGGGCAATGCTTTCCTTGAAGTCCGCCTTGCGCCACATCTGTTCCACTATATGGACGATTTTCCCATTTTTTGTATCAACATCCGCCACTTTGCACTTGATGGACCCGGAGCCGATATCCAGCGCTGCCCGGCGCGTCAGGTTGTTGCCGCGGAGCAGATAAAAACCCGTGCCGGCCAGCAGTATGGCCAGCAGAGTGATGAGTATCAGGCGCCGGGACGTTTTCATGGTACGACAATAGAGCGAGAATGAGTTTTCGTCCAACTGGTTATTTTCTGTTTTTTGGGCTGGCGTCTTTTTTTTCGTAGGAGCGGTAGGTATTGCGGTTGCGGCGGATCTGGTACTTGTGCACGGCCCGGTTGTGTTCGGCCAGCGTGGCACTGAAATGGTGCGTGCCGTCACCCTTGGCCACGAAGTACAGGTAGTTGTGCGGTTCGGGGTCGAGGACCGCCCGCAGGGAGTCCAGCCCGGGCGAACAGATGGGGCCCGGGGGCAGCCCCGGGTGCATATACGTATTGTAGGGGTTCGTTTTGTCCTTGAGATGGCTGCGGCGCAGGTTGCCGTCAAAGTCCGGCCCCAGTCCGTAGATGATGGTGGGGTCGGTCTGCAGGAGCATGCCGCGCTTGAGCCGGTTGGCGAACACCCCGGCAATGCGTCGGCGCTCGGAAGCCTTGCCGGTTTCCTTTTCAACGAGCGAGGCCAGGATCACGGCCTTGTGGATTTTTGTGCGTGGGGGCAGACCTGCGGGCCATGCCTTGGCTGCCTCGGCAAAGAATTGGTCCAGCATGGTGGCCACCATGACCTTTGCCCTGTCCCGGGCAGGCGGAGAGATCAGGTATGTCTCCGGGAACAGGTAGCCCTCGACGCTGTCCGCCGGGATGCCGTATCGCTGCAGCAGGTCCCTGTCGTGCACGGCGGCGTCGAACTCCTGCACCGTGCCCATGTCGGCACGCGCGGCTATGCGGGCGGTCTGCCACCAGTTCAGCCCTTCGCGGAAGCCGATGCGTTTCATGATGCCGGGCGTGGATGTCAGTTCGGTGAGAACGGCATCCGGCAGCCAGCTCGTGTTGAGCCGGAATTGCCCGGCCCGCGCCGATTGGGATTTGCCCTGCCGCACGGCGAGGGCGAGAAACCGGCGGGTGTCGGTGATGATGTTCTGTTTTTTCAGGTTGCGGGCGATTGTGGACAGGGGTTGCCCCTTGCTGACGCGGAAGAGTACGTCGTGCCCGGCCTGTTCGGGCGGCACCGTCAGAAAACGGTGCTCACGCCACGCTTCCAGCCCAACGTGGGTTCCGGCTGCCACAGCGGCCAGCCCCAACAGGATGAGTATGATGATCAGTGTGCGCTTTCGAGCCATGAGCGGAGTATGATTGTGGCAGCCTGACTGTCCAGGGCCTGCTTGCGTTTTTTTCCGTATACGCCTGCCATGTCCAGTTCCTCTTCGGCCTGTGCCGAGGTCAGGCGTTCATCCCAGAGGTGTACGGGGATTTCCGTGCGCCGGGTCAGGCTCTCGGCAAAGTTGCGGGCCTGCCGGGTGGTCAGGGTGTCCTCGCCGTCCAGTGACAGCGGCAGTCCCACCACCACGGCTTCTATTTTTTCATTGTGAATGATTTCGAGAATTTCGTCAAAAAGTGCCTGGCGCGATGTGCGTTGGATGGTGACCAGCGGCGAGCAGAGCGTTTCCGTGGGATCGCACACGGCCAGTCCCACGCGCTTGATGCCGAAATCGATGCCCAGCGCACGCACGGCTACTCCGAAACCGAGCCCCGGCGTTCCACACTGCCGAGCAGGGAAGCCAGTTCGCGTTTCCACTTGTCGCCGCCCACGCAGCGGGCCAGATATTCCACGGTGTGCAGCACCGGATTGTGGCGTCGGATTTCCATGAGTCCGCGGCTGATGCCCATCTTGCAGGACGGACAGCCCACCACCACCGGGCGGTTGCGGTCCGTGCCCAGATCGCTTTGCAGCTGTTGTTCCTTGCGGGCGCGCAGGCGGTTGTATATGTCCGGGCTGGTCAGCGCGCCGAGGCCGGATTCGCCGCAGCAGCCGGGAGAAAGCTCCACGCGTGCGCCGGTCATTTCTGCCAGCGCGCTGCGGTATTGTTCCGGGGCCTTGTTCTTGGCCGTGCCCACCCATTCCGCATGGCAGGCCGCATGGTAGAGCACGTCGCCCGGGCAGTCCACAGGTCCCACGCGTTCCATGAGGAACTGCATGGCGTCCAGATGGCGCATGGGGTCCACCAACTCCTGAGAAAAGTCATAGGATTCCAGCGATTCCCGGCAGGTGCCGCAGGCGGTGAGCAGGGTGGTGGCCTTGAGGCCCGCCTTGCCGGTCATGACCAGCGTGTCCAGCAGGTCCTGCACATTGCGGTGGCGGTTGGTCTTGTAGGCCTCTTCGCAACCGCTGGCCAGCAAGGGATAGCCGCAGCACATGTGCTTGTGCGGCAGCACCACGTTCACGCCCGCCTTGAGCAGCAGATACACGGTGGCCATGCCGATCTCGTGCGAGAATATGCTGGCCCCGCAGCCCGGGAAATACAGCACCGTGTCTTCGGGCGCGGCGCCACGCACCTTGAGCACGTTGCCCTTTTCCAGATGCAGGCTTTCGGAAAGGTTGTGGAAGTCGATTTGCGGACCCGGCTTGAACATGGGGCTTTTCAGCTTCCTGCGCCAGCGCGCCGGGATCAATGTGGCACTGCGGTTGACCATGGTCTGGCCGATGGAAAGCACCTTGGCCGTTGCCGGCAGGCGGCGGGACGGGTCCACAGCCATTTTTTCCAGCACCAGCTTCTTGACCGGATGGCCGGATTTGCCCTTGTAGTCCAGAAAGGCGCGCATGGACAGGGCCGCTCCGGCCGAATCGATCTTGACCGGACAAACGGCCATGCATTTGCCGCAGGCCGTGCAGTGTTCCATGAGGTCGCGCAGCCGGGCCATGAGGTCGTGGGCGGGCTGGCCGGTCTGGATCTGCGAATAGTAGATGGCCTCGATGAGCGCGCCGAGGCTGATGTTCTTGTTGCGGGGGTGGAACATGAGTCCCTTTTGCGGGAAATACATGGGGCAGACCTGCTTGCACTTGCCGCAGCGCGTGCAGGTCTGGATGTTGCGCAAAAGGTGCATGAGTTCTTCACGGTCCTTGAGGGCCGTGGCGTCCAGCGCCTTGATCAGACGGTTGAACGAAAAGGTGAACGGCTCGCAGGGCAGTTGGCGACTGGTGAGCTTGCCCGGATTGAGGATGTTCTTCGGGTCCACCTGCGCCTTGAATTCGGCCAGCGCCTTGATTTTTTCCTCGCCGAGAAAGGCGATCTTGGTGATGCCGATGCCGTGTTCGCCCGAAACCTCGCCCTTGAGCTCCTTGACCTTGCGGAACACTTCGTCCGCGGCCTCGTGGGCCTGCGCCAGCATTTCCGGGTCGTTGGAGTTCACGGGCAGGTTCACGTGGCTGTTGCCGTCGCCCGCGTGCATGTGGCTGGCGATGACCACCCGCTTGGCCTGCATGCGTTCCCACAGGGCCTTTATCTCGCGGTCCTGCTTGGGGTAGGTGTCGCGCAATTTGGCAAAGAGCAGGCGGCATTGGCCCTCCTGCTCCTGATCCGAAATGGCGCGGAAGTCGATGTCCCCTTTCAGGATTTTCCGGGCGCGGTCCAAGGCCTCGTTCAGGTCCGGGTCTTCCGGGTCGATGCCGGGAAGCTCGCGTACCAGATGCAGGGTGGAGCGGTATATCTTGGCCAGATATTTCAGGTTCAGGTCTTCGAGGAAATCCGAAAACTCCGGCACCACGTTCAGGGGGATGACAACGTCCTCGTTGATCTTGAATCCCGAGGTGCGTTTGGAGATGGCCGAGAGCTTGTGGCGGTCTTCCCAGAAGAGTTCGGCTTCCTTGTCGTCACGGGCCATGAAGATGTCCACGCCTTCGTGATTTTCGGCCAGCGAAACAATGGTCTGTGCGGCCTCGTCCAGCGCGTCTTCGTGGTCGGAATCGAGCTGGAGGATGATCACGGAAATGGGGTCGCCCGCATATTGTTCGGATTTGGTCTTGTACTCGATGGCCTGCACGTATTTGGGGCCGAACTCCTCAAGCGCGGAAATTTTTACCAGATCGCCCTGTTCCCGGATGGTGTCGCGCAGGGCCACAACATCCTTGATGACCAGCATGGCGTTGCGCATGGAGCGGCCGAAGAATTCGAGGCAGAGCACCCGGGAGTGCGACAGGGCGTCGTGGCAGATGAAGGTGGCTTCGGTGAAGATGCCGTCCACGCCTTCCTTTTGCACGCCCGGCAGGCCGCCAAGATACTTGTTGGAAACATCCTTGCCCAGCCCCTTGGCGCGCACTTCGGTGTCGCCGAGATCGACGGTGCGTATCAGCTGGCCATTTTCGTCGTACACGTCGAATATGGCCCGCTCGCCCGGAAAGATCTTGTGGCGCGGGTGGTCGCGGCGGCGGACCTCGATGATGCTCGCGTCCGGGGTGACCATGCGGTAGCTCAGGATGTTGTCGATGGTGGTTCCGTATTCGAAACAGAACGGCCCGCCCGCGTTTTCCGAAAGGTTGCCGCCGAGGCTGGAACCGGCCTTGGAGGCCGGGTCGACGGTGAACAGCAGGCCCTGTTCGGCAGCAGCCTTGGTGGCGTTGAGCGTCAGCACGCCGGTCTGGGCCGTGAGGGTCTTGTTGTCGGGGTCGATGTCCTTGATGCGTTTGAAGCGGCTCATGGAGAGGATGACGCAACGCTGACGAGCGGGAATGGCGCCGCCGGTCAGGCCGGTGCCGCCTCCACGCGGAATCACGCCGAAGCCCATCTCCGCGGCCAGCCGCACAACGTTGCGGACGTGTTCTTCCTCGGTGGGAAAAACCACCAGCATGGGCAGTTCCATGCGCAGGTCCGTGGCGTCCGTGGCGGATTCGATGATGCAGTTGGGTTCGTTGCCAATGTTTTCGTCGGGCATGAAGGATCTGAGGCGTTTGACCAGTTGCTCGCGGAACACGGCGTCCGCATCGAACTGCCGCCAGAATTCCTGAATGGCTGCGGAGATGATCTTGGGATATTCGCCGGACATGAGCGGCTTGGACATGTTCAACCGACGCTCCACGCTGGTGCGCACCAGCTCGGGGTCGATGAACGGGTTGTAGCGGACCAGAAAGAGTTCGGCGGCCAGATTGGTTGCCAGTTGCCGCACGTTTTCCGGCCAGCTGGAGAATCCCTGCATGTCCACCATGCCGAAAACACGGGACATGAGTTGTTCGTCGGAAATCGAAATATGGGGTCCGAGCTGTGCCATGAAAGCAGAATATCCTTGGGCCGTGAGGCCCTGTTTGTCTTGTTTTCGCGAAGACAGGAAATATAGGTCTGGCGTGTTCCGTTGGCAAGGGTAAAAAAAATGAAATTGTAATTATTTGTTTTTGCTAGGTAAAATTATTATTATGGCGAATGTTTCACAATATGTTTCGCATAACGCAGACATGGCTGTCCAAGGCATGGGAAATGATGCCGGAAACGGTGTGAAACAGTGTTTCGCAGCCTAATTTTTTCGAGTTGCCGAACTCTGGACAGCGCGCCCGTGCGGGGCTATGTAGCTTCTCTCGTCACCCGCCAACCCGAAACCGGGAGTGAATATCGTGAATACTTCGGATTTTGCCAGCCTCAAGCTGTTTATCACCGGGCCGACGCTGGTCCGCGAAGAGACCCGTCAGGCCGCGTCCCTGCCCGAATTCGGGCACCGCGACAAGGAAAACGACAAGCGGTGCGCGCCCATCATGGAGCATCTGCGCGCTCTGGCCGGTGTGCATGATGAATACGAGGTCTGCCTGATCAACGGTTCCGGTTCCACGGCGTTGGAGGCCTCGGTCCGTTCGCTGGTGCGCGATGACGAGACCGTGCTCAACATTTCCGTGGGCGCGTTCGGCGACCTGTATCACAACATCGCGGTGAACAACGGCAAGCGGGCCGTGCAACTGCGGTTCGACAACGGCCGCGCCATGGACGCGGAGCGTGTGCGTGCCGCCCTTGAGGAGCATGTCCCGGCCGTGGTGACCATGACCCACAACGAGACCAGCACGGGCGTGACCAACGACATCGAATCCATCTGTTCGCTGGTGCGTGAATACGGCGCCTTGCCGCTGGTGGACGGGGTTTCCATTTTCGGGGGCACGGACATCGGCCTGCTTTCCGCCCGGCCCGCCATGTATGTGACCGCCACCCAGAAATGTTTGGCCCTGCCTGCAGGGTTCGGCATCGCCTTTGTCGCGCCGGAAGCAGTGACCAAGGCCGAGACCGTGCCTGTGCGCGGCCATTCCTCGGACATCCTGCGTCAGCTCGTTTCTGCCCGCAAGAACCAGATGCTGACCACGCCCAACACCACGCTGCTGAACCAGATGGCCGTGCAGCTCGACTACATCGTCAATACCGAGGGCATCGAGGCCCGGTTCGCCCGCCATGCGGCCATGCGTGATCAGGTGCATGCGTGGGTGGAAAAACAGGACGGTTTCGACCTTTTTGCGCAGCAGGGCTATCGTTCTCCGGTGCTGACCACGGTGCGCGCGCCCGAGTCCGTGGGATTCGACGCGCTCAAGAACGACCTCAAGGAACGCATGCGTGCCCGGGGCTATCTGTTCGACCCGGGCTATGGCAAGCTCAATACGCAAATGCGCGAGGCGGGCGAGCGGCCCATCTTCCGCATCGGGCATATGGGTGACATCACCCCGGAGCTGCTGGCCGAATATCTGGATGAATTGGGCGAGGAACTGGCCCGCCTGTGATTCTTTCATGATGGCTCTCGCCTTCATGAAACATGGAGGCTGACAAGTCATACCCCTAACGCCAGAAAACTGCGCCCGGCCCGCGAAAGCGGGCCGGGCGCAGCGCCAAAAAGTTTTGGAGATTCCAAAGAACCTTTTTCAAAAGGTTCTTTGGCCGCCGGAGGTATTCGGCCTCGTAAACAGGCCGAATCAATCGTCCAAACGGCCCAACGCCAGCAACCGCTGTCCCCATGCGGCCTGTCCCAGTGAGATGCAGCCGTCGTTGGGCGAAACCCGTGTGTGGCTCAGCACCTGCAATCCTTGCATTTCCAGCGCGAGCGGCAGTTCCGAGGCCATGGTCAGGTTCTGCATGACCCCACCCGAGAGCGCCACATGCTCCACGCCCAGCACCTCGGCAAAGGCGGCGGCCATGTTCGTCAGCCCGTTGATCAGCCCCAGATGGAACCGCCGGGCAATGCGCCCGATGTCCTCGTTGCGTTCAAGGTCTTCCAACACGCCGAGCACCAGTTGCATGGTGTCCAGCACGGCGGGCTGGTCGTCGGTGGTCAGCGGGCAGTCATAGGCCCCGCATTCGTCCATGTCCTGCGCGCGTTCCAGACGGATGGCGGCCTGCCCTTCGTAGCTGATGGCGTTGGCCAGCCCCATGAGCGCGGCCACACCGTCGAACAGGCGGCCGCAGCTTGAGGTCAGTGGCGAATTGATGCCGCGTTCCAGCAGTTGCGGCAACAGCCGGGACTGGGTTTCGAATTCGTCCAGCCACGGCCATCGGTAATTTGTCGGTTCCTTTCGATCCAGCCCGTGCAGCATGGCTTGGGCAATGCGCCACGGTTCGCGCACCGCGGCCTCGCCGCCCGGAAGCGGGATGTGCGCGAAACGGGCCATGCGTTCGTGTTCCAGCGATTCATTGTCCACGTACAGGCATTCCCCGCCCCAGATGGTTTTGTCCTCGCCGTAGCCCGTGCCGTCCAGCGCAAGGCCGATAACCGGACCGCTGAACTTGTTTTCGGCCAGCACCGCATGGATGTGCGCATAGTGGTGCTGCAGGGCGCGGGCCGGGATGCCGCGCTGCTCGGCCAGTTGCCGCGCCGTGGTGGTGGTGGCGTAGTCGGGGTGCAGGTCGTGCACGATCAGCTCGGGCGAGACCTGCAGGATGGATTCGAGATGTTCGAGGATTTCGCCGTGAAAACCGTGCACCGAAAGGTTTTCCATGTCGCCGATGTGCTGGGAGGGAAAGGCCTGATCCTTTTTGGTCAGGGTCAGGGTGCATTTCAGTTCCGGCCCGGTCCCCAGCACGGTGGGACCATCGTGGGGCAGGAACACGGGCGAGGGCGTGAACCCGCGCGCCCGGCGCATGAACAGCGGCTTGCCCGTGGCCGGGTTCATGCGCACCACCGAGTCGTCGCAGCGGATCAGGATGTCCCGGTCGTGCAGCAGGAAAATGTCCGCAATGCCGTGCAGGCGTTCGAGGGCCTCGCGGTTGCCCAGACAGATGGGCTCGGAGCTCATGTTGCCCGAGGTCATGACCAGCGCGGGCGTGTTGCCTGTGGCCGCGTACAGTTCCAGCAGGATGTTGTGCAGGGGCGTGTAGGGCAGCATTATGCCGATGAAATTCGTATCCGGGGCGATGGATGGCGCAAGGGAGGAGGCGTGGCCTGTTTTGGCGGCCAGCACGATGGGGCGCTGTATGCCGGAAAGTTGTTCTTCCTCCTCCGGGGTCAGGGCTGCGATTGTTCGTGCGGTGGCAGTGTCCGGCACCATCACGGCCAGCGGCTTGTCCGGCCGGTTCTTGCGGGTGCGCAGGGTTTGCACAGCCTGTTCGTTGCAGGCGTCGCAGACCAGATGGAATCCGCCCAGTCCCTTGACCGCAGCGACCTTTCCGGCGGCAAGTTCAAAGGCCAGCCGTTCAAGGGCCTCCTGCCGCTCGGCTGTTGTTTCCCCGCTTTCGTCCGTGAGCCACACATGCGGCCCGCATTCGGGGCAGGCGTTGGGCTGGGCGTGAAAGCGGCGGTCCAGCGGGTTTTCGTATTCCTCGCGGCAGTCCGGGCAGAGCTCGAAGCAGGCCATGGACGTGGCCGGGCGGTCATAGGGGATGCTGCGGGTGATGGTGTAGCGCGGGCCGCAGTTGGTGCAGTTGGTGAACGGGTAGCGGTAGCGCGGGTTTTGCGGGTCGTGCATGTCCGCGAGGCAGTCCTCGCAGGTGGCCACGTCCGGGCTGATGAGCACGCTGTTGCCCTGTCCGGCCGTGCTGTGCAGGATGGAAAATTCTGTTTCGTCCTCCAGCGCGGCGACGTCTTCCTGCTCCAGCGTTACGATGCGCGCCAGCGGCGGCAGCTTGGCCGTGAGGTCTTCCCCGAAAGCCTGAACCCGTGCGGACTGTGACTGCACCTCGATGATCACGCCTTCGGGCGAGTTGCGCACTGTGCCGGTGACGCTGTTTTCCAAGGCGATGCGGAACACGAACGGGCGGAAGCCCACGCCCTGTACCTGACCGGTGATTGTGTATCTGCGGCGTGTTACGGACATGCGGAAGTTGTAGCCTTGCTGCGGGGTTGTGGCAAGGGTTCGCTGCGGTCGGAAATGATTCAGGTCTTTTGGAAAAACGCCAGCAGGCTTTTGAGGCGGCCCCGGATCAGTCGCAGCGGCTCGAAACGTATCGGGTCCAGTTCGGTGGGAATCGCGAAACCGTGCGCGTCGAAGTCCTGTGGTTTTTCCAGCGGAAAGTGGATCGCTGCCGGATCAGAGCCGGGCAGTTGCCGTTTTGTTGCCTCGGCCCACAGGGGAACGTCCATTGTCGCAAGGCCCAACAGCGAATATATGGCCGTGTCCAGTGCAACCGGCGATTCGGATGCGCCCAGAAGGCCGAGATCGAACGGCCTGCCGTGGATGGGCCCTTCCTCGTGCATGGGGCGCACGCCGTCCAGCACGGTCAGCACTGGCGGCAATGCCAAGGGCAGGTCCATGACCATTTCCCGGAACAGGTTGCCTCTGTTGCCCAGAGTGTTGTGGGAGACAGCCTTGCGAAAACCCGTGACGCAGCCGAACAGGTTCTTGACCGCACAGGTGACGCGCATCTGGCAATGCGCCTTGAGGCGCGGAATGTTTACGATGATATCCGCATCCAGCGCTGAAGAGGAAATGCCCATGGTGCAGCCGCAGGGCAGGGCGGTGGGGCGCGGGGTGCCGAGGCTGTGCACACGCAGGCCCAGTGGCTTGAGGGCCGTGTCCAGTCCGGCGGCGCGGGCCACGCGGGATGCCGGACCGAATGCCGGGGAGTCCGCCACGGTCACGTGTTCGCCGTTGTTCAGCAGATGGGTGCACACCGCGCGCACCACCAGCGGATGCGTGCATGAGAGCCCGGCATTTGCGGCGGATACCAGATTGGGCTTGACCAACACCCGGCGCCCGACAGCGGGTTCATACCCGGCCTCCTTCATGAGCAGGGCCACGGTGGCGGGCAGCAGGGTGGATTCGTATTCCAGCATCCGGGCAAGGGCGACTGTGGGCATCATCCATTGCTGTGTACGTTTTTCCCCGTGCCCTGTGCAAGCCCATGCTTGCATAATTTCCTTTGAACGGAGATAGTCGGACCATGGTTGACAGCATGATTTGTTTGAAAAATGCCTCTGTGACCCGCTCGGGCGAGCATCTGTTGCGCGCCATCGACTGGACGCTTGAACGCGGGGAGCACTGGGCCGTGTGCGGGGCCAACGGCTCGGGAAAAACCACGTTTCTCCGGCTGCTTCGCGGTGAAATCGCACCGGATGCGGACGGCGAGCGCAGTTACGATTTTGGCGACGGCGTGCAGGAGACCGTGGTCGGCCTGCGCCACAGGATTGGCGTGGTTTCACCGGATTTGCAGGATTTTTACGTGCTGCACGGCGGCAGGGCCACGGGGCGCGAGATCGTGTTGGCCGGATTTTTCGATACGCCGCTTTTGTACGAGACTCCTTCCGTGAAGCAGGAGGTGGCGGCCGAAGACGTTTTTCGCACCCTGAACATGCGGGGACTGGCGGCAATGACTGCCGAAAGCATGTCCACGGGCCAGTTGCGCAAGGTGCTCATCGCCCGTTCGCTGGCGCTCAAGCCGGACGTGCTCCTGCTGGACGAATGTCTGGAAGGGCTGGACTCGGGCGCACGCGAGTCGGTTCTTGCCCTGGTGGAAGAAGCCGCGAACATGACCACATTGGTGGTGGCCGCGCATCATGCCGCAGACGTGCCCGAGGCCGTGCGGCGTGTGCTGACGCTGGAGCGGGGCGAGATCGTACGCATGGGTGGCCGCGAGAACCTGTCCGGACTGGACATGGAGCCGGACACGGCCAATGCCTGCCTGATGCCGCCCGCGGCGAACGAAAAGCACGCCGAAGATGTGCCCTACCTGTTTCGGATTCGCAATGCGGACGTGGTCATGGAAGGCGTGCATGTGTTGCAGCATATCGACTGGGAGATGTTTCCCGGCGAGAATTGGGCGGTGCTGGGCGAAAACGGTGCGGGCAAGACCACGCTTTTGCGTCTTTTGCTCAGCGAGGTGGCCCCCTATGCCGAGCAGGGCAGCATCCAATGGTTCGGCGGTGCGCCCTTCGACACGGTGCGTCCGGGCATCGGGCTGGTTTCACAGGAATTTCAGGCCCGTTTCGCCCGCGAACTGGGTTGGGAAATCTCCGTGCTCGACACGGTGCTTTCCGGGTTTCGCGGCTGCATAGGCCGTTTGGAGGATCCCGAGCCGGGCGAGCTGGAAAAGGCGCGGGCCTGCCTGGCCATGGTCGGGCTGGAACACATGGAAGAGCGCACCCTGCGTTCCCTTTCCTATGGCCAGCAACGTCGGGTGTTCATTGCCCGGGCCGTGGGCTTCGGTCCGAGGCTGCTCATTCTGGATGAACCGCTTTCCGGCCTGGATGCGCACACGCGTTCCGAAATGCTGCCGCTTCTGGAAAAGCTGGCGGAATCCGGCACGCCCTTGGTGCTGGTCACGCACCATCGGGACCAGATGATACCGGCGTTGAATCGGGTACTGATCATGGACGGCGGACGCATCGTTTTTTCCGGCCCGCGAGAGCAATGGGAAAAGGAATTTCCCAAGTGACGCGGCTGGCCCTTATCGTCCTTGCCTTGAAGGGGGCGGGGCCGTATGCTTGAGGCAGCAACCCATTCTTTTTTGGAGGAGTGACCGTGCGGCATGAGGGAGAAGTGAGCTGGTTCAACGAGCGCAAGGGGTTCGGCTTCATCACCGATGACGACGGGCTGGAGCTTTTCGTGCATTACACGGAAATAACCCGCAACGGGTTCCAGACCCTCAAGCCCGGCGAGCGCGTTTCTTTCGAGATCACGGACGTGGAGCGCGGTCCCCGGGCCGTGGACGTGCGCATCCCCGGCGAAAAGACGCACGGCTCCTTTCTCTGATCCCTTACGCTCCCGGCTACAGGCCGTGTTCGCGCTGGTGTGCGTCCAGCACGTTGTCCGCAGGGATGGTTTTGGAATCGATCTTTCCGTCCCGGATGGTATAGCGGGTCACTTCCCATTCCACATGGTCGATGTAGTCCAGCGCGCCCCACGCGCCCTGCGGCAGCAATTTGACCACCAGCTCCAGAAAATCGTCCACATCCAGAAATTTTCCTTCGTGGTCCACGCGCAGCATCACGCCGTCATATTCCACTTGTTCAAAGGGAATGTGTTCCTTGAGTTGTTCAAAGATTTCCGGGGTGATACCGTGAAAATCGCCGTATACGCGAACGTCGTCTCTCATTGTCTGTTTCCGGGTAGGGGTGATTCGTGGTTGCGCGGAGGCCTTACGCGGGCCTGCCGAACCTGTCCAGCAGCGTGTTTGTCTTGGTTTCCAGATCGGCCCACAGGGCGGCCATGTCCCACTGGATGAGCTTCTTGATGTCCACATCCGAATATTTGGTGTCCAGCTTGAGCTTGTTGCCCATGACGTGCCCCACCTGCCGCGCGGTCTTTGCGCGCGCAAGGCTGGAATGCTGCACGTGGCGTACGGCCAGCGATCCGCAATACACGGAAGGCATGTCCGCAAGGCAGGAGCGCAGGTCGCGGTCTATGTCGTCGAACTGCGAGGGATTGAAGCGCACGTCGAACGGTCCGGCCTTGTTGATGGCGTCCATGCTGATCATATGGCAGCAGCCGCTCACCGAGTGGCACAGGCGCGAATAGGTGTACAGGCCTGTGTCCAGCCCGCCCGAGCAGTTTTCAAAGGCGCGGATGCGGTCCGGCAGTTCGTTTGCCGGGCGCGGTTCGGGCATGTTGGGGAAAAGGTTGAAGTCCGCGGATTGCAGACCGTAGGGCGCGGTTGCAGCGGTAATGCGGCAGCCCACGGCCCCGGGGTTGGTATGCATGCGGCTTGCCCCGAGCAGGCGCTTGAGCCAGTCCTTGGGCAGGACCACGTCGTCGTCCAGAAACGCGGCCCATGCGCAGGACCGGACCTCCGGCAGGGACAACAGCCAGTTGCGGGCCGGGGGCGCGCCCACGTTCACGGGCAGGGTCACCGGGGTGAAGCGGTCCGGGCCCAAGCGGTCCGCAAAGGAGCGCAGCACGGACGGAGTCTCGTCGGTGCTGCCGTTGTCCAGCACGAAAATCCGGGCGTGGCTCAGGTCGGACGCTTCCGCGCTCTCAAGCGTGCGGGCCAGCAGTTCGGCCTTGTTCCACGAATAGGCCAGCACGGCCACGTCGCGGGTCTGCTCGTCCGTGCCCATGGGCGCAGGGTTGAGCAATTCGAAAAGTTTCAGGGTCAGGTTCACGTGCCAGGGCATGGCCTGCCAGAGCAGGGCCAGCGTTGCCATACCCTGCGCCTGTTGTCCGGCGCGCAGTTGCAGGTCGCCCGTGCAGTATCTTTTCCACGCGCCCCAGATGGAATCGTCCACCGCGTCCATGGCCTGCAAAGCTTCTTCCGGTTCGGCAAGATGCATGGTCATTTCCGCGTGCAGGCGGGTGCGTAGCGGGTGCAGGGCCTCGGGCCACGGGGCCATGCGCAGGGCGGTTTCGCACAGGTCGCGGCGGCCGAACAACAGCAGGTCGTGCCAGCAGCGGGCCAGCCATGGCATGCCCACCACCGGGTGGGCCAGTGAAAGTTGCAGGAATTCCAATGCAAGTTCGGCGTCGCCCTGCGACATGATGGCTTCCCAGGTGGGAATCAGGTCCGCGTCTTCGCCCCGCAGGGCTGGAATGGCCTTTGCCAGCGCCATGGACAGGCCGAAGCAATGAGCCGTGAGAAACGTGTGGGAACCGTGGCGGTCCATCTGGCGTTGCAGCAGGTCGCGGTTCATGGGATCGAACGACCACGCCCAGTGCGCCAGCGCGTTGCAGGCCGGTGTGCAGCCCGGATGTCCGGCCTCCAGCATGGAAAGCCCCTGCATCATGCCCATCTGGTGCGTGGTGGCTTCCGACCCGAGCGCCCACGAGGGCAGATGCCGCCTGAGCGGGGCAAGAATGCCGGTTTCGGCCACGGGCAGGTTGGCAATGTTCATTTCGCCTCCGTTGCAAGGTCGTCGAGTATGATGCGTGCGGCCCTGTCCGGCGCGCCGGGTTGGCCCAGCATGGTGCGCAGCCGGGCCAGCTCGTTCTTGACGCCGTTGTATGCCTGCTGGTTTTCCAGCCACAGCGTGGCGGTTTGGGTCAGGCTCGGGGCCGAGGCCCGTTCCTGCAAATGTTCGGGATAGACTTCGTGGCCGAGGATCAGGTTGGGCAGGCTGGCGAACTCCACGTTGACCACCCATTGCGCCACCTTGTAGCTGATGGCCGAAAGTTTGTAGGCGATGAGGGCCGGGGTGCCGATGAGCGCGCATTCCAGCGCCACGGTGCCGGAGGCGGCCATGACGAACCGGCTGGAGCGGATGACATGATAGCGCTGGTCCGGCTCGGCGATGTGCACCGGCAGGTCGTCGGGCCAGAACTCCAGCAGGCGGCTTTTATCCATGCCCGGCGCGCGGATGATGGTGAATTTCAGGTCCGGGCGGTCTTGCAGCAGGTTGCGGGCTGTCTGGGCGAATTCCGGCAACAGGGTAGCCACTTCCTTGCCCCGGCTGCCCGGCAGCAGGCCCACATGCGCGTCGTCCACGTCCAGGTTGTCCAGCTCGTCCAGCGGAATCTGGTCCACCAACGGATTGCCCACATAATCCACGTCCATGCCGAACGTGGCGTAAAATTCCTTTTCAAACGGCAGGATGCACATGACCCGGCGCACGTTGTCGCGCAGGAATTTCGCCCGGCCCGAGCGCCATGCCCATATTTGCGGGCTGATGTAATAGTAGACCGGGATGCCCAGCTTGCGCGCAATGCGGATGACGCGGAAATGAAAATCCGGGCAGTCGATGAGCACGATGGCCCGGGGCCGGATCTGCTCGAAGGTCTCGCGCACCTGCCGCAGCAGCCGCAGTATGCGCGGCAGCCCGCCGATGACTTCTGTCAGCCCCACCAGCGAGATGAGCTGCATGGGGTAGCGGATGTCCACGCCCGCCTTTTCCATGGCCGGGCCGCCCATGCCCGCGAGCCGCGTGTCGGGGTCCTGCTTCAGGAGCGCCTTTGCCAGCAGTGCGCCGTGCATGTCGCCCGAGGCTTCTCCCGCGCCGATCCAGATGGGGCCGCTTGTGTTGTTCATGGACCCGGTAGTATCCCGAACCCGTGGCAATCGCAAGACGAGGTCCCTGTTTTTTGTGCGGGCGGCATGTACATTTTGGCGCGGGCCTTGCCTTTCGCCGCGCATGACGGTACGAATCAGACCTCCATACAAACCCTCGGAAAGCGAGTGTATCATCATGATGAAAGTAGCGGTTATCGGCCTCGGATGGATGGGCCGCATACATCTTCGGAATTATACGGAAATGGCGGATGTGGAAGTTGTCGGCGTAATGGACGTGGACAAGGAAGCCCGCGCGCAGGCCCAGGAGCAGTTCGGCGTGGCAACCTTTGCGGATCTGGACGAGCTTTTGAAGCTGGACATCGACGCGGTCAGCGTGTGCGTACCCACCAGCCTGCACCACTCCGTGGGCCTGACGATCATCGACAAGGGCATCGACCTGCTTATTGAAAAGCCGTTGGCCGTGGACGTACAGCAGGGCCGTGATCTGGTGGAAGCCGCCAAGGCCAAAAGCGTGTCCCTCATGGTCGGCCACATCGAGCGCTACAACCCGGCCGTGCAGCGGGTCAAGGAACTGGTGGGCGAGGACATGATCTCCATCACCATCGAGCGCGTGGGACCGTATCCGCCGCGTATTCAGGACGTGGGCGTGATCAAGGACCTCGGTGCGCACGATCTGGACATGATCCGCAACATCACCGGATCGGAATTCAAGAGCCTGTATGCAGTCAAGTCCAGCACGCTGGGCAAGCACGAGGATACCGCGCTCATCACCGCGGAAATGGAAAACGGCGTTCTGGCCAACATTTCCACCAACTGGGTCACCCCGTACAAGGCCCGCAAGGTTTCCGTGGCCTGCGAATCCAAGTACATTTCCGCCAACCTGATCACGCAGGAAGTCAAGGAATACAGCGCGTTTTCAACCTACGACGCCGCCTATTCCGTGCGCGAGTGGCCGCTCATGTTTCGCGAGCCGGTCAAGACCGAGCTCACGGATTTTCTTGGCGCACTGCGCGAGGGCAAGCCCATGCCCGTTTCCGGCGAGGACGGCTTGCGGGTGCTGGAGGCGTTCGAGCGCATTTTCGAATGCGCCGACTAGAGCGTATTGATCGAGATTGAACAAGCCCCGCGCCGATTCGGCACGGGGCTTGTTTGTTTACCTGGGCAGTAGTGCAGGACTCTGCCCTGCACCCGCAAGGGACACGTCCCTTGACCCTTTTCTGTTTTGCATTCTTTGAATGCAAAACGGGTGGTGCAAAAAAGAGGATGGTTTGTGTAATTTTTATATATTTATCAAGTTGTTAATTGCTTTCCAATCTGCGCCCGCCCTGCGAAAGCAGGGTGGGCGCAGCCATAAAAAGTTTGGGAGATTCCAAAGAACCTTTTTCCCAAAAGGTTCTTTGGCCGCCGGAGGCATTGTTTTCCATAAAAAAAGTCCCGCACGACCATGTGGCCGTGCGGGACAATATATCGAACGTATCCGGGCGCTACCAGGCGTAGAGCGGGAATTCGCGGGCGAAGTCTTCCACTTCCTTGCTGATTTCGTTCAGGATTTTGTCGTCTTTGTAGTTTTCGAGCGCGGCAACGATGGCCTCGCCCACAACGACCATGTCTTCCTCGATCATCCCGCGGGTGGTCAGTGCGGGCGTACCAAGGCGGATGCCGGAGGTCACGAACGGGGAGCGGGTCTCGAAGGGAACCGTGTTCTTGTTCACGGTGATGCCCGCCTTGTCCAGCGCGATTTCAGCGTCCTTGCCGGTGATGTCCTTGTTGGTCAGGTCCATGAGCATGAGGTGGTTGTCCGTGCCGCCCGAAACCAGATTGTAGCCGGCTTCTGTCAGGGCGTTGGCCAGTACCTTGGCGTTTTTGACGACCTGCGCCTGATATTCCTTGAATCCGAGGCTCAGGGCTTCGCCGAAGGCCACGGCCTTGGCCGCGATGACGTGCATGAGCGGGCCACCCTGGATGCCGGGGAATATCTGGGAGTTGAGCACTTTTTCCTGGTCCTCGGTGGAGAGGATCATGCCGCCGCGCGGACCGCGCAGGGTCTTGTGCGTGGTGGTGGTGGTGAAGTGCGCGTATTCGATGCAGCTGGGATGTTCCCCGGCCGCGATGAGTCCGGCGATGTGGGCCATGTCCACCATGAGCTTGGCACCGACCTCGTCCGCGATTTCGCGGAAGCGTTTGAAGTCGATGACGCGCGGGTAGGCGCTGGCTCCGGCCACGATCATGGCAGGCTTGTGTTCCTTGGCGAGTTCCAGCACCTGATCATAGTCGATGGTCTGGGTTTCCTTGCTCACGCCGTAGCTGACCACATTGAAGAGCTTGCCCGAGAAGTTGACCGGGGAGCCATGGGTCAGGTGTCCGCCGTGGGAGAGGTCCATGCCGAGGATGGTGTCGCCGGGCTTGCAGCAACCGAAGTACACGGCCATGTTGGCCTGCGATCCGGAGTGGGGCTGCACGTTGACGTATGTTGCGCCAAAGAGTTCCTTGGCGCGTTCACGGGCCAGATCTTCGGCAACGTCCACGAATTCGCAACCGCCGTAGTAGCGCTTGCCGGGATAGCCTTCCGCGTATTTGTGGGTCATCACGCTGCCCTGCGCCTGACGCACGGCAGTGGACACGAAGTTTTCGCTGGCGATCAGCTCCAGCTTGCTCACCTGCCGGTCGACTTCCGCCATGATGGCAGAGGCGACTTCGGGATCCTGAATAAGCAGCTCTTCCATGTTCGGTCCTTGTGGTTGGTTATCCTTGGAAACGTTTGAACAGCACGCAGCCGTTGGTGCCGCCGAATCCGAAGGAGTTGCTCAAGGCATATTCGACCTGCTGCTTTCTGGGGCCGTTGGCGCAGTAGTCCAGATCGCAGTCCGGGTCGGGGTTTTCATAGTTGGCCGTGCCGGGGATCACGCCCTCGGCAATGGTCTTGGCCGCAAAAACGGCCTCGACGCCGCCGGCCGCACCCAGCAGATGGCCCAGCTGCGACTTGTTGGCGCAGATGGCGATATTTTTGGCATGGTCGCCGAAGATGTTCTTGATGGCGCGGGTTTCGCACATGTCGTTGAGCTTGGTGGACGTGCCGTGCGCATTGATGTGATCAACGTCTTCCAGCGTGACGCCGGATTCGCGCAGGGCGGCCCGCATGGCGAATTCCATGCCGCGTCCGTCTTCGGGCGGCGCAGCCATGTGATAGGCATCGCCGGAAGCCCCGGCGCCCACGATTTCACAAAGGATGTTGGCGCCGCGTTCCTGGGCGTGCTCGAGCGACTCAAGCAACAGCAGGCCGCATCCCTCGCCGATGATGAATCCGTCGCGTTCGGCGTCAAAGGGCCGGGAGGCGCGTTCGGGTTCGTCATTGCGCGTGGATAGGGCTTTCATGGCGTTGAATCCACCCACGGCCAGCGGGCTGATCGTGGATTCTGAACCGCCGCAGATCATGGCTGTGGCGCGGCCGAGCTTGATGTCCGAGTATGCGGCGTAAACGCCGTGCGTGCCTGAAGCACATGCCGTGGTGGGGCAGATGCAGGGCCCCATGGCGCCGGTGGCGATGGAGACCTGTCCTGCGGCCATGTTGGCGATGATGGTCGGAATGAA
This sequence comes from Pseudodesulfovibrio senegalensis, assembly GCF_008830225.1. Taxonomy (NCBI): domain Bacteria; kingdom Pseudomonadati; phylum Thermodesulfobacteriota; class Desulfovibrionia; order Desulfovibrionales; family Desulfovibrionaceae; genus Pseudodesulfovibrio; species Pseudodesulfovibrio senegalensis. The sequence goes on from NZ_WAIE01000002.1 coordinate 60,650, forward strand.
GAACGGGGATATTCTTCCCGGTCCCTTTTGGAGCATCTTGGAGTGAGTGTTTTCGATGCTCTCCAGTCCGCCCAGGCCCACGCCGAGTACACAACCCGTGGTGGCCTTTTCCTCTTCGGGGATGGTCCAGTTCGCGTCCGCAAGGAGCATCTTTGCACAGGAAACCGCATACTGCGTGAATTTTTCCATGCGCTTGGCCTGCTTTTTCTCGATGTGCAGGCACGGGTCGAAATCCTTGACCTCGGCGGCAATGTGGGTCTTGAATTCCGAGGGATCGAAGCCCGTGATGCGTGCAATGCCGGATTTTCCGGCCAGCAGGTTTTTCCAGCTGGACTCCACATCGTTGCCGAGAGGGGTTACGGCCGCAACACTGGTGACGACAACCCTGTTCATATCCTGTCTCTCGCTTGTTGGTGGGTTATCAATAACAAACGAGCGTCTTACTCCCCGGAAGGGGCCATAAGACGCTCCTTTATCATCGTGCTTTCAATGGCGCGGTCGGCTATTTGGTCTTCTCAATGTAGCCGATGGCATCCTTGACCTTGAGGATCTTCTGGGCCACTTCGTCGTCGATTTCAACGTCGAACTCTTCTTCCATGGCCATGATCAGTTCGGTAAGGTCCAGAGAATCCGCACCCAGGTCTTCGACAAAGGCAGCGTCTTCAACGACTTCGTCGGCGCTCACGCCGAGCTGGTCTACGATAATGTCTTTAACTTTGTTTGCAACGTCGGACATTGTCCCCTCCAGTATGCTGTTTTTAGTTGATGTCTTACATATACATGCCGCCGTTCACGGCCAGCACCTGGCCTGTGACGTACCCTGCGCCGGGTCCGGCGAGATAGGATACAGCAGCAGCGATGTCCTCGGCAAGGCCGAGGCGGTTCAACGGAATCTGTTCAAGCATGGCTTCCACGACCTTTTCGGGCAGGGACGCCGTCATTTCTGTCTGGATGAAGCCGGGCGCGACCGCGTTGACGGTCACGTTCCGCGCTGCCAGTTCACGCGCGGTGGATTTGGTCAGGCCGATGAGTCCGGCCTTGGCCGCACAGTAGTTGGCCTGGCCCGCGTTGCCCATCTGTCCCACCACCGAGGTGATGTTGACGATGCGGCCGTCGCGTTGGCGGGACATGATCTTGGCGGCCTCGCGCTGGAACGCGAAACAGCCGGTCAGGTTGATGCGGATGACCGTATCCCAGTCTTCGTCCTTCATGCGCATGAGCAGGCCGTCGCGGGTGATGCCGGCATTGTTCACCAGCGCGGCGAGATGTGCCTTGCCCTTGATCTCGTCCTTGAAGAAAGCGGCGATGGCGTCGCTGTCGCCGGAGTCGAGTTTGAAGGCGCGGGCAGTGCCGCCGTTTTCGCCAACGGCCGCCACGACCTTTTCGGCTTCTTCCGGACGGCTCACATAGGTGAACCAGACTTCAAGACCGTCCTGCGCGAGACGTTCGACAATGGCGCGGCCGATGCCGCGGGAGCCGCCCGTCACCAGCGCGATGTTCGGAAGATCACTCATAGTTGTCGGTTTCCTCGTCTGTGGTTTGTTCTATCGATGGAATCAGATATACCAAACCGGCCATGACTGCAAATCCACGGCAAATGATTGTTTGAAATCCGTGTTAATACTGCAACAGCGCCGACGCCCATGTGAAACCGCCGCCGAATGCCGTAAGCATAACCAGATTCCCTTCTTTCAGGAAGCCGGTTTCGTCCGCCTCGGAAAGGGCAAGGGGCACGGACGCGGCAGAAGTGTTGCCGAATCGTTGCACATTGGAATAAACCTGCTCCGCGGGAATCTCGAATTTGCGGCCCACCGCGTCGATGATTCTCCAGTTGGCCTGGTGCGGAATGAGCACGTCCACGTCCTTGTTGGTCAGGTTGTTATCTTCCAGTATCTGGTTGCAGATGCCGGTCATGGAACGTACGGCGTGCTTGAAGATTTCGCGGCCCTGCATCTGGATGAAATACTCGGGGCCCACGGTGTCGCCCAACTTGTAGGTGGCTGCGGAGCCGCCGCCGGAAACCGTGAGCAGGTTGGCCAGGGATCCGTCCGTGGACAGTTTCACGTCCAGCAGCTTCGGGCCTTCGCCACCCTGGGTCAGGATGGCCGCCCCGGCACCGTCGCCGAAAAGCACGCAGGTGGAGCGGTCTTCGAAGTTGGTCCTGTGGGTCAGCACTTCAACACCGATGACCAGAACCTTGGCTTCGGGGTGCAGTGCCAATATGGCGCGCGCGTTTTCCAGCCCGAAAATGAAGCCCGAGCAGGCCGCGCTGATGTCATAGGCCACACGGTGCTTGAGGCCGAGCTTTTCCTGAACCACGCAGGCACCGGAGGGAACCACGTGGTCCGCCGTGATGGTGCCCATGATGATGTGGGTCAGTTCCTCGGCTTCCATGCCCGCGTTTTTCAGGGCCATGCGGGCCGCGCCCACGGCCAGGTCGCTGTTGTACTCGCCTTCGGACACCACGTGGCGTTCCTTGATGCCCGTGCGGGTGGTTATCCATTCGTCCGAGGTGTCGACGATGGCTTCGAAGTCGGCGTTGGTCAGGATTTTCTCGGGTACATGGCGGCCGAGTCCGCGAATGACGATATCGTTGCTCATGATTGGGGTGGGGTTTGAGTCGTCGTCGGGCGATCAGGCTGCAGAGTTGTGTTCTCCGCTCCCGGCTCCGTTGGACAGGCTCTGGTGAGCATCCAGTCCGGCGGCGAGGTGTTCGTGGGCCTTGTTGGTCACGAAGGTCGCCGCCATGAGGATGGCGTTGGTCATGGCCTTGGGGTTGCTCTTGCCGTGACATACCACGGCCAGTCCCTTGAGACCAAGCAGGGGGGCGCCGCCATATTCGGCGTAATCCACCACTTTCTTGAACCGCTTGAACGCGCGCATGGAGAGCATTGCGCCCAGCTTGGAAAGCAGGCTGCTCTTGAGTTCGCGTTTCATTATCTTGTTCATGGAGCCGGCGAGTCCTTCGGAAAGCTTCAGGGCGATGTTGCCCACAAAGCCGTCGCAGACCACCACGTCCACATCGCCGGTAAAGATGTCCCGGCCTTCCACATTGCCGATGAAGTTGAGGTCCGAACTGCGGAAGAGGTCGAACGAATCCTTGACCATGGCGTTGCCCTTGCCTTCCTCCTCTCCGATGGAAAGAAGGCCGACCGTGGGTTTTTCCACGCCCAGAACATCGCGGGAAAGCACGTCGGCCATGAGGCCGAACTGCAGCAGGTGGCTGGGTTTGGAATCCACGTTGGCGCCCACGTCAATGAGCACCACGGGGTTCTTTTCCGTGGGCATGACGCTGGCCAGAGCCGGACGCTGCACGCCTTTGATCCTGCCCAGCACGAACATGCCGCAGGCCACGGTGGCACCGGAATTACCCGCACTGACAACGCCGTCCGCCTTGCCTTCGCGCACAAGGCGACAGGCAACCTGAATGGAAGAATCGCGCTTGCGGCGCAACGCGTCCGCAGGCTTGTCTTCCATTTCGACAATCTGGGTGGTGTGGACCACGTCGATGTCAAGGCCCCCGGCAGAATTCGCGGCCAGTTCCTTGCGGATGCTGTCCTCGTCTCCCACGAGGGTTATGGCGACGCCTTCCCGTGCGGCCTTAACGGCCGCAGGCACGACGATGTGGGGGCCGAAATCGCCCCCCATGGCGTCGACGGCAATGCGCGGTTTGTCGTTAGGCATCTTCACGGTTCAGAGCCTGACGGCCCTTGTAGCTGCCGCAGGAATCGCAAGCGCGATGGGGCAGCACGGGTTCGCCGCATTCGCAGTAGACCACGTTGGGAGTAGCCACATGGTCATGGGCGCGACGATTACCTTTGCGGGAACGGGAAGTCTTTTTCTTGGGGACTGCCATGATATTTCTCCTTGGGAGTGAATTTTCCTGAATTCGTGTATTTTTGCCCTCGTCCTTTTGACGAGGGGGATTACTTTATCTTCAAATCGCGGAAGACTGCAAGTCTTGGATCGCTGTCATCCTGATCGCAGATGCACTCCTCGGTGTTGAGGTCGCGTCCGCACCCGGGACACAGGCCCTTGCAGGCTTCATTGCACAAGGGTTTCACCGGCAGGGTGAGCACCAGCTCTTCCCAGAGCAGTGCGCCCATGTCGAACTCCAGTGTGCCGTCCTTGCGTTTGCGCAGGCGGGGCACGTCGGCTTCCTGGTCTTCCTGTTCACCGCCCAGTTCCTCGTAGGCGTCGAACGTGGTGTTCACGGCGAATTCAAACTGCCGTGCGCAACGGTCGCAGGCCAGCTTGACCGACCCGTGCAGCTCGCCGCGCACCAGCACGGCATTTTCGCCCTGCATCATGACCGTTGCCGAGGCGTGGAGGTCTTCGTCCCCCGGACGCAAGGCAATGGCGAACTCCTTCCATCGGTCCTGCCAGACGGCCTGGTCCGTAAAAGAAAATACCCGGCCCTCCGCCGGGATATCGTTGAGTGCTACCCAAAGTTCGGTCATGTTTTTTCTGCTCCTGTGCGTGGTGCCCTTCGTGGGCAACCGGTGATTCCTATATGGGAAGTTTTTCTCTTGTCAAGAAAAAAACCCTTGCCTTTTGCATGGCGAGGAGCTAATGAAACTCCTCCCGCCGCCTGACCCCGGGGTTCCCGCAGTGCAGGTGGCTACTATAAACGCAAAATTTTTTTTTGAATACACGAGGAGGTCGTCATGTCTCAGGTTTGTGAAATATGCGGAAAGGGTCCGGCCACGGGCAACAACGTGTCCCACTCCCACATCAAGACCCGCCGCCGCTTCATGCCCAACCTGCAAAAGGTTCGTCATCAGCTGGAGTCCGGTCAGGTTGTGACCATCAAGGCCTGCACCCGCTGCATCCGCAACGGTGCCGTGGTCAAGCCCGTCAAGTAGTTTTTGGGGCGTTCATTCGTCCGGAAAAGCCGCCGACATGATGTCGGCGGCTTTTTTCGTTTGCTTTTTTGTCTTCGCCTTTGGCGTCTGTTGTGCAAATTTGCGCACTCCATTGGTGCAATGTGCAAGCGTCAGTGAAGGGCGTTGCACATGCTTTCTGCCAAAACGAATCTCGAAAAAATATAAGTATCAGTTTTTTCAGGTATTGTGTCTGTGGCACGGTATCTGCTTTGTGCTGTGTCGAAAGCATGATCCGGTTGATTGTCTTGCCGGATTACGGAAATGGTTGAAGAGAAAGTCACCACCTCTCCTTCTTGTGTGTTTTCGCCGCACCCTCCGCGCGGCAGACACAAAAAAAAGGCCCCCATGGTTGCAGGGGGCCTTTTCTTTTTTTGCCGAAGGGCTGTCGTTTCTAGAATTCAACGGCCCGTTTGATGCGCGCCATGGTCTGGGCCTTGCCCAGCACCGCCAGGGTCTCGAACAGTCCCGGGCTTTTGGTGGTGCCTGTCACGGCCACGCGGGTGGGCTGGGCGATCTCCTTGAACTTGATGCCTTTTGCATCCACGAAGCCGCGCATGACGGATTCCACGTTTTCCTCATCGAACTCGTCCAGCTCGTCCAGCTTTGCAGCCAGTTCTTCAAGCAGGCTTTTGGCCTCGTCCGTGAGGAATTTGTTCACGGCCTTTTCGTCGTAGGACAGGAACGCGGTGTCCACCATGAAGGGGCGGGCCTGTTCCAGCATGTCCACGATTGATTTGGCGCGGGGCTGGAGCAGCGGAGCCACCTTGACCAGCAGGGCGTGGTCCACCTTGGCGGCTTCCTCGTCACCCACCTCGCGAGCCAGGAAATCCTTCATGAGCGTGGCCAGCCGTTCGGGGTCGGCCTGCTGCATGTACTGGCTGTTGACCCATTCGAACTTCTTGAGGTCGAACACCGATGCCGAGTTGCCCAGCCCTTCCGGGTGGAAGAGCTCGACCAGTTCCTCGCGGGAGAACAATTCCTGGTCGCCGTGGGACCAGCCCAGACGCACGAGGTAGTTGACCACGGCTTCGGGCAGGTAGCCCATTTTTTCGTATTCCATGACCGAGAGCGCGCCGTGGCGCTTGGAAAGTTTTTTCTTGTCCGGGCCGAGGATCATGGGCACGTGGCCGAATTGAGGCACGTCCCAGCCCATGGCCTTGTAGATGAGGATCTGGCGCGGGGTGTTGTTGACGTGGTCGTCGCCACGCAGCACGCTGGTCACGCCCATGTCGTGATCGTCCACCACCACGGCGAGGTTGTAGGTGGGCGTGCCGTCCGAACGACGCAGGATCATGTCATCCATTTCAATATTTTCCACGGCGATGGGACCCTTGACCATGTCGTTGAAGGCCGTGGTGCCTTCCTGCGGCGCCTTGAGCCGAACCACCCGGTCCGGTCCGGGGCCGAGGCCCTTTTCGCGGCAGGTGCCGTCATACTTGGGCTTGCGGCCTTCCTTCATGGCCTTTTGGCGCATGGCGTCCACCTGCTCCTTGCTACAGTCGCAGTAGTAGGCGTTGCCCGAGGCCACGAGTTGGTCGATGACCTCGTTGTGGCGGTCCGCGCGGGTGGACTGAAAGACGATGTCGCCGTCATGGTCCAGGCCGAGCCAGTCCATGGCGTCGATGATGGCGTCGATGGCTTCCTGCGTGCTGCGCTGCCGGTCGGTGTCCTCGATGCGCAGGACGAATTCGCCGCCCTTGCTGCGGGCCATGAGCCATGCGAACAGTGCGGTGCGCGCGCCGCCGATGTGCAGGAATCCGGTAGGACTGGGGGCGAATCTGGATATGGTTTTACCCATGGTGTGTCTCCACGTTGTTGCCGGTCAAAAAAAGGGGCCGGGCCCGGTCCCGTTCGGGGCCGGACACGGCATAAATGCGTTGGTTCAGACGGGGATCAGACGGCTTCCACGCCTTTGACTTCGGGAACCAGCTTGAGCACGGTGCGCTCAATGCCGTTCTTGAGGGTGATCTGGGACATGGGGCATCCCTGGCAGGCGCCCTGAAGGCGGACCTGAACAATGCCGTTGTCCGTTATGTCGACCAGTTCGACGTCGCCGCCGTCCGCCTGCAGCATGGGGCGTACCTTGTCCAATACCGCTTCGACTTTTTCTCGCATGAGAGTCCTCCGTAATCTAGGTAGTGGAGGTCAAGTAAGCACTTTGACGGGCCGTGTCAAACCTGTGGCCTAGGAATCAACCAGTATGCTGAAGGCTTCGTCCAGTTCAGCGTCAAGGGTGGCATGCAGCAGTTCGAGGTGCGCGGGGGTCAGGCCCACGGATTCCCATACAACCCTGTCCGGCGGTTGGGCAAAGTATTCCCCGCCGGAGCTCAGTCCCAGTCCGGCAGCGATGATTTCCGCACAGTGTACCAGGCCCGGCTCGGCCTCTTTCTGCTTTTTCTTGGGAGCATGATGTTCGAGCACGGCCGAAACCAGCACGTAAGGGAAATTCCATTTTCGCAGAAGCATGCCGCCAAGGGTGGCGTGGTCAAAACCAAGGCGTTCCTTTTCCGCCTCAAAGAGTTGGGTCTCGGTGGCCCGCGCATGGGCGATGACGTCCCTGCATCGTTCCGGGACTGTCTTGAACAGCACCAGCTGGCCGATGTCGTGCAACAGTCCGGCCACAAAGCTGCGTTCGGGGTCGCCCTTGCCCAGTATCGTGCACAGCCTGCGGGCGATGATGCCCACGGCGATGGAATGTTTCCAGAACTGGCGCATATTGACCATTTCCGCGGGGATGTCATCGAAGAGACTCAGCACGGACGTGCCCACGGCCAGCGTGTTCAGCTGGTTTACGCCCACCACGGTCACCGCGCGGGTGATGGTGTCGATCTGCACGGGCAGGCTGTAGAAGACCGAGTTGACCATGCGCAACAGGAATGCGGTCAGGCTGGGATCCTGACTGATGATGGCCGCCAGATCGTCCGACGACGTGTTGGGCGCGTTGATGGCCTGCTGCAATTCCAGAAAGACCTGCGGCAGGGCAGGGAGTTGCAGCTCCTTGCGCAGGATGTCCAGCGGATCCAGCGCGGTTGCCTCATGGTCTGGTACGGGGGCCGGATCGTTCTGTTGTTCGCGCTCCGCTTCCGGCGCGGCGGAAAAATCACGGAGCTGGCGTTCCAGTCCGAGCCGCGCAAGGGTCTTGAGCGTGTCGTCCCTGTGGCGGATGTGCTTGAAGCGTCGGGAAACCTGCGCCTTTGCCCGTTCGATCATTTCCGGCGGGGGATTTTGCAGTGTAGCGGATTCCGGTGCGGTGTTCGTGCCCATATGTACTCCCGTCATCATGGTTTGGAGAAAGCATATGGCAAAAAAACCGACAGCGGAAGCAGGTTATTTCCTTGCGGTGATCATTGGCGGCGTGTCAGGCCGTATTTTTTGAGTTTGTATTGCAGGGTGCGGCGGCTGATGCCCAGGGCCTCGGCCGTGCGCTCCCTGTGGCTGCCGTTTTCCTCGAGCGCCCGGATGATGGCCATTTTCTCTGCCTCTTCCAGCGATGCGGGCGTGCCGAAAATCGGTTCGTCGGCCTGCGCGGGCTGGTAGGACGGGTCCGTTCCGTGGAACTGGGGAGGCAGGAGCTCGGGGCTCAGTGCGTCCGAGCGCGAGAGGATCAGGGCGCGTTCCAGCACGTTTTCCAGCTCGCGGACGTTGCCGGGCCAGTCGTAATGGGAAAGGGTATCCAGAAACGCGGGCGTGACCGTGCGGATGGCCTTGTGATTCTTGGCGCCGAGTTTTTTGAGCAGGAAGCTGACCAGCAGAGGCAGGTCCTCGCGACGGTCGCGCAGGGGCGGGATGCGTATCTCGAGTACGGCCAGACGGTAGTAGAGGTCCTCGCGAAAACGCCCGGCCTCCACCTCGGCCTTGAGGTTGCGGTTGGTGGCCGCAATGATGCGCACGTCCGTTTCCACGGGCCGAACGCTGCCCAGCGGTTCCACGATTTTTTCCTGCAATGCGCGCAGGAGCTTGGCTTGCAATGCCCCGGGCATTTCGCCGATCTCGTCCAGAAAAAGGGTGCCGCCGTTGGCCAGCTGGAAGCGGCCGGGCTTGTCCTTGACAGCACCGGTGAACGCGCCCTTTTCATAGCCGAAAAGCTCGCTTTCCAGCAGGTCGTCGGGCAGGGCCGCGCAGTTGACCTTGATGAGCGGGCGTTCAGCACGCGTGCTGGACCGATGCAGCCCCTCGGCCACCAGTTCCTTGCCTGTGCCGGATTCGCCGAGGATGAGCACCGTGGCCTCGCTGGGACCGGCCTGGGCAATGAGTTCGCGCACATGCGCCACGCCCGTGCTGGCTCCGATGAATTCCACGTTGCCGTCGTTGGCCTCGCGCCGGAGCCGCGCGTTTTCCATGAGCAGCAGCCTGTATTCGCGGGCCTTGTGGGTCACGGCCTTGAGCTCTTCGTTGTCGGCGGGTTTGGTCAGGTAGTCGAATGCGCCCTGTTTCATGGCGTCCACGGCCGATCCCACGCTGCCGAACGCGGTGAGCAGGATCACGGGCAGGCCGGGTCTGCGGGTCTGCAGTTCGCGCAGCAGTTCCATGCCGTTCATGCCGGGCATTTTCATGTCCACCAGCGCCACGTCCGGGGATTCAAGACCGTTTTCAGACCCGTCGCGTACCAGTTCCTCCAGCGCCTGCTCTCCGGATTCCGCTTCCAGCACGCGCCAGCCCGCGTCTTCCAGCACGGCCCGTACCATCATGCGGTGGCCGGGTTCATCGTCTACAACCAATATGGATTTCGTATTCGTTTCGCTCATGTTTCGGTGTCCTCGTCAGCGGGGTTGGGGAAAAACAGCCGGACGGTCGTGCCCTGATCCGGCGATGAATCTATGGATATCTGCCCCTTGTGGGCGCGCATGATGTTGTGGACGATGGCCAGCCCCAGCCCCGTGCCCTTGGATTTGGCCGTGAAAAACGGCTCAAGAGCCTGTTGCCTGATTTCCTCGTCCATGCCGGAGCCGTTGTCGTTCACGCACACCCAGACTCCCCTGTCCTGGCTGTGCGAGGATATGCCGACGATCTTTTCCCCCTCGTTTTTGCCCAGCGCGTCAAGACTGTTGGCCGTCAGGTTGAGCAGCACCTGCTTGAGCGCGTCCGGATCGGCCCAGACCGTGGGAGCCTTGAAATCGAACACCGGCTCCACTCCGCCGTGTTCCATGTCGAAGCGCATGAGTTTTTTCAGGGACTCGCCTTCCTCGGCAAGGTTCACCTCCACCGGGGCCAGCGCCCGGGGGCGGGCGAGGTACAGCAGGTCGGTGACCACACGATTGAGACGGTCGGCCTCCTGCACCATGGTGGTGGCGTATGAATTGAGCGGCTCCTGCCCCTTGAGTTTTTCGGCAAAGAGCTGGGCAAATCCGCGCAGCGAGCTCAGCGGATTGCGCACCTCGTGCGCCACGCCTGCGGCCAGGGAGCCGATGGTGGCCAGGCGCCGGGCCTCGTTCAGGTCTTCCTCAAGGCGTCGGATGCGGGTGCGGTCGCGTATGAGCACGAGGCGCAGGCCCAGTTCCGGGGCGGAGTTGTCGCCTTCCGGAAAGGGCACGGAAAGTATCTCGAGGTTCCGGCCGTGGTATTCGTGCTGTCGCCACTGGTACTCGCCGGTTTCGACCTCGGCGGGTTCGGGGTCGTCGATGGGCAGGTCCTTCCAGTTGCGGCCCACGAGGTTGCGGTCCGCTTCCTTGTCCGGCGGGGCCAGCAGCATTTTGGCCGAACCGTTGGCCGCCAGGATTGTGCCGTCCGCACCCACGTTGATCAGGCCGTCCGGCATGTTGTCCAACAACCTGTTCTGGAACTGCTCCAGCCGCACGAGCCGTTTGCCCTGCTCGCGGCGGCGGATGTAGGCAAAGGCCAGAAACCACAGGAATACGGCGGCCAGAAACACGTAGCCGGTCTGGAGCATGGCCGCGCGTCGGTATTGTTTGAACTGCTGCAGATGCCGGTCTGCGTTGAGACCGATGATCAGGTATGCGCGTGTTCCGGAGGCGTGTTTCTGTTCATGGATTTCCGGCGAATCTCCGGGTGGCTGGCCGGGTAGCGCCTTGCGGTTCTTTTCGCTGAGCAGTGCGGCGATGACCGGACGCATGAGCAGGCCGGATATGAGGGTTTCTCCTTGCGTGTTGCTGGTCATGAAGTGCCATGTCTGCCCGGAATCGAGCACCTTGTTTTCTATGCCCGAGAAATCGATCTGCGGGGTGTCTTCCGCCGGGGCGGAGCTGACCAGCACGTTGCCGCGGTCGTCAACCACGGCGATGAAGCGGAAGTCGTCGGACGCGGCCAGTTCCTGCAAGAGGTCCCGGGACAGGGTGGGGAACATGGGGTAGACAGCGCGGTTGCCCCCCATGCTGCGTACGATGCGCATGAGGTTCGACTCCACGCCGCGGGCAATGGATCCGCCCGAAAGGAACAGGTTGTTTTCCACCAATGCGCGTTGGCGGGCGATGCTTTTCCAGGTCAGGAACAGGCTGCCCACGCCCAGCACGATCAGAGCGAGCACCAGGGCGACCACCGGCCCCTGTTCGTTGTCCCGGGAGCGAACTTCCATGGTTTTTACCGGTTGTCTCCGCGCAGGGTTTCAAACACCTTCTTGGGCGAGGTGGCGTACTTCTGTGCGATTTGTTTCAGGGTCATTTCCGGGGTTGCTTCCAGTCCGGCCACGGTCAGGCGGCGGAGCATCTCCTGCATGGGCAGGTCATAGGCCGTCCCCAATGCCTGCAGGGTCATCTTGCCGGTTCCCTCGGGGGCGCTGGGCGGCAGGGCCTTGAAGGCATCGCCCCCGGAAAAGGCGTCGCGCAGGGCCAGATAGACATGCTGCGGGGTCACGCCGTTGGCATGGGCCAGATCCACAAGTTTGGTGGAGGGGTCGAGTTTTTCGGTATAGCCCGTCTCCTTCAGGATATGCATGGATTGTTCAAGATCAAAGCCCATATGGGCGCAGAAAACGCGCAGAGGGCTGAGTTCCGCATGGCCGTAGGGCGGGTTGCCCAACGTGGTGGTCTGGTTTTCCTTGATGGTCTCACCGAAGTCGAGCACCGCCTGCATGGGCTGCACGTGCATGAGGGTTCCGGCCGTGACCACGGCCACAAGGAACAGGCTGAAGATCATGGGGGTGGTCATGACCACCAGTTCGCGGGCGCGGTTTTTCATGTATGCCATGATGGGTTTCCAGTTGAGCCAGATGTGCAGCAGGGAAGCAATGCAGAAGAGCAGGCCCACCGTGATGTGGATGTCGCCCCATTGGGTTTTGTCCAAACCGAGGAAACTCCAGTCCGCCCAATAGGCTACCCGACCATGGGGCGTGATGTAGAGCACCACGCTGGTGAACAGGGTGATGATAAACGACAGCAAACTGGTCAGTGAAACGATTTTTCTGAACATTACGGTAACTCCTGCTGAGTGTTTCCCGCACGATATCATTGCTGCAACAAATTGCACAACCGGGAGATAGGAGCTGCCCCGGACCGGGTGGCGCGAAATGGAAGCGGAGCAATCGAGCCAATCCCGATCGCCCCGCTTCATTTTCCTGCTTTCCGGGTTTATCCCAAAATATGTGAAGGTGGCCGGGGGCTTTCTTTTCCCGTTTCAGTGCCGCCTTTTTTTTCTGTTCGGAGCCTTGCTCCGATCGATCATCGTTGCCGCCGTTTCTGTTCGGGGTATTGTTTCCGGTGTTGCCCTGAAGAAAAGCATCTGGTGTGCCAACCATGCGATGGTTATGTATTTCGGATTGTTAACGGGAGATCACTGGTGTTTCGCATTCTGTGTTGCACAAGTCTTGTAACGATAATTGCACATGTTTGTGCAATGTTTGTGCAGCGCTTGTGCACGTCGATATGGCCGTACCGGGCTGGTTTGCTTTCCGGGGCAAGCGTGATAAATAGGGCCTCTGAATTCGCCACCGAGACATTTGCAACGGAGTATTTCATGCATCAGAGAATGCCCTGGCCAGAATATTTCATGAAGATAGCGCATCTTGTGGCTCAACGCTCCACATGCCTGCGTCGGGCGGTGGGCGCCATCGCGGTCATGGACAAGCGCGTGGTCGCCACCGGGTACAACGGCGTGCCTTCCAAGGTTCCCCATTGCGAGGAAGTCGGCTGCATCCGCGAGACCATGAGCGTGCCTTCCGGCCAGCGGCACGAACTGTGCCGGGGACTGCATGCGGAACAGAACGTTATCATTCAGGCTGCCACGCACGGTCTTTCATTGCAGGGGTGCGACATCTACTGCACCACCCAGCCCTGTCTGATCTGCACCAAAATGCTCATCAACGTGGGCGCGGCCAACATCTACTATGCCGAACATTACCCGGATGAACTGGCGGAAAACATGCTTGCCGAAGCCGGAGTGAACCATGCCCTTCTCGAAGGCGATTTCCAGTCCTGACGACCGCTTCATGGCCCGTGCCGTGGAACTGGCCCGTAATGGTCGAGGACCCACCGCGCCCAATCCGTGCGTTGGGGCCGTGCTGGTGCACGATGATCGCATCGTGGCCGAAGGCTGGCACACGCGCTACGGCAGGCTGCATGCCGAACGGGAGTGTCTTGCGCAGGCCCGTGAGCGAAAGGTGTTTGCACAGGCGGACCCGGCCGAATGCGTCATGTACGTCACGCTGGAGCCTTGCAATCATCATGGCAAGACACCGCCGTGTACCGAAGCCATCCTCGATGCCGGCATCGGTGCTGTGCGAATCGGAGCCATGGACCCCAACCCCAGGGCCGCAGGCGGAGCCGAGACCCTTCGTGCCGCCGGGGTCGACGTTGCCACGGGCGTGCTGCAGCGGGAATGCGAGGATTTGATCGCCGATTTTCTGGTCTGGCAACGCACCGGGCGCACCTACAACATTTTGAAAATGGCGGCCACGCTGGACGGCAAGATCGCTTCTGCCCAGCGCGTGCCCGAGCCGGTTTCCTGTCCGGAGTCCTTTGTTCGCGTGCAGGAACTGCGCAAGCTTGCGGGTGCCGTGATCGTGGGCGGTGGGACGTTCCGGGCGGATAATCCCAGCCTGACCTGCCGTGCTTCCGGACTTCCCGAGGGCTTTTGCCAGCCGTTGGCTGTTGTGGTCACCTCGCTCCTGCCCGGGCCGGACGCGGCAAGTACGCTGCTGCGCGACCGGCCGGAACAGCTTGTTTTCTGGACGCCGCAGCAGGCGGCGGAGTCGGACACTGCCGAGGCCCTGCGGACTCGGGGCGTGCGTGTGATCGGACTGCCGGGCAAGGACGGTGGGCTGGATCTTGCCCCGGGATTCGCCTTTTTGCGCACCGAGTGCGGCTGCCATTACACCCTGTGCGAAGGGGGCGGGCATCTGGCCATGTCGCTGGTGGAACAGGGGTTGGCGGATGAGCTCGTATATTTCATGGCCCCGCGCATCCTGGGAGACGAATCCGCACCTTCGGCCTTTGCGGGCAGATCGGGCATGACCATGAAACAGGCCGTGGATTTTCGCATCAGCACCGCGCAGGCCTGTGGTCGTGACCTCATGCTTACGCTCATGCCCTGATTCCCATTTGCTTTGGCGAGTGTGATCCTTGTTGTCCGCCCACATATTCAAACGCATGTTTACATTTGTGCGTTGTTGCTATAAACATTCATCCCCAAGGGGAGCATATGTTTGTTGCATTTTATCGGCTTTTGTTCGTGATGATGGTTCTGTTTGCCCTGTTCGAGGGTGGCGCCATGGCCGCCAGGGCAGAGCAGAATGGGCTGACCTATATTTCCGAAAACTGTTATCCGTTTTGCTATCGAGACGATGGACAGCCTGCCGGTTTTACCGTTGACCTGCTGCACCGGATCTGGACCGAACTCGGGCAATCCGATTCGTCGGTACGGCTGCTGCCGTGGGCACGGGGACTGGAAATGGTCCGCAATGAGCCGGGAACAGTGCTCTTTGCCGCCGCGCGTACGCCCGAACGGGAGCGGTATTTCAAATGGGCCGGTCCCATTCTTTCTGTCCGCCTTGTTCTCATGAGCCTGAAGGAGCGCGGCCTGAAGATACGGAACGAACGGGATCTTGAGGCCGTTTCCATTGGCACTGTCCGTTCCGATGCAGTGGATGCGCTGCTCAAGAGACGGTACCCCAAGGTCCGCCGTTTTCCCGTGAATTCCACCGAGTTGAACATGCGCAAGCTGTTGAGCGGCAGGGTGGATGCCGTGGGCCATGACGAATTTGCCCTGCGCATGTACATGGAGCAGCATGGCCTATCTCCTGATCGTTTTGAATTTGTTTATGTCCTTCAGAAGACACCTGTCTATTTCGCGTTCAACCGCAGCGTTTCCGATGCCTATGTCAAACGTTTCAATGCAGTGCTGCAACGCCTGCGTGAATCCGGGGTGTATTCGAATATCTGGTCCCGGCACGGCATGAGTCCCCCGCCCATTTACACGGGCAATGGCTCCTGATAGTGATTCTTCATCGCCATCATGGAGGATTTGTCATGTTTACCGGACTGGTTTTGGGAACGGGCCGAGTGGAGGCCGTGGAAGCTCTGGGCGCGGAAACCCGCCTGCGAATTCGTGCGCTTTTCGATCTGGATGCCATTGAACTGGGGGAATCCATAGCCGTGAACGGCGTATGCCTGACCGTGGAGACCTTCGGTGAACGCTGGTTCACTGCCTATGCCAGCCGCGAGACCATGTCCGTTACCAATCTCGGCGAATTGGGCCGGGGCAGCATCTGCAATCTGGAGCGGGCCTTGGCTGTGGGCGATCGTCTGGGCGGCCATATCGTCAGCGGCCATGTGGACTGCGTGGCTTCGGTGGCCGGTGTGCGGCCCGCGGGTGAATCACGAATCTATCGTCTTTCCTTTCCCGCAGAACACGGACGCTACGTCATCGGCAAGGGCTCGGTGGCGCTGGACGGCATCAGCCTGACCGTGAATGGCTGCGGCCCGGACTGGCTTGAGGTCAACATCATTCCCGAAACCCAGAAAGCCACCACCATTGCCCGCTGGGACGCGGGGCGGCGCGTGAACATGGAGACCGACGTGATCGGCAAGTATGTGGAGCGCATGGTGGCGCCGTGGAAGGGCGGGGATGTGTCCGGCCAAAAGGCGCAGTCCTCGTCGGCCATCACCATGGATTATCTGGCCCAGCACGGTTTCTGATTTTTTCGCCGGTATCCGGCACGTATTCAGATCATATTTGTTGGCAGAGCAACTGCGGTTGTGCGCTGTTGTCTTTTGCTGTGGTGCACGCGGAGAAAAAAAGAAGGCAAAAAGACGCGTTTGACCCGCAACGTTGCGCGTTTCCTCTCGGCACGTGCCGCAAACCTTGGCTCGCTTGAGCGGGGTTCGGGAGAAAGCAATAGACTGATCGACGAATAGCCAAGAAGTCCTAGGACTCAGCGGGCGCATTTGATTGCTGCACGATCCCGACGGACTTTTCCCCTCTATTCCGAGTGTCGACTGAAGTCGAGCCATCGTATGGCTCGGTGCGATAAAGTATGCACGAGGTCGGTGGTACAGGGTTTAGAAAATCAGCGAGGTTTTTCAAAAGGCCGACGCAGGGATTGATTCGTGGGGAGGAAGAGGAGGGTAGGTCCCAGGAAGGGAGGAGAGGGAGGGGACACCCCCTCTCTTTCCTCCATTCCTCAAATGGTTCTCGACTGATTGGTATAAAATATCACTGTACAACTGCGCGTCAGCGCAACCCAAAGATTGAAAGGCTTCTCGATTTCGTTGTGCGCTTGACCCGCAACGTTGCGCGTTTCCTCTCGGTACGTGCCGCAAACCTTTGCTGTGGGCCGAGCCGTGCTCGGCTGATCCTTCGCTCGCTTGAGCGGCACGAGGCCTCGTGGGTCTTTGGTGTTTGGGCCGGTCAGAAGCTTTCCACGCCGCATCGCCTGCAATCCTTGCAGTCCCGGTTGGAACACCCCGGGGCGGATTGGGCTTTTTTGGCACGCTCCCATTCCTTGTACAGGTAGTCGCGCCGCACGCCCACGTCGATGACCTCCCACGGAAACGGTTCGTCTTTTTCTCGCTCGCGCAGGTACTCGTCCATGGAGCCTTCCCAGCGCTTGAGCGCCTTTTTCCAGCCCCCGTGCTCCGCAGCCAGTATCAGGAAGTCCGCAATGCGTTCGTCGCCGCGGGCCAGCATCCCCTGCAACCGGGCCTGGAACGGGGAATCGTGGTGCAGCGAGACCCCGCGCATGGGCTTGACCAGGCGGGTCAGGCTTTTCAGCCGGTTGGCAAGTTCCTTTTCCGGGGGCATGGGCGCCCATTGGAATGGGGTGAACGGTTTGGGCACAAGGCTGCTGACCCCGACGGTGATGCGCATGAAATGCTTTTTGCGGCCGCCGGGTTCCTGGGCGCGAATGTCCGTGACGCGTTGGAGGAATCCGGCCAATTCTTCGTAGTCCTCGTCGGTCTCGCCGGGCCAGCCCGCAATGAGATATATCTTGAGGTGGTTGACCCCGTAGCGGGCGCACAGCCCCACCGCGTTCAGGAAGTCTTCGGGATCGAGTTTCTTGCTGGCCATGTCGCGCAAACGGTTGCTGGCCCCTTCCAGCGCCAGCGTGATGGTGCGGATGCCGCATTGACGAAGGAATACAAGCAATTCCTCGGTGATGCCGTCCGCACGCATGGACGAGAGGGAGAATTTGGTCTTGCGTGCATGCAGCCATTTGAGAAAGGGCAGCAGGTCGGGCCAGTCCGTGAGCGCGGTGCCTACCAGCCCCACCTTCATGGGTTGGGTCTGCTCCACAAGGTCCTGCATGTGGGCCATTTGGGCATGGCGTGGCGGACGATAGATGTATCCGGCCGCGCAGAACCGGCAGCCGTAGGGACAGCCACGATTCACTTCCAGCAACAGGGTGTCGCGGAATGTGGCCGTGCCGGAAATGAAGCAGGAAAAGGCCGGGTCGTGCAGGGTCTTGCCGAGGTTTGAAACAACACGTCGCACCGGCGTGTTCGAGCGCCCGGGCACGTATATGCCGGGTCGGTTTTTCACGGCTTCGAGAAAATCGTTTTTGCTGCCGCCTTCGAATATGTGGCGCTTGAGGTCCAGAAACAACGAGGGGAAGCTGTCATCGGTTTCGCCCACCCAGAAAAGATCCGTGAACCGGGCAATGGGCGCCGGGTTCAGGAATGCGGGCGGTCCGCCCACCATGATGAGTGGAAAATCGTCTCTGTCCTTGGCCAGCAGGGGGATACCCGCTGCCCCGAGCGTCCTCACAAGGAGGAGGTAATCCTCCTCGTAAGTGACGCTCAGGGCGATGACAGGGAATGAGGATAACGGGCGTTGGCTTTCCTTGGACGCAGGGGGACCGCCGCTGTCTCCCCGTCCTCGCTTGTCCGGGAAGACCCGTTCCACAGCGAGTTGCGGTTCCTGTGCCAAAGTGCGGTAAACCGCTTGCCAACCGAGGGTGGATACTGCCATGCCTTCGCCGCCGGGAACCACCAGGGCCGTGGGCAGACGACCTCCGTGGTCTGGAACCTCGGGTTCCATCCGGCCATAAAACAACGGGCGTTTCACGTCAGCAACGGCTCCTCAACCAGGCGCTGAAGCTCGGGTGGCAGTGACGCACCGGTTTAGTCGCAGTTCTTGCGAATGAACGCGGGTACGTCGAAATCGTCTTCCTCGAATATGAATTCCTCCTCGCCCGGACCGGCAACCGCACGGCTGCTGACCTGTGCTGCGGGCATTTCCTGATCGATGTCGGTCAGTTCGCTGCCTCCCTTGCGCAGATAGGCGGGAATGTTGAGGTTGCCTTCCATGACTTTGCGCTGGCCGTTGCGCATGGGTTTGGCTTCGGCCGTGGCCGGGCGCTTCATGCCCCGGGGGCCGAGCAGCATGAGCTTCTGCTGCTCCGCTCTGGAAAGAGCGGGCTCCGGCTCTTCCATGGCCTGCTGAATGCCGGTGGCGATGACCGTGATGCGCATCTCATCGCCCGCATCCGGGTCGAACACGGTACCGAAGAAGATTTCGGCTTCGTCGTGGGCTTCCTTGTAGATGATGTCCGCGGCTTCGGAGACTTCGTCGATGAGCATGTCCGGTCCGCAGGTGATGTTGATGAGTACGCCCTTGGCGCCTTCGATGGACACGTCTTCCAGCAGCGGGCTGGTGATGGCCTTCATGGCGGCTTCCTTGGCGCGGGATTCGCCGGTGGCGATGCCCGTGCCCATGAGGGCCATGCCCGAGGAACCCATGACTGCTTTCACGTCCGCGAAGTCGAGGTTGATCAGGCCGTGCACGGTGATCAGGTCCGCGATACCCTTGACCGCGTAGTAGAGCACTTCGTCCGCCTTTTTGAGCATGTCCGCAAAGGATGCCTTTTTGGCGGCCAGTTGCAGGAGCCGGTCGTTGGGGATGGTGATGATGGAGTCCACGGACTCGGAAAGTTCCTTGGTCCCCTGGTCGGCCTGTTGCAGGCGGCGCTTGCCTTCAAAGTAGAAGGGCTTGGTGACCACACCCACGGTGAGTGCGCCCATTTCCTTGGCGATGCGCGCCACGACAGGAGCCGAGCCGGTGCCGGTTCCGCCGCCCATGCCTGCGGTGATGAAGACCATGTCCGCGCCTTCGAGCGCTTCGCGGATCAGGGCCTCGGACTCCAGGGCCGCGTTGCAGCCAACTTCCGGGTTTGCGCCTGCGCCCAGACCCTTGGTGAGCTGTTCGCCCATCTGGATCTTGTGCTCGGCCATGGATTTGTGAATGTCCTGTGCGTCCGTGTTGGCAACGATGAACTGTACGCCCTTGAGGGACGACATGATCATGTTGTTCACGGCGTTACCGCCGCCGCCACCGCAGCCGACCACTTTGATCTTGGCGCTGGTGTCATGTTCGATTTCAAAGAATTCCATTGGTTACCTCCTGTTCCCTGTCAAGGTTAGGCAATGTCTGTGAACCATTTGCGCATTCTGCCCAGAATGCTTTCAAACGGGGAGTCGTCCCGGACGCGGAAGGCCTTTTGCCGCGTTGCGCCCGGACCGGATTCCTCTTCCGCACCGTGCAGAAGAAGTCCGGTCGCCGTGGCATACATGGGACTGCTGACCTCGGCGCTCAAGCCGCCCACCCCCACGGGTGAACCGATGCGCACCGGAAGGTCGAAAATCTGTTCGGCCAGTTCCTGGATGCCTTCGATGAGGCAGGTGCCGCCCGTGAGGACCACGCCCGCCGCAATCATGTTCTTGAATCCGGATTTGATCAGTTCCTGATCCACGAGGGCCATGATCTCCTCGCACCGGGGTTCGCATATTTCGGCCAGCACGCGCTTGCTCATGGTGCGCGATTCCCGGCCGCCCACGCTGGGCACTTCGATGATCTGGTCCGAGGTGATCAGGTCGGCCATGGCGCATCCGTGGTCGATCTTGATCTGTTCGGCCGAAACCATGGGCGTTCGCAGCCCGTAGGCGATGTCGTTGGTCAGGTTGTGACCGCCGAGCGCCAGCACCGAGGTGTGCTTGATGCTGTCCTTGGAGAAAATCGCCAGGTCCGTTGTGCCGCCGCCGATGTCCACCAGTGCAACGCCGATCTCGCGTTCCTCGGGCGAGAGCACGGCCTTGCTCGAGGCCAGCGACTCCAGCACGATGTTGGAAACGTCCAGTCCGGAACGGTTGCACGAGCGGATGATGTTCTGCGCTGAGGTCACCGCGCCGGTGACGATGTGCACCTTCACTTCAAGCCGCACGCCGGCCATGCCCAGCGGATCGGCGATGCCGCGCTGGTCGTCCACGATGAATTCCTGCGGCAGCGTGTGCAGCACCTCGCGGTCCATGGGGATGGCGATGGCGCGGGCCGCCTCGATGACGCGGTCCACATCGCGCTGGGTGACCTCGCCGCCCTTGACCGCAATGACGCCGTGGCTGTTGAAGCCCTGAATGTGGCTTCCGGCAATGCCCGCGTACACGCTGCGGATATCGCATCCCGCCATGAGTTCCGCGTCTTCCAGCGCTTTCTTGATGCACTGGACCGTTTTTTCGATGTTGACCACCACGCCCCGGCGCAGGCCCGTGGAGGGGCTGGTGCCGATGCCGATGATGTCCACGCTGCCTTCGTCGTTTACTTCGCCGACGACCACGCAGATTTTGGTGGTGCCCACGTCGAGGCCGACGATGAGATCGTGTTTGGCCATGAAAATACTCCTTGCTTCCCTGTCATCCATGATGGGCGAAGTCGCCCCTGTTTACGATGCGGTTCCCTGGCCGCGCCGTTTGACCCATACCTTGTCGCCCGTGGCCGCGATCATCTCGGCCTGCGCAAACTGCCCGCGCAGGGCCAGATCGCGCCACACGGCCTTGATCCTGCGGAACTGCCGTTGCCAGCCGTTCAGATCCATGCGCAGGGCCAGCCGCTGGCCGTCCAGAAAAATTTCCACCTGTTTCGAGCCCAGCACCTTGACCCAGGCCACCTGATTCATGTCGAACGGGGTTTCCGGTCCCTGAATCATGTCCAGCAGGGCCGAAAGGCGCGTGTCCGTGCTGTTCATGCCGCGTCCGTATTCCAGAATGGGCAGAGCGCCGGTTTCGCCGGGTTGCATGGGCGCGATGATTTTGCCGTGCCGGTCCGCGAAATTGAGCGTGCCGCGTTCGCGCACCCAGAAGCCGGGAACGCGTTCGCTGATCGTGATGACCAGCTTGTTCGGAAATTCCCGGCGCACGGTGGCTGCCTTGACCCACGGATTGGCGGAGATGTTTCGTTCAACTTCCGCAATGTTGGTGTTCAGGCAGTTGTCGCCGAGTTTGACCTTGGCCAGGTTGAGGATGTCCCCGTTGGTCAGTCGGCTGTTGCCGGACACGGTGATGTCCTTGAGCGCCAGATACGGGCTGGCCGTGAGCCAGCGATATCCGTACAGCAGGCCGACACCCAGCACGCAGAGCATGGTGATGCACAGCATGGCGATGAATACCCGGCTGGCAAAGGCCATGACCCCGCTTCCACCGGTCCTGCTGCGTCGCGTTCTGGGGGGCTTGCGCATGGTGTTGCCTTTGCGTTTGCTTCCCAGCTTGAGACGGCTTTGTCCGCCCACGGCAAGAGTGCTCACAGGAAAATGACCTCCGTTTCGAGATTCACGTCGAATTGCTCGCGCACGGCCTCGCGCGCCTGTCGGATCAGTTCCACGGCCTGCCCGCTGGTGCCGGTTCCGTGGTTGACAAGAAAATTCGCATGCAGTTCGGAAAAGCCGACGCCACCGAGGGTCTTGCCCCGGAACCCTGCCTTGTCCAGCAGCAGTCCCGCGCTTTGTCCTTCGGGATTCTTGAATATGCAGCCCGCGCTGCGCGCCGCCACGGGCTGGGTTTCTTTTTTCTTGGCGTAGATCGCTTTCATTCCCTTTTTCACGGCACCGGTCGTGGTTTCGGTCAGGGCCATTTCCACTTCCCAGATCATGCATTTGCCGAGCGTGATGTCCGGGTCGAAATGGCGATAGCCCCAGCGGCATTCGGAGGCGTCCTTCCAGAACAGACCCTGTGCCGGAGTCCAGAGCCGGATTCGTGTGACAACGTCCTTCATTTCCGTACCGTAGGAGCCTGCGTTCATGGCCACAGCGCCGCCAACGCTGCCCGGTATTCCAGTGAGGTTTTCCAGCCCGGAAAGACCGGCCTTTTGCGCCCAGCCTAGCAGTCCGGGCAGGCTTTGTCCGGCCCCGGCTCGCAGCACCAGGCGTTTGCCGTCCTGTTCCACGCGGTCCGGGGATGCCGGAGACTGCACGCGGATGAGCGCGTAGTCATGATGACCGTCCGGGCAGAGCAGGTTGCTGCCCCGGCCCAGCATGAAGGGGCGCAGTTCCGTGTGCATGATGAATTCGCACAGTTCGTCGAGGTCCTGTTCGGAGCCCGCTGTGAGCTCGATCTCTGCCGTGCCACCCAGTCCAAGGGTCGAGAGTTTGGCCAGATCGGGTTGGCTGTGTTGTTTCAGTGCCATGGCCTTTCCTATTTGTCTCCGGTTCCGGTGCCTTCCACGGCATCGAGAAAATGTTCGCCCACGCGCCAGATGGATCCCGCGCCCAGCGTCAGGAACAGGTCGCCCGGTTTGAGGGTCTTGTGGAGCTTTTCTTCAAGCACGTCGAAGTCTTCGCAAAAATCCACATCCGTATCGCTGACCTGCTTGATGCCCTGCGCCAGCGATACGCCGTTCACGCCCGGGATGGGAGCCTCGGACGCCGGATAGATTTCCGTGAGCAGCAACAGGTCCGCGTCTTCGAAAACCTTGCAGAAATCGCCGAACAGGGCCTTTGTGCGGCTGAAACGGTGCGGCTGGAACGCTACCACGAGGCGGCGGTCCGGGTAGCAGGCGCGCGCGGTTTGCAGGGTGACCTTGATTTCCGCGGGATGGTGTCCGTAGTCATCCACCACCAGCACCCCGGCGCGTTCGCCCTTGCGTTCGAACCGTCGGCCCACGCCGCCGAAATTGGACAGTCCGCGCAGGATGTCTTCCTTGCGCAGCCCGGCCTCGATGGCCACGCCGATGGACCCCAGCGAATTGAGCACGTTGTGCAGCCCCGGATGGGCCACCGAGGCTTCGCCCCAGAATTCACCATCCAGATAGACCTTGAAGATACTGCGCAGGTGCGAGCTGACGATCTCGCCGCGCAACCGGTTGTGCACGCCGATGCCGTATGTCATGCAGGGCCGTTTGATTTTTGGCAGCAGGCGCTGCACGCCTTCGTCGTCGCCGCAGACCACGTTCATGCCGTAAAAGGGAATCTTGTTCATGAAGGTGGTAAAGGACTCATCGATCTGGTCGCGGTCCGAATAGAAATCCATGTGGTCTTCATCCAC
The DNA here is from genome assembly GCF_008830225.1 of Pseudodesulfovibrio senegalensis. Taxonomy (NCBI): domain Bacteria; kingdom Pseudomonadati; phylum Thermodesulfobacteriota; class Desulfovibrionia; order Desulfovibrionales; family Desulfovibrionaceae; genus Pseudodesulfovibrio; species Pseudodesulfovibrio senegalensis. The sequence goes on from NZ_WAIE01000002.1 coordinate 84,228, forward strand.
GTTGGTGACCACGGTGACCACGGGCGCGAGGCACAGGAACGAACCGTCGGATTCGTCGGCCTCGGCAATGAGGTAGTCGCCTTCGCCGAGCCGTGCGTTGGCGCCGTAGGTATTGAGCCTGCCGCCGATGATCACGGTGGGGTCGTAGCCCGCTTCCGTGAAGATGGTGGCCAGCAGGGACGTGGTCGTGGTCTTGCCGTGGGTTCCGGCCACGGCGATGCCCGTGCGCAGGCGCATGAGTTCGGCCAGCATTTCCGCGCGCGGGATTATGGGCACGCCCAGTTCGCGGGCGCGCTTGAGTTCCGGATTGTCGTCGGGAATGGCCGTGGACTTGACCAGCACGTCCACGTCGCGCACGTTGTCGGCTCCGTGGCCGATGTAAACGATGGCCCCGAGTTTCTGGAGGCGGCGCACGGCCGCTCCGGCCGCAAGGTCGGACCCGGTCACGTTGAATCCCATGTTGATGAGCACCTCGGCAATGCCGTTCATGCCGGAACCGCCAATGCCCACCATGTGGATGTTGTTGACTCTGGCCCGCATGGCCGGGCAGGATTCGCCCCTGAACGTCAGGCTCGGTCCTTGTGCTGCCGTCATGATTGCAACCCTTCCTTATGCGGTTCTTCGGAGCCCTTTCCGGCGAGCCGTTCCAGCTCGTCGGCTATGTCCGCCGCCGCCGTGGGCGCGGAAAACTCCACCGCTTTTGCCGCCATGGTTTCGAGCGTTTCGGGCGCGTCGAGCAGTTCGAGCACCGTGCGCGCCAGCGAATCCTTCATGGAGTCCTGCTCCAGAAGACGTGCCGCGCCTGTCCGCTCCATGGCCATGGCGTTTTTTGTCTGATGATCGTGTGTGGCCTGCGGGAAGGGCACGAAAACGGCCGGAACCCCCGCTGCCGCAATTTCAAATACCGTGGACGCGCCGCTGCGGCACAGGGCCAGATCGGCCCATGCGTATGCCCTGGCCATGTCGTCCATGAACCCGTGCACGCAATTCGGGTCTGCCCCGGCCTGTTCATAGGCCGCGCGCACGGCTTGCTCTTCTTTTTTCCCGGCCTGATGGAGCAGGTTTATGCCTGCGCTCATGAGCTCGGGCAGGATGGCTGCCACGGCCTCGTTGATGGGCCGTGCGCCCTGGCTGCCGCCGAGGACGAGCAGGTTGCGTCCCCTGGTTCCGGCGTTGTGTGCCGAGAAAATATCGCTGCGCACCGGGTTGCCCGTGCGCATGGTTTTTGACGCGGGGAAGGCCCCGGTGGTGTCGTCAAAGGACAGGAAGACCCGGTCCGCCACTTTGCCCAGCAACCGGTTGGTCACGCCCGGCACCGAGTTCTGCTCGTGCACCGCGCAGGGAATGTGGCTGAAGGCAGCGGCCAGCACCGGGCTGAATCCGGCATAGCCGCCAAACCCGACGACCACCTCGGGGCGGAAGGTTTTGAGTTCGGTGCGCGCCCGCACAATGCCGCGCAACACCTGCATCACGCCCTGCAGCTTGCCGCCGATGCCCTTGCCCATGATGCCGCGGGCCGGGAGTTCGCAAAATTCGAGGCCGTGTTTTTCGGCCAGTTCCCGTTCGGGACCGCTGCCGCCCAGAAAAAGGATGGCGCATTCCGGGTTGCGTTGGCGCAGTTCGTCAGCCACGGCCAGTGCCGGGAAAATGTGTCCGCCGGTTCCGCCGGTGGTCAGTACGGCGCGGTTCAGGGTCATCGCCCACCTCCGCGCGAAATGTTCAGGAGCATGCCCACGCATATGAACGAGACCAGCAGGTTGGAGCCGCCGTAGCTCATGAACGGCATGGCCACGCCCTTGGGCGGTACCGTGCCCAGCACCACGGCTAGGTTGAGCACGAAGCCCAGGGCCAGCGTCAGGGTCATGCCGAAGGCTGTGAAGCGGTCCTGCAGGTTTTCCTGACTTGTGGCCACACGGAAGGCCCGGTACAGGAAAAAGGCCAGCAGCATGAAGAACAGGCTCATGCCGATGAATCCGAGTTCCTCCCCGGCCACGGCCATGATGAAGTCGTTGTGGGCCTCGGGCAGGAAGAAGAGTTTCTGCTTGCCCGCGCCAAGTCCGGAACCGAATATTTTCCCTGATCCGAAGGCGTACAGGGATTGCACCAGTTGGTAGCCTTCGTTCTGCGCACTGGCAAAGGGGTCGAGGAACGCGGTCCAGCGCTTGAAACGGTATGGGGACGAGGAGATGAGCATCCAGCCCAGCCCGCCGCCGAATACGCCCGCCGTGAACAGGTAGCTCAGCCGGGTGCCGCCCACCGCGCACATGAAAAAGAGGATCATGGCCAGAAACACGGCTCCGCCGAAGTCCGGCTGGAGCATGAGCAGCCCGCACAGCACGCCGGAAACGATGAACGGCGGCAGGAAGCCTATGGAGAAATTCTTGACCTTGTCCTGCTGCTTGGCAAAGAAATATGCCAGATAGATGACCAGCGCGGGTTTTGCCAGCTCCAAGGGCTGCACGTTGAAGAACCCGAGTGAAAGCCAGCGCGCCGCACCGCCGGCACGCACGCCCAGCGGCGTCAGTCCGCACAGAACCAGCAATACCAGCACGATGAACAGCCACATGTATGTCAGCCCGTAGATGAAGCGGCGCGGTATGCGGGAACACACGTACATGACCAGCCCGCCTGCGGCCGCGAAAATCAGCTGCTTCTTGAAGAAATAGTATTTGTCCCCGTAGAAACGCTCGGCCATGATCCCGCTGGACGAGAGCACCATGATCAGGCCGAAACCGGCCAGCAGGACCGTGGCCAGAAGCAGCCAGTGGTCCATGGTGCCCACGGGCGCGGGTGCGGCCTTGGGGCGTATTCTGCGGTTGGTGCTCATTATTGGCACTCCCCGAAAATGCGGCGGAAGTCTTCGCCGCGGGCAATATAGTTGGGGTACTGGTCGTAGCTGGACGTGCCCGGCGAAAGCAGGATCACGTCGCCCGGGTGCGCCTGCGAAACCAGCCGACGCACGGCCAGCTCCATGGTGTCGTCCCACGACACCGGGAAATACCGTTTCATGGGCCCTTCAAAAATGTCGCGGCTGGCACCGTACAGTCCGACCTGTTCCACGCGGCCTTCCATGGTCCGGGCCAGTTCGCCCACGTCACCGCCCTTGAATTTGCCGCCCATGAGCAGACGCACTGTGCGACCGTCGAAGCTGCGCACGGCCGCGGCCACGGCTTCCAGCGTGGTGGCCTTGGAGTCGTTGACGAACGTCACGCCCTTGGCCTGGCCCAGTATCTCCAGCCGGTGTTCCAGCGACCGGAACCCGGACAGCACCCGTTCCGCGTTGCGGGGAGAAACCCCGAACTGCTTCACGGCCAGCCATGCGGCCTGTACATTGGCCTTGTTGTGAGCGCCGGGCAGGTGTGGGGCGTCAAAGCGTTTTGCCGAGGAGTACCAGATGGTTTCCGCCTTGGTGAAATCGCGCCCTTCAAGCACGGGCCGGAGGCTTTCGTGCACGATGGCCATGTCGCTTTCTTCCTGCATGGCGAACATGCGCAGTTTGGCGTCGAGATATTCGTCCATGTCCTCATGATAATCGAGGTGGTTGGGCGCAATGTTCAGGAACAGGGCCACATGCGGGTGAAAGAGGCGGCAGTTCTGCAACTGGAAGCTGGAGACTTCCAGAACCACCACGTCCACGGGATCCATGTCCAGCAGGTATTCGCACAGCGGGGTGCCGATATTGCCGCCCACGAATACGGATTTGCCCGCGTCCCTGAGCAGTTCGCCGATCAGGGTGGTCGTGGTGGTCTTGCCGTTGGAGCCGGTGATGGCGATGATGGGCGTTTCCATGAACCATGAGGCAAATTCCAGTTCGGCCACCACCTTGCGCGGGTTCAGGCCGTTGGTGAATTCTGCGAGGCTTCTGGCGGGAACACCCGGGGAGAGCACCACAAGGTCTGCGTCCGCGAACTGGCCGGCATTGTGCGGGCCGGTTTGCAGTTCGGCCACGGCGGATGCCGCCTCGCGCGTTGATTCCGGCAGGGACTCGTTGGTGTCCACCATGCGGACGTTTGCCCCGAGCGCGTGCAGCAGCCGTGCGGCTGCGACGCCGGATTTACCTGCGCCCACCACAACTGCCCTGCTGCCTTCGAGCCGGTGCTTGTCTGCGAATTCCTTGACCACGCGATTCATGCCTCTACCTCAGCTTCAGTGTTGAAAGCGCCATGAGCGCCATGAGTATGGAAAAAATCCAGAACCGGATGATGATCTTGGATTCCGGTATGCCCTTGAGTTCGAAATGATGGTGCAGGGGAGCCATGCGGAAGATGCGTTTGCCGCCGGTCATGCGGAAGTAGCCCACCTGGATGATGACCGAGAGGGTTTCGAACACGAACACGCCGCCTACGATGACCAGCAGCAGTTCCTGCTTGGCCAGCACGGCCACGAAACCCAGCGCGCCGCCCAGCGCGAGGCTGCCGGTGTCGCCCATGAAGACTTGAGCGGGATAGGCGTTGAACCACAGGAATCCGAGGCCTGCGCCAACCATTGCGCCGCAGAACACCGTGACCTCGCCGATGCCCGGCAGGGTGGGGACTGAAAGATATTGTGCAATGCCCGTGTGCCCGGAAACGTATGTGAAGATGGCAAAACAGGCCATGGCCACCACCATGGGGCCGATGGCCAGCCCGTCCAGCCCGTCCGTGAGGTTGACCGCGTTGCTGGAACCCACAAGCACCAGCAGAGCGAAGGGCAGGTAGAACCAGCCGAGGTTCGGCAGCCAGTTCTTGAAGAAGGGCACGGAAAGCATGGTGGAGTAGTTGGGCTCGTGAATGAGTACGGCAATGGCTGCAGAGGCAACCAGTATCTGGCTGATGAACTTGGCCTTGGAGCTCAGGCCCAGATTCCGTTTCTTGACCACCTTGATGTAGTCGTCCGCAAATCCCACGGCTCCGAAGCCCGCGAACACGAACATGGTCAGCAGCACGTAATGGTTGGTCAGGTCCGCCCACAGCAGGCAGCTCAGCAATACGCTGAACAGGATCATGAGTCCGCCCATGGTCGGGGTTCCCTGCTTTTGTTGGTGCGCGGGGCCGTCTTCGCGGATGTATTGGCCGAACTTGAGCCGCTTGAGCCAGCGGATCATCATGGGGCCGAACAGAATGGAGATGATCAGCGCGGTGAGCAACGCCCAGATGGACCGGAACGTGATGTACCGGAACACGTTGAACGCGCCTACTTCGGCGCTCAAGGGGTAGAGCAGGTGATAGATCACGGCCTTTCTCCTTGCAGCACGCCCCGCAGGGCCTTGGTGTATTCTTCCATTTTCATGGAGCGGGAGCCTTTGAGCAGAACCACCGCGTCGTCCAGCTTCAGGTTTTTCCAGTTTTCGGCAAAATCTTCGGGGGTGGTCAGGGGCGCCACGTCCGGGTAGGCCGAGCGAACGTCGGCAATGTGTTTTCCTTTCCAGAAAACAGCCTCGGGCTTGATCACGGCCAGGGTCTCACCCAGCTCGTGGTGCCGTTTGGCCGATTCCTCGCCCAGTTCGAGCATGTCGCCCAGCAACAGCACCAGCGGCCTTTCACCGGCAATGGCCCGGGCGGTTTCCACGGAGCGTCTCATGGACAGCGGGTTGGCGTTGTATGTGTCGTCGATGACCATGATGCTGCCTTCCGGACGGCAACAGAAACGCTGGTTGTCAGCGCTGAACCGTGCGGCCCCGTCAATGACATGTTGCGGGCTGAGTCCCACGGTGTGCGCGGCAGCGGCAACGGCCGCGAGGTTTTCCGCGAAATGCTCGCCGCAAAAGGGTGCTTCGAATTCATGCTCGCCCTTGGGCGTGCGCAGCAGGAAGCGGCCGGAGCCGTATTGCCCCGGTCCGAGGAAAAGGCAGAAGAACGGCGCGGATTCATCCATGGTGGAGAATCCGACGGGATCGGGAATGATCTCCCGTGCGGCCTTCCACAGTTGCGGATAGTCCATGCTGACCACGGCCACGCCGCCGGGCTGCAGGTAGTGCAGCAGCGAGGCCTTGGATTTGGCCACGCCTTCGATGTCGCCCAGTCCCAGCAAATGGCCCGGACCCACGTTGGTGATGATGGCGATGTCCGGCGTGGCAATGGGGCCGAGTTCGGCCATGTCCGAGGAAAGGCTGATGCCCAGTTCCATGACCCATATTTCCTGCTTTTCGCTGGCCTTGAGCATGGACAGGGGCAGGCCGATCTGGTTGTTGAAATTGCGATAGTTCTTGGCCACCGGGAAGCGTGCGGCCAGTACTTCGGCCAACAGCTCCTTGACCGTGGTCTTGCCAGCCGTTCCCGTGACCGCCATGAGCCGCGCCTTGCACATGGAACGGTGGCAGGCCGCGATGCGACCCAGCGCAACGGTCGTGTCGCGCACCATGAATACGGGCACGTCCGCCTGCACGATCTTGGAAGCCACGATACCGGCGGCACCGGCCTTGACAGCCTGGTCGATAAATTCGTGGCCGTCGAAACGGTCGCCCTCGATGCACACGAAAAGATCGCCGCTGGTCACGGCGCGGCTGTCCGTGCGCACCGCATTCACCGGGATTTCCATGCCTTCGTCGGCCATGCCGTTCAGGCAGCGCTGGATGTCGGCCAATGTCATCTTCACCGGTCCAGTTCCTCCATGGCCTTGAGCACGGCCTCTGTGTCGGAAAAGTGCAGGGTCACATCGCCCATGACCTGATAGTCCTCGTGCCCCTTTCCGGCCACGAGCACCACGTCGTTTTCGTTCATTTCCCGGATGGCCATGTTGATGGCGGTCTGCCGGTCCGGGTTTTCCAGCATCATGGCGCAGTCTTTCAGGCCCGGGCGCGCATCATCCATGATGGCTTCGGGTTTTTCCGTGCGCGGATTGTCCGAGGTCAGCACGGCCACATCGGCATACCGGGCCACGGCGCGGGCCATGAGCGGACGTTTGGCACGGTCGCGGTCGCCGCCGCAGCCGAACACGGTGATCAGCCGGTCGAAATCGAGTTCCTTGAGCGTCTTCTGAACATTGATGAGTGCGTCGGGCGTGTGGGCGTAGTCCACGAAAACATGCAGGCCGCGGTCGTTGGGCACCCGCTCCAGTCTGCCGGGAACCCCGGCAAAGTCGTTGAGGGAGCGCATGTCCTTGCAGTTCAGGCCGAGGCACAGCCCCACGGCTTGGGCGGCCAGAAGGTTCATGGCGTTGTGCTGGCCGATGAGCGGCGATTCCACCTGCCATGTCTTGCCCTTGAATCCGCATTCGAGATGCAGGCCTTTGCCCGTGCAGGACAGGATGCGTCCCTGCAGGGATTGGCTGTCCGCCGCGCCCGGGTCGCCCAGCCCGTAGGCCACGGCGTTTTCGCACTGGTCGAGCAGACGCCGGCAGTAGGGATCGTCGTAGTTGATGACGCAGCATTTGTCTTCGGACGGGTATTCGTTGAAGAGCTTTGCCTTGGCCCGGAAATAGGTTTCCATGTCCCCGTGGTAGTCCAGATGGTCCTGGGTGAGGTTGGAAATGACGGCCACGTCGAAATCGAGTCCGGCAACGCGGTATTGGTCCAGCGCATGGGAGGAGACTTCCATGACCACGGCGTCCACGTCCGCCTTGTGCATGTTGGCCAGCAACTCGTGCAGCATCCAGCAGTCCGGGGTGGTCAGCTTGGCGTCCACGGAAAAGCCGGGCCAGCGGTAGGTGACCGTGCCCAGCACGCCCACCTTGCGACCGGCCTCGGACAGCAGGTGTTCGATGATGTAGCTGGTGGTGGTCTTGCCGTTGGTTCCGGTAATGGCAACCAGTTTCATGTCCATGGAGTCCGTGCCGAAGTGGGCACGAGCCAGTTCGCCAAGGGCGCGAGCCGTGTTCTCCACGTAGCAGACCACCACGTCCTCTTCGGCCACCGGAGCCACGAGGTCGCGTGCGTCTTCCGGGGCAACGATGTATCGTGCGCCCTTGTCCATGGCCATGGGAATGAAGTCGATGCCGCGAACGGCCACGCCGGGCATGGCCACGAAGCATTCGCCCGGCTGCACGGCACGCGAGTCCGTGCGCACCATGAGTCCTTCCCTCGCCAGTTCCAGAAGCTGGTCGAATTCCATTACGCCGCGAGTCATTGTCTTTTTCCTGCTAGGAGAGCCAGAGAACAAAAACATCCTTCTTTCCCTCCGTGTTTCCTGCCTCGGGCCAGGGGCGGCCCGCTGCGGGTTTTTGCCTGGAGACGGTGGTCCCGTCACCCTTGAGAACCGGAACGATTCCCTTGTTCACCAAAATTTCCAGTGCGCGGCGCAGGGCCATGCCCCGGAGATCGGGGATGGTGCTGCCCGCTGTCTTGTGTGGAGCCGGAGCCAGCGTTTGCGCCAACTCCTCGCTGGGTATGGACGCCACGGCCAGTTCTTCAGCCATGGCTTCTCCCGCCGCGTCGGGCAGTTGTCCCTTGTAGGCCAACGTGTCCACCATCACGGAGCGCACGACCGGCGCTGCAACCGTGCCGCCGTAGTCGTTCTTGGTGGGTTCGTCCACCATGCAGATGACCAGGTATTCGGGGTCGTCGCCGGGCACCAGACCGACAAACGAGGCCAGATACTTGTCGCCGTATCCGCCCCGGACAGCCTTTTGTGCGGTGCCGGTCTTGCCGGCCACGGTCAGACCCTGAATGCGTGCCTTTCTGCCGGTACCGTCCATTTCCACCACTTCTTCCATGAGCGAGAGCACGGTTTGGGCCACGTCTGCGTCCACAATGCGTTCGGGCTGCTTTTCGTCCTTGGCATCGCGTTTGGCTGCCGGATCCAGAATCAGGTTGAGCCGTTTTTTCCGGCCCTTGTTGGCGAGGCACAGGAACGCCTGTGCCATCTGCAGGGGCGTGACGCCGATGGATTGGCCGAAGCTGGTGGCCGCGAGATCGAGTTTGCGCCATTTTTCCGGAGGCCGGACAAGCCCGGACGATTCGCCGGGAAAGTTGATGCCCGTGCGTGCGCCGAAACCGAGCGCGGTCAGGTATTCGTGATATTTGTTGGCGCCCAGGTCCATGCCGATCTTGGCCGAACCGATGTTGCTGGAGTAACGCAGTACCTTGCGTACCGGCAGCCATGCAGCCGGATGGTGGTCCCGGATGGTTTTGCCGGGCACGCGCCAGCGGCCGTTTTCGCAGAAATAGAGTTTGTCGGGATCCACGACTTTTTCCTGAAGCGCTGCGGCGATGAGCAGGGGCTTCATGGTGGAGCCGGGTTCGAAAATGTCTGTGACCGCGCGGTTTCTGCGCACGGATGCCTTGGTCCTGCGGTAGATGTTGGGGTTGAAGAAGGGGTAGTTGGCCAATGCGAGAATGTCGCCGGATTGAACTTCCACCACGACCACCACCCCGGCCTTGCCGTGGTACTCATCCACGGCCCCGGCCAGCGCCTGTTCGGCCGCGTTCTGGATGTGGCGGTCAATGGTCAGCTGCACGGGGGCGCCGTTGATGTTCACTTCGCGGCCCTGGGCATCCAGATAGAGCCTGCGGCCCGAGGCGTCGCGCTGCACCACGAATTTGGCCTTGCCCGGTGTCATGTGCTTGTCGAAACGTTTTTCGATGCCCTCCAGCCCTTTGCCGTCCACGCCCACAAAACCGAGGATCTGCCCGGCAAGGTGGCCGTTGGGGTACAGGCGCGTGTATTCCGTGGTCAGGTGCACGCCGGGCAGCTTGGCCTTGAGCAGTGCCGAGGCCTGCTTGTCCGTGATCTGGCGTTTGATCCAGATGAAATTCCGTTTGGAGCGAAGCCGTTTGCGCAGGTTGGACTTGGATATGCCCAGAACCGAGGAGAGGGTGGCGATAACGGCTTGCTTGTGCTTGGCCGCTTCCATGGGACGCAGGTACACGCTTTGCGCCTCCACGCTGGTGGCCAGTATCTTGCCGTTGCGGTCCAGAATGCGTCCCCGTTCGCCGGATTCGAATTCCGCGGCCAGATTCTGGCGCGCAGCCATCTTTTCCAGCCATTCGCCCTCGTGCAGTTGGACCCACCCGGCGCGAACCCACAGGGCGCACAAGGCAACGCCAAAGAAGATCATCACCAGGATGATCTTGGCTTTGCTCAGGTCCTTTTTGCCCTGTTTGGTCTTGCCGGTCATGGCGGAAACCTTCTAGTTGCCGTCCTCGCCGACTCGCCGGATTTGTCCGGGTGCGGCCACGCCCAATCCGTATTTCTCCGCCAGCTTTCTGAGCCGGTAGGGAGAAGAGAGATTGTCGCGTTCGACCTCGAGTTTGACGTACAGGGCAGCCTTGCGGTCATGCTCCTTTTCCATCTTCCTGAGGTCGTAGGCCAGATCCATGCGTTCGATGTTCAACCAGACAGAGGCCAGCCCCAATCCCAGACCCACGCCGAGCGAGGCGAGAAAGAGGGGTAACCAGTTCCGGTCCATCGAAATCATGCCCGTTGTCCTTCCGGTCCGAGCCGTTCGGCCACTCTGAGCTTTGCGCTGCGGCTGCGGGGATTGCCCTGCATTTCCTCGTCGCTTGCCATGAGCGGCTTCTTGGTCAGCACCTTGATTTTCGGGACGCCATCGCAGGTGCAATGCAGCTGGTGGTGCGGGCATTTACATGCTTTTGCCGCTTCCCTGAACGCCCATTTCACGGCCCTGTCTTCCAGGGAGTGAAACGAGATGATGGCCAGCCTGCCACCCGGATTCAAACGTCCGATGATTGAGGAGAGGAAGGTGTCAAGTTCCTCCAATTCCCTGTTCACTGCTATTCGCAATCCCTGAAACGTCCGGGTTGCCGGATGGTTTCGTGCCTGCCTGCGCATCTTGGGCGGATAGGCACGCTCCACGATGCTTGCCAGACGCAGCGTGGTCGTGATCGGTTCCGATTCACGTTCACGCAGAATTGCCGATGCTATCTTGCCTGCCATGGGGTCGCCGCCGTATTCACGGATGATGCGTGCGAGCTGCCCATGGTTGAGGGTGTTGACCAGCGTTTCGGCGGGTTCGAGATCGCCGTCGCTGTCCATGCGCATGTCCAGCGGCCCGTCGTGCAGGAAGCTGAACCCCCTGTCCGCTTCGTCGAGCTGCATGGACGAAACGCCCAGATCGAGCACTGCGCCGTCAACGCCCTCCCAGCCGAGTTCGTCCAAAGCATCTTCGAACTCGCTGAAAGGCTGGTGGAAAAGATGGATGTTTTCTGCATGGCCTGCCAGCCGTTGCCGTGCCAGCTCCAATGCCTTCTCGTCGCGGTCCAGGCCGATAAGCTCGGCCCTGCCCAGGGACGCTTCGAGAATAGCCAGACTGTGGCCACCCATTCCAAGGGTTCCGTCCATGTACCGTTTGCCCGGTTCGGGACGAAGCCATTCCACCACTTCATGTAAAAGAACCGTTTTGTGTTTCGAGGCCGGATCCACCACTTCTCTTTCCATATTAGAAGGGTATGCTGACGTTGTTTTCCGCCAGCTCCTCGGAAACGTCGTAATCTTCTTCGAGAAGGCTTTCGAAGCTTTCTGCCGGCCAGATCTCAAAGCGCCTGCCCGCGCCCATGACCACGACTTCCCGTTCCAGCTTGCCGCTCTTGCGCAGATGGGCGGGCAGGGCGATACGCCCGTTCTTGGCCACGCCCACTTCCTCATAGCCGGAATAGAAGATGCGGATGATGTTCTGCATCTGGCGGCTGGGTGCCTTGATCTTCTCGAGTTCCTCTTCCAGCCTGTCCCATTGGGACGGGGTTATGCCGATGACATGCTTTTCCCAGATGGTCAGCACGAGCTTGCCCTCCGGAACCTCGGACAATATTTTGTCCTTGAAGTCCGGTGGCAATATGAGCCTGCCCTTTTCGTCCAGGCTTCTATGTGCGTGACCGCGAAATCGCATTCATACCTCGTGTTGTGACGTTGTTTCCACTTTATGACCTATTTTACCTACTTTGTCCCACTTTTTTCCACACGTGTATGAAAAACCGGAGTTTGTCAACTCCAAAAGAAGAAAATACCCGTGAAAATAAGAGGATCGGGTTGCCTTTTCAGGGGCCTGAGCCTAGTATTTTTGATGGAAAATATTGGATCAATATTTATTTTTCCTGTAATTTCGGCCCGAAAAGAAGAAACGCTCCCCCCAGAGGGGGGTGCGTTCAATAATAATTCCTTCACACATGTATTTTTTTTTCAGGGAGGAAGCATGGACAGGCATATCAAGATCATTGCCACGCTGGGACCGGCCACGGAAACCGAAGAGGAAATCCGCAAGTTGGTCCATTCCGGGGCCAAGATATTCCGGCTCAATTTTTCACATGGCGGCGAGGAGTTTTTCGAGAGGATGGTCGGCATCATCCGCAAACTCGAGGAAGAAACCGGTTTTACCCTGACAGTGCTTCAGGATTTGTCCGGCCCCAAGGTACGTACCGAAGATGTGGGGCTGGGGGCGCTGGAAATCAACAAGGGCACCGAGGTGCTGCTGGGCACCCGGGAGCAGGCAGGCGCCACCGACGAACCGTTCATCTGTCTGAATATGCCCGATCTGCTCGAGGTCATTCAGGAAGGGGACCCGGTGGCCCTTTCCGACGGCATGCTGCGTTTCACCGCGATCAGGCGCGAGGGCGAGCACCTTGTGCGCCTGCGGGCCATCAATTCCGGACTCGCCCCGCCCCGCAAGGGTATATCGTTTCCGGGCAAGACCACGCCGCTGGCCGCGCTGACGGACAAGGACAAGAAGGATTTGGCCTTCGGCATGAAGCTGGGTGTGGATTGCGTGGCCATGAGTTACGTGCAGAAACCCGAAGACATTATCCAGCTGCGCGCGGAAATGGCCAAGCACGGGAGAAAGATTCCCATCATTGCCAAGCTCGAACGCTCCGCGGCCATTGAAGCATTGGACAGCATCCTTGAAGTGACCGACGGCGTGATGGTGGCGCGCGGCGACCTCGGTCTGGAAATGAACCTTGCCGAATTGCCGGCCATGCAGAAGCGCATCATCCGCGCCTGCAACAAACTCGGCAAGCCGGTCATTGTGGCCACGCAGATGCTGCTTTCCATGGTCAACAGCCCCATGGCCACCCGGGCCGAGACAACGGACGTGGCCAACGCCATCCTTGACGGCGCGGATTGCATCATGCTTTCCGAGGAAACCGCCATAGGCCGTTATCCGGACGAGGCCGTGCGTTTTATGCGCACCATTGCCTACGAGATAGAGAATTTTTATTATGAACAGCGAAATGACGAGGATACCCGCTTCGGCGACCTGGAGCATCCGGCCACGTATCTGGCCTATGCGGCCGCCATGCTGGCCGCCAAGACAAAGGCCAGAGCAATCGTTTCGCATTCCACCTCAGGGGCCACGGCGCGCATCCTTTCCTCATGCCGTCCCCGCCAATCCGTGTACGCCTTGACATCCGACCCGGTTGCACGGCACTTTTGCAACCTGTCATGGGGGGTTATTCCTGCGGTTCCGGACACGTCGCTGTCCAACCATCAGGAACGGGCCGAAGAGTTCGTGAAGAATCATCCGGCGTTCGAGGACGACGATGTCGTTATCATTGCTGCCGGCCAGCCCGACCCTGCCAGGGACGCGTCCAGAACACAGACCAATGTGGTCAAGCTGTTCGTAAAGTAGTAGAGCATGTCCATGAAGCACGAGATCACAGACGGCCTCAATGAGGAATACTACCAGATCAATCCCGACATTCTCGGTAGTTTCAACAAGTTCCGACCTCCCTTGAATCTGTATCGGTTTGACGAGAACGTGGCCCGCATCATTCCATATTACAAGGTCGGGGGCAGGCTTTCCAACGAGCAGATCGAGGAACTGGCGGAATTGACCAAGGAAGGGATCATCTTTGTTTCGCGCGATGACCATCCCGTCTACGTCAAGCATATCAGTTACCAGCTGGACCTCGTTCTTGTGGACAAGAACCTCAAGGAACGTGAAATCGGGGACATCTTCACGCAGGCGCTCACACGCCGGTGCAAGGAGTTCTTCGAGCAGCCGGTTCCCATTGTTTTCGACAAGCTCTGGACCGACATGATGGTCCTGACGGAATATCTCTTCAACGACATCCACCGGTCCCGGGCCTTGGCCCGCAGGCTCAACAAGGAGTATTCGCTGGAGACCCATGCCGTGAATACCGGTTTTTTCGGTTTGGCCCTGTATGGCGCAATGCGCAAACGGGATTTCGAGGAAGGCGGTGTGAAGCGCAAGATGTTCGACCGCATGACCGCCGGACTGTTTCTGCATGATCTCGGCATGACCAAGGTCCCTTCCTTCATATTGCAGAAAAGCAAGCCGCTGACCGGAGAGGAACGGGCCAAGGTCAACCAGCACCCCATGCTGGGCTACCAGATGCTTGCCAAGCTGGACCTCAAGTATCCGGAAGTGGAGGAATGCGTGGTCGGGCACCATGAGCGGGTCACGGGCAACGGCTATCCGCAGAAGAAAAGCGGGGACACCATGGGGTATTTCGGCAAATTGTGCGGTCTGGCCGATTCATTTTGCGCCATGACCTCCAAGCGTCCGTTCCGTGGGGATCCCATGACTGCCGAAGAAGCCGCCAACAAGCTGCTCATGGACAAGGGGTACGACCCGACCATGACCGGCATGCTGCGCAAGCTGGTCACGGATCTCAAACTCAAGTAGTTTTGTTTTGATGAATTGAAGAAGGCCCGCATCGCCACAAGGTGATGCGGGCCTTCCTGCGTCAGATTCTGGGGGAATCTAGAAAAGTTTGACCATGTCCCGTGTCATTTCACGGTACAGGTCGGCGATGTAGACAACGCCGATGACCTTGCCGCCTTCCACGACCACGCCCCAATGATTTTTGTCTTTGAGGAAGTTGTCGAGCACGACCAGTGCAGGGTCGTTGGGCCTGAGAACGGGGATGTTCCGTTCAATGTAATCGTCCAGCCGCATTTGGGTGCAGATGAGACAGGCGTCCCTGAAGGCCTGATCCCAATCGGTTTCGCCCACCTGCTTGAGGTTCTCTTCCTTGAGCACGGATTTTTTGACAGCCGTCAGGACACTGCGGATGGAAACCACGCCCACGAGCTTCCCGGCCTTGTTCTTGACCACAACAACATAGTTTTCCGGGTGTTCCTTCATGGACTCGCGCATGACGCGGATGGCCTCGGCCAGACTGGCGTCTTCGCGTACCGCGGCAAAATCGTCTCGCATCATGTCCCAGGCGCGTTTTCTGAGCATCATCGGCGTAATCTCCTTTCAAACGGGATGAATTACAATATGTTGTCTGTATTACCATGTATCTGCTTGCGGGTATTTTGTCCACACTTCTAACACCGCAGAGCAGATACTTGACAAGTTGCGGGGAATCTCCACAATCAGGGCATGATGAAACAACTCGTCTCCGCAGTATTTTGCATGGTCTTTTTCGCGGCGCCGCAGGCTCTGGCCATGCCTTTCCATGCCGGAGAAAAGCTCAGCTACGAAATATACTGGACCGTGGTGCATGCCGGATCTGCTACCCTGGAGGTCCTGCCTGAAAAGGATGTCGCGGGCAAGCCCGCGCTGGGCTTTCTGGCCGAGGCCCGGTCCACTCCCTTTGTGGATGCCTTCTACAAAGTGCGCGATCGCATCGAGTCGTGGACCGATCCGGATGTTGAGCGGTCCTACCTGTACCTCAAACGGCAGCGGGAGGGAGACTACAGCAAGGATGTGGAACTGCGTTTTGAGCCGGATGCCCGCAGGACGTTGCGCTATGTGCGCGGCGAGTTGCGGCGGACGCTGGAACAGCCCGAATATGTCTTTGATCCACTGGCCATTCTTTTCGCCTTTCGCAAGCAGACGTTATACAAGACCATGCGTTTCAGCGGCCCGGTCACGGACGGCAAGGTCAGCGTTTCCGGCGAGGCATATGTGGAGGGCATGGATACCCTTGATACACCGCTGGGCGAGGTGCCGTGCTTCCGGGTGCGGTTGGACGTGAAACATCTTTCCGGGGTGTTTCGCAAGTCGGACGATGCAGAGCTTCTGGTCTGGTTTTCCGCGGACGAGCGCCGCCTTCCCGTGCGGGTCAAATCCAAGGTGGTGGTGGGGCATTTCACCATGGAACTGGTGGGGTATGACCCCGGCCGGGAGACCTGTGCAGCACAGGTTCCCTGACCGGGGCCGGATGCTCAGAATCGTTCGAAGTCGCTGTCGGATTCCTGGTCCATGTCCAGCGTCGTTCCGCCGGATTCCTGTTTCGTTTCCGGTTTTGTCTCGGGGCGGGGCAGGGCCGCTGTTGCAGGGCGCCGTTTGCGGATCGTCGGGCCGCCCTGCATGCCGGTTCCGGTCTCGCGTGTTTTGAAGAATTCCATGGTGGCGAGCAGTTGTTCTGCCTGTGCCGTGAATTCCTGTGCCGTTGAAGCCATCTCCTCGGACGCGGAGGCGTTTTGCTGGATGACGTGGTCCAGCTCCTGAATGGCCTTGTTTATTTCCTCGGCACCGGTGTTCTGTTCAATGCTTGCCGTGGCGATTTCCTGAACCAGTTCCGCTGTCTTGCGGATATCCGGCACCATCTTGTTCAGCATGGAGCCGGCCTGGTCGGCCTTGGCCAGGGTCGATTCCGAAAGCTCGCTGATCTCCGAGGCTGCCATGCCGCTGCGTTCCGCGAGCTTGCGCACTTCGGCAGCCACCACGGCAAAGCCCTTGCCCGCTTCTCCTGCCCGCGCCGCTTCAATGGCCGCGTTCAGGGCCAGCAGGTTGGTCTGCCGGGCGATTTCCTCGATGATGGAGATTTTTTCCGCGATATTCTTGATGGAGTCCACGGCTTCCATGACCGCGTCGCCACCCTGTTGCGCGTCCTCGGCCGTGCGTGTGGCCATGGACTCGGTCTGCTGGGCATTGTCCGTGTTCAGGCGAATCTGGCCGATCATTTCTTCCATGGAGGCCGAGACCTCTTCAACGGAGGCGGCCTGACGGGTTGCCCCGTCCGCAAGGCTCTGTGCAGAACCGCTGATTTCCACGGACCCGGAGGCAACGCTTTGCGCGCCTTCCTTGACCTGACCAACTATGCCGTCGAGCCGGGAGGTCATGGTGCCGAGGGCCGCGCTCAGCTTGCCGGGTTCGTCGGTCTGGCTGGTGTCGATTTCCACGGTCATGTCGCCCGAGGCCACGGTATTTGCAAGGACGAGTGCCTCATTGATGGGCGTGATGACCGAGCGGGCCACCAGAATGCAGAAGGGCAGGATTGCCAACAGGCATATTGCGGCGGCAATGGAACCCACGATCCAGATGAGTCCGGAAACCACGTCGTCGATGTCGCTGGCAATGGCCGCGGTCTGTTCTTCCACGTTGTCGAGGTACACGCCCGTTCCGATCCACATATCCGTGCCGGGAATCATTTCCGCATAGGAAAGTTTGGGTTGGTCTCCCTTGCCGGGCTTGGGCCAGATGTAGACCAGAAAGCCACCGCCCTTTTGGGACAGCTTGAACAGCTCGCTGACCAGCTGGACGCCGTTTTTGTCCTTGAGGTCGCCGAGGTCCTTGCCCTGCAGCTTCTTGTTGGGGGGCAGGGCCACGTTGGTGGTCTTGTTGTAGACGAAAAAGTAGCCGGACTTGTCTTCTTCAAAGCGCACATCGTCCACAAGCGCACGGATGGTCGCGACTTTCTGCTCCAGCACGGGCATGTCGCGGATGGCGGCGCCTATGGCCACGGCCATGCTGTGCGTGGCCACCTGCAGCTTGCGCCGTTCGCCTTCGTTCATGGCCTTGTTGGCGCGGTCCACGCCAATGTCCTTGACCTCGCCGACACCGGACAAAAACGTCCAGCCGAAGCCGGCCGCCATGAGCAGCACGACCACGATCAGGATGATCATCCGTGTGTTGATGGTGATTTTTCTCAGCATGTTTCCTCGCTTGTCCAAAGTGATACCGAGCCCTGATTTTAGGTCGAAAGTAACGGCTTTGGGTGGAGGACTGCCATTATTATATGAATGGGTGGGTTTATCCTTTGAAGGTCACGGTGATCCGGGTTCCCCGCGCGGCATCGGTTTTCATGGCGATGCCCGCCTGATGGGTGCGGGCCACCAGCGCGGCGAAATACGTGCCCAGCCCGGTGCCGTGCTCCTTGCCGTGCGTGGCGTATTTTTCAAAGAAACGTGGCAGGATCTCTTTCGGCACCATGCCGGAGTTCTGGATGGTGAGCCGTTTGCGGGTGCCGTTGCGCAGATACACGTATACCGTGTCTCCTTTGCCTGAGGCTTCCACGGCGTTCTGGATGAGGTTGCGCGCCATGGCCCGGATGAGCGGGTCCTCTCCCTGAATTGAAAACTCCTCCATCCCGGTGATGTCCTTGCCGTTCATGGACATGTTCAGCGCCACTTGCGAACTGCGCAACAGGGGCACGAATTCCTCTTCAAGGCCGCAGAGCAGTTCCACCATGTCGAGGCGGTTGTTGCGCAGCGTGTAGATGCCTTTTTCCATTTTGAACATGTCCAGATGATTGCGGACCATGTCCAACATGCGGTACCCGGCCGCTTCGATGCGTTTGATGTAGCGTCGTTGTTCGTGCGTCAGCCCTTCGGTGCCCAGCAGGATTTCCGGATAGCCGATGACCAGCGTCAGCGAGGATTTCAGGTCATGGCGGTTGAGGCGTTCCACTTCCTCGCGGATCATTTCCGCCTTTTCGCGTTCCCGCATTTCAATATGCAGTTGGGTGTTCTTTTCCTGCAATTCCTGCTTTTTTTCCCGAAGCATGCGCGTGCGGTGGCGAACAATGTCTTCCAGCATTTCCCGGTGGCTTTGCAACCAGTTGTCCCGCTTGCCGATTTCATCCAGCATGGCGTTGAACTCGTTGACTAGCGTTCCTATTTCATCATTGCTTTGATGATGCACGCGGCGGGAATAGTCCTGGCTTTGGCTGATATCCGTGACGACCGTGGTGATTTCCTTGAGCGGGGCCAGCATTTTGCGCCGCAACAGGCTACCCACAAAGCCGCTGAGCGCGAAAATGAGCACCAGCGTAGCCATGGAAAAGACCGCGTCCGTGGTCAGAATGTCCCATTGCCCGGCCAGCGAACCCCGGATGACCAGCGTTCCGGTTTTTTCTCCTGCGGACAATATGGGGCTGCACACCTCGCAGTTGGTCATGGTCATGGTCGTGCCCATGGCTTCATGGTTTTTCGGGGGCGTTCCGATTGCGCTGAAGAGTTTGCCGTTCTGGTCGTATATGGCGGCACCGGATATTTCGGACATCATGCGCAGGGAGGCGAGGTTTTCGCGCGCGGCTGCCGGATCGTTGAAGTCCAGCGCCGCCACGCTGGCCGCGGCCACGAGCCGGGCAGTGCCTTCCATGCGGTGGCTGAATTCCTGCCGGTACGCATGGACGACCGTGAAGACGTTCATGGTCTGGGAGAGAACCAGTGCCATGAGCAGCGTGCCCAGAATGATGAGCTTGAGCTTGTGGTCAAGGGACAGGGTGTTCCAGCGCATCAAAAGCGGGCTCCCCTGTTGCCTGTGCCGTTATGGCTCCCCGACCCCTTTTTCGGCCCCGGTCCCCTTTTCGGGCCATGTCTGTGTTTGTCGTGGCGTTTCCCTGCGGGCGCGCCGACCATTTTTGATGCCGGGTTGGAAGGGGCTTCGGGTTTGAAGGATTGAGATTGGTTGCGGGAGCCGTATACGTCGGCCAGCGACATGAGGCGGGAGCTGATGCTCAGTTTCGCCTTGTTGACGGCTTTGGCGTTGATTTGAAGCTTCAGCCTGCCGTTCGATTCCCGGAAATTGACCATGCCGCCCATTTCCATGAGCTTGGAGCTTTGTCCCACGGTCAGTATGGGGCGTTCGCCCAGTTTTTTGATGATGGCCGCGGCGGTCTGCGGGGAAATGTTGTTCAGGAAAAGTATGTCGCACTCATCCACGGGCCACTGGCGAAGGGTGAACTTGCTGCTTTGTCCCTCAAAGTAGGGACGCAGGCTGTGCGCATCCGTTGCGGCAACGATCAGCGGTTTGTCCGTTTTTTCCACGGGCCATGAAACGTATTTTGTCATGCGTTTTATGAACAGGGAACGCAGTTTGTCCATTTCCACGCCTTGTCTGTTTTCGTTACCGGCATCGGCCGTTGGGGCGAAAAGAACAGGCAGGACCGTGAGCGCGAGCAGCACGGCGAAAATCGGAAGCCGTTTCCGGCTCAGAATTTCCATGTTGCCCTCACGCTGAAACTCGGATCGTTTTCGAGCGGCGAACTTTTGTCGTTGTCGTCAAAGATGTTCTGGCCGATAAGTTCCAGCTTTAGGTCTTGGCGGGCTTGCCACGAAAGCGAAGCGTCCACGGTAAAGGTGGGGTCAAAGTCATCTTCCGTGGGGCAGGCCCGATACTGCAGCAGCGTGTTGAACCCGACTTCGGGCAAAATGTCCAGCATGGAAAACAGTTTGGCTTCGTAGATGGGGTCGCCCGTGGGGTTGTGGCGGGTCCATTCCTCGTCGCCCCCGCGAATGTTTTGCACCAGCACTCCAAGGGACGGACGCAGGGTCAATCTTTCCTTCAGTTTCCAGTCGGCAGCGGCCTCCATGCCGTAGGCCGTGCCCCACATGTCGTTGTCCACGGTGGCGGTATAGGTCGATTCGTCATAGCTGATGTGCGTCATGCTGTCGTAATGGTTTACATATGTGCTGATGTCGAATTCGAGTTGTGGCGAGATGATTTGCCGATAGCCCGCTTCGAGGGAGTAGAGGCGTTCGTTTTTCAGGCCGCCCGGGTTTTCCAGTGTGTAGGTGTGGCCCTGATAGTCGATCCTGTAGCTTCCGTCTTCGCTCCAGCGGTCCGGTGAACGCCGCGCATGGGATGCGGCGATCCAGAGTTCTTGGTTGTCCTTGGTATACAGCAGTCGCGCCGTGGGTTGCAGACCGAGGAAGCCGGAGTCACGATAGTCCAGCTTGAGTCCCAGAATCAGGAAGAGGTCGTCGTCGTGCAGGGTTATCCTGTCCTGCACAAAGGCATTGGCGTCAAAGCGTGTATTCTGGTTTTCCTCGATGCGGATGTGGTCGGAGGCGTCAAAATCGTCCCATGCCACGCGGGTTCCCACTCCCCATGTGAACCTGTGTGAACCGTTTTGAAGCATGGCGTGCAGCACTTCCATGTCCACGAGGTTTACTACGCCCCTGAAGTCTCCCATGCTCATGCCATCTGCGGAGTAGGACGTGCGGAAGCGAACCCCTGCATCCAGTCCGGTCCTTCTGTCCCACGTGAATTGCATGTACCCGGAATGATTTTCGTTGCTGAATCCCGCGGGGTATTTGGGGCGCATGACCCCGGCGCCGTCCTCCGACCGGGTTAGGGCTCCGGCCGCCTCAAAGGAGAGGGTGTCGGTAAACGCGTTGTCCCAGTCCACGCGCAATCCTGTGCTGCCCTGTTTCCATTCCTGCGTGCTGCGGGCCGAGCCGTCCGGCGAGCGCATGCTCAGGCCGTCGCTGTAGCTGCCCTTGCCGAAAAAGGCCACGTCCGTGTCCTGATCGACATGCATGCCGTAGGAGAGCGTTTGCTCCAGCCCTTCCGTGCCGACGCGGGTCACGCTGGTGCCGCCGTTCATCTCGGCTGCGGTTTTGGTGATGATGTTGATGACGCCGTTGAACGAGTCTGCGCCCCATAGGCTGGTCCATACGCCGCGAACCACTTCGATGCGCTTGATGGTGGATAGGGGAACCGCCTGGTTGTTCCAGAATACGCCGGTGAACGTGGGTGAGGTGATGGGGCGGCCGTTGATGAGCACGAGCTGCTTGTTGCCGAACATGTTGCTGAAGCCCCGGATGCCCACGGCCCATTTGTCCGTGTCCATGCGGGTGACGTGCACGCCCGGAACCAGTTGGAGCGCCTCGGGAATGGAGGAGGCGCCGGAACGGGCGATGTCTTCTTCCGTGATGACGGACACGGCCCCGGCAACGCGGGAGAGACGATCGGGGCGGCGTGAGGCCGTGGTCACCCGTACCTCCATGAGCTGGGCGATGTCCATGGTCTCGAGATCGTCGGATTCCTGTGCGCACACGGAAGGCGGCACCATGCACCACGCCAGCAGAAGCAGCACGATGGTCCCGTAGGTGGGACGGGTCATGTCAGTGCTCCGTTTCAGCACTGGTCACCATCAGGTAGCCGCGGCCTCGTATGGTTTTGATGCGGACCGAATCGCCGAGTTTTTTGCGCAGGTTGCTCATGTGCACGTTGAGCACATAGTCGTCGATGTCCGCGCCCTTGCCCAGAGCCTTTTCCATGAGCGCTTCGCGTTCCACCACGGACCCCATGCCTTCGCCGAGCTGTTCCAGAATGCTGAATTCCGCGCCGGTCAGGTGCACTTCTTCACCGTCCAGCATGGCCGTGCGTGCGCCCATGTCGATGGTCAGGTTGTTGAGGACGATGCGGGATTTGCCGGTTTCCGAAACGTGCATGGCGGCGCCGGAGTTTTCAAACCGCCGCAGCACGGCCCGCATGCGCGCCAGCAGCTCCCGCAGCGGAAACGGCTTGGAAACATAGTCGTCGGCGCCCATCTCAAGTCCCACGACCCGGTCGATCTCCTCGCCGCGTCCCGTGAGCATGATCACCGGGACCATGGATTCCGCACGAATCTGCCCCAGCACGTTGAATCCGCTGGTATCCGGCAGCATGATGTCAAGGATCACGAGGTCATAGCTGTCCTTGTGGAATCGCTCCAAACCATCGGCGGCGGAATATTCCGTGCTCAGCGTGTACCCTTCACTGTCCAAATAGGCGGAAAGCATTTCGCCCAGTTCCGGGTCGTCATCAATAAGTAATATAGAGTTCATTACGTTCCCCCTTGGCAATCAATATATATGTTTAAGGTAAAAAAAGGAAAAGGAACATGCATAAGTAAGCATAAAGTTTATTAAGAAACATTAATATTCATAAATATACATAAATACAACATGAGGCCTCCGTAGCGGAAAAAAATTCCTGCCATGAACGATATGCAAGTTTCATTCGTATACATGGAGTAGGAAAAGAATTTTCCGCTGTGGAAAGTTCTTGTTGCATGGAAGCAACAGACAACTGGTTACAAGGAGGTAATTATGTCTTTGGTGGTTAACAACAACACAATGGCCAACTCTGCTGCCCGTCACCTGAATGATGCCTATGAAGCGCTTGGTTCTTCCACAGAGAAGCTTTCTTCGGGACTGCGCATCAACTCGGCGGCCGATGATGCAGCGGGGCTGGCCGTGCGCGAACTCATGCGTTCGGACATCTCCACCCTGCAACAGGGCGTGCGCAATGCCAACGACGGCATTTCCATGATCCAGACTGCGGATGGCGCGCTTTCCGTTACCGACGAAAAGCTCATCCGCATGAAGGAATTGGCCGAGCAGGCTGCGACCGGTACCTATACTGATGCGCAGCGCGAGCTGATTGACCAGGAATATCAGGCCATGTCTTCGGAGATCACCCGTATTGCCAGCGCTACGGACTTCAACGGCATCTACCTGCTCAACGGCAACCTTTCCGACGATGGCGTGACCATCCACTTCGGCACAGGCAACGACGAGGCCGAGGACAAGTACACCGTCAAGATCGGCGACTGCACGGCTTCCGCCCTTGGCGTCGGCCTGCAGAGCGGGGACGGTGCCGGAGCAACGGTGTCCACCCAGGCCCAGGCGCAGGAGGCCCTGGACGCGCTGGACGCGGCCATCATTTCCAAGGACACCATCCGGGCGAACCTCGGTGCCATGGAAAACAGGCTGGATGCCACCATCTCCAACCTTGAGATTCAGGCGGAAAACCTGCAGGCCGCGGAATCCCAGATCTCGGACGTGGACGTGGCCACGGAAATGACCGAGTACTCGGCGCAGCAGATCATTTCGCAGTCCGCTGTGTCCATGCTCTCGCAGGCAAACTCGCTGCCGCAGATGGCGCTGTCTCTCATCGGATAGTTGCATCAGGTAGTGATCTTCAAGGCCCGGTTCGCCGGGCCTTTTTTTGTGCGTGCAAGACGTCTGAACCTTTCCTCGTCCAATTCCCTATTGATCTTGGTCTGTCGGCAGCTCCATTCGGTTACATTCTTTTTTTTGAATTTCTGTCTTGCGGTTCACGCATGCGCTTCATGTACGCCTGTTGCCATAAAGAAATATTTTCATATCGCAAGCCAAATTGATGTTGGCGCATCTCTCTTTACTGTTCGATATAAAATAAAGAGTATTCTTGTAGTATTCTTAATGTTGTTGGGCATCATCATTGCTTCATTGGAGGCAAGGGGAAAATGATGCAGTTACAGATCGATCATAAAGATTATGTAGAGGAAAACAATCCGTCTGAAATGATATTCAGAAATTATTCTCGACTCATATATAAGTACATAATTCAATTTATTAGACTGAATGGATTGATAATAGAAAATCACGAGTATGATGATATTTTTCAGGAGATAGCATTGAAGCTCATAAAAAATAAGTATGCAGAAAATTTTGATGAAAAGAGAAGCTCAATGAAAACATGGCTCAGCATAATATCGAAAACAAGTGTCATTGACTACATGCGTAAAAGAAATAGGCACGCCAATGAGACGAATATAGATATATATGAAAATGAGCTGCAGTGTGAACAAGATCAATTATCGTTGGAGTTGCCCAAAGGACTGCTCACAGAACGTCAGGAACAGGTTGTTCGCATGTATTTTCAGGAAGGATTTGAAGCAGGCGATATTGCACAGCGTCTGGAAATAACGTCCAGAACCGCGCGCAGCATCAAGCATCAGGCTCTGGAGCGGCTTCGCCGCCACATGGGCACGGAACCAACGGACATCCCGAGGAGGGCGTCATGAGCATTGACGTTACCAGCTACCTGAACGCGACATCGTCGACGACCACGTCGAGCTCCGATTCGAGTTCGGAGGTCGACTACAACGATTACCTGACCCTGCTGGCCACGGAGCTGCAGTATCAGGATCCCACCGAGCCCATGGACAACACGGAAATGATCAACCAGCTCACCAGCTATTCCCAGCTTGAGCAGCTGACCTACATGTCCGACCAGCTCGACACCCTGACCGAGTCCATCGAATCCGTTACATCCACGGCCGGTCTGGACTATTTGGGCAAGGAAGTTCTGGCCGTGGGCAGTTCCGTGGTGGTGGACGGCGGTGACGTCACTTCGCTCGGCTACATCCTCGGCGACGACGCCGAATACGTGACCCTGAACATCTACGATTCGTCCGGAAACATCGTGGATACGACCACCTTGGGCGAAACCGAGTCCGGCGAGCATGTTTTCCAGTGGGACGGCCAGGACGAGGACGGCAATGCCGTGGACGACGGCACCTATTACGTGGCCGTGTCCGCCTATGATTCCGACGATGCATCCATCACCTCCAGCACAACTGCCTCGGGAACGGTCGTCGCCGTGACCCAGTCCAGTTCGGGGGTCATCCTGACCCTGGACGACGGGCGTGAAGTCAACATGCTCAACGTGGCCACCACGACCGCGTCGAGCGACAGCTAATACCATTTTTTCAAGGACAAAAAGGAGTTTGAAATGAGCGTCAGCGGAGCTTTGTACACAGGCATTTCCGGCATGCAGGCCCAGAGTTTGGCTACTTCGGTGGTCAGCAACAACCTCGCCAACAGCACCACCACCGGGTTCAAGAGTTCTTCAATAGAATTCGAGGACGTGTTTTATTCCACGGTCTACGCCGGGGGCAGCGTGGATCAGATCGGCCACG
Source organism: Pseudodesulfovibrio senegalensis (assembly GCF_008830225.1). Taxonomy (NCBI): domain Bacteria; kingdom Pseudomonadati; phylum Thermodesulfobacteriota; class Desulfovibrionia; order Desulfovibrionales; family Desulfovibrionaceae; genus Pseudodesulfovibrio; species Pseudodesulfovibrio senegalensis. Next base: position 109,753 of record NZ_WAIE01000002.1, read on the forward strand.
GCGTGACCACCGCGTCCATCGACACGGATTTTTCCCAAGGGTCATACGAGAGCACCAACAATGCCACGGACCTCGCCCTGAACGGAAACGGCTACTTCATCGTTACCGACCCGGACAACGGCAACACATATTACACCCGTGCGGGCAATTTCGATTTCAACGAGGAAGGGTTTCTCGTGGATGCGCATGGCAACGTGGTGCAGGGTTGGCAGATGGTGGACGGGTCGGCCACAGGATCGCTCACGGATGTGATGCTGGACAGTTCCCAATCCCCGCCCAACCCCACCAGCGAGATTTCCCTGACCATGAACCTGGACGCCTCCAGCGAGAATTATTCCGAGGCTACCAACCAGTATACCGCGCTGTTCAACAACTACAACGGATTGGACGACACGCCGCTGGACGATTCCCGTTATTCCTACAGCACCACCATGACCATCTATGACGAAAACGGCACCGCGCATGACCTGACCGTGTACATGGACCCGGTGGGCGAGGACGACGACGGCGACATGGTTTGGGAATACATCGTGGCCTGTGATCCGGACGATGACCAGCGCACCGATCTGGAAGGCACCAGCGCAGCCGGACTGCTCATGACCGGAACCCTGACCTTTGATTCCAGCGGCCAGCTGAACAACATGACCGCGTTTACCTATTCGGATTCGCCCTCGGTGGCGGGCGACCCCACCAACGAGGCCAACTGGGAATTGGCCGAGTTCGACAGCAGCGGGTACCCGATCATGGACGTGAACTTCACCGGTTCCACGGACAATCAGGAAATCACCCTGAACTTCGGCCTGAACAACAAGGACGTCAGCGGCACGGGCTGGGACACCTCCAGCGGTATCGATTCCCTTGACGACATCACGGCCACGACCGACCCCGACGACCTGCCCACGTTCAACGAGGCGGCTCTGGGAGTGGGATCCACCACCTGCTACAGCGACAGTTCCTCGGCCACCTACAGCAAATATCAGGACGGCTACGCCACGGGAACCCTGCTGGAAGTGGAGGTCGATGAGAACGGCGTGCTGTACGGCATCTACTCCAACGGCGTGGAGAGCGCGCTTTTTCAGGTGGCTGTTGCCGACTTCACCAACGAGGAAGGACTGACCGCAGAAGGCAGCAACCTGTTTTCCGCCACCACCGAGTCCGGGCAGCCGGTCATCGGCACTGCGGGCAGCGCCAGCTTCGGCACCATCGCTTCCAACACCCTGGAAGGTTCCAACGTGGATACGGCCACGGAGATGACCAACCTGATCATCATTCAATCCGCCTATCAGGCCAACAGCAAGGTCATCACCACGGCGGACGACATGATCCAGATCGCGGTCAGCCTCAAGAGCTAGTCATGGATAACGGAACCCGGGAGGCAGCATCATGTTGAATTCATTGTATTCGCTTGCCACGGACAGCATGGCCAACGCGCAGGTGTCCATCAACAACGCGTCCAACAATATCGCCAACGCGGACACGGCCGGATATTCGCGCACCGAGGCCGTGTACGAGACCTCGGGTTCCACCACCTACAACGGCGTCACCGTGGGCCTCGGGGCCACCATCGTGAATCTGGAATCGCAACTCAACACGTTTCTGGAGGCCCAGTATCTCGCTGCCTATGCCGAGCTGTGCTACTACGATACGTCCCTGAACTATCTGGACCAGATGAATTCCCTCTTCGATCAGGAGGAGGACAGCGGCCTGAACTACCTGCTGAACGAGAACTGGCTGGCATGGAACGAGTTGTCCTCGGACCCGACTTCTCTGGCGGCGCGTGAGGCCCTGTTGGGGGATTCGGAAAATCTGATTTACGAACTCAACAACACCTCGGAACAAATTGAAAATGCCATCGACACGGTGGAGAGCGAGATCGCCAGCCAGGTAAGCGAGGCCAATGAGCTGATCGACCAGATCGCGGCCCTGAACGAAGCCATCGTGGCCGATTCCGACAACACCCAGCTCATTGCCGAACGCACGCAGGCGCTCCGCGATCTTGACGCGTTGGTCGAAATCGACGTGACCTACAAGGACAACGGCGAAGTTCTGGTGGATGTGGTCAACGGGTCGTATCCATTGGTGGATGGCGACGAAACCCACTATCTCAAGTATGCCGCAGCCACGTCAACGGATTCTCTGGTGTCTTCGTCAACCTATGACGGCGAGATCAGTTTTTCCGGCAGCTCGGCCGAGGAAATCACCATCGAGTTCGTGTCCTCGGGGCCGGACGGCACCGCGCAGTTCAAGGTGTCCTATGACGGCGGGGTCACATGGGAGACCGACGACTCCGGCAACGAGATTCTGTACACGGCGGACGATTCCACCAATTCCGTGACCGTGGACGGCGTGGAAATCTGGTTTGACGGCGGTACCTCGGACCACGCCGAGGGCGACCAGTATACCATCGTGGCCAAGAGCGGCCTGTACTGGGAGGCCGGGGACGGTTCTCTGGTCAACGTCACGCCTTCGGACGACATCTCCAACCGTCTGGAAAGCGGCTCCATTGCCGGGCTGTTCGACACGCGTGACCAGGACCTCGTGCCCACGCTCGAAAATCTGGATTCGCTGGCCGAGGCGCTCATATGGGAAACCAACGTGGCCCATTCGCAGGGCACGGGCACCGAGCCCCATACGGCCATCACCGGCACCTATGCGGCAGACGACTCCTCCGCAACGCTTGAGAATTGTGGCCTGTATTTTGCGGACAGGATCGAGGCCGGTGAATTTTCACTGGTGACATACGATGCGGACGGCAATGTTTCCATCATGGATACCATCACCGTGGACCCGACGACTGATTCGCTGGACAGCGTCGTGGCCCAGATCAACGCCACGTTCGGGCCGGATCTTTCCGCCGGCGTCAATGCGGACGGACAGCTTGAATTGAGTTCGGCCACGGACATGAGCTTTGAAATGGGCGAGGACACCTCCTGCCTTATGGCCGCATGCGGGGTGAATACCTTCTACACGGGCACGGACGCCGGGACCATCAATCTCAATGACTATGTGGTGGACAACGTGGGCCACATCAACTGCGGTGCCGTGGATCTTACCGACGGAACCGTTGCTTCAGGGTCCAACGATACGGCCAATGCCATCTACGCGCTTTCCGAGGCCATGACTCTGAGCATCGGGGGTCAGGACGGCACCTCGTTCAGCGACTATCTGGCGGCCATCGTTTCGGATGTGGGGTCGGCAGCGTCTTCCGCGGAAATCGCGCAGGCCAGCGCGTCGTCCAACGCGGAGTTCTATTATGACCAGCAGCAATCCGCCAGCGGTGTGAACGTGGACGAGGAATTGGTGGACCTGACCAAGTATCAGAACCAGTACGAGGCCTGCGCCAAGATCATCGAGGTCACGCAGACCCTCATGCAAACCGCTTTGAGCCTTGTTTGAGGAGGATGAGTCATGCGTATCAGCACGTCACAGATTTATGCCAGCACGCTTTCGCAGTTGAATTCCTCTTTGACCGACGTCATGGAGCTCAACACCATGAACACGACGCAAAAACGGATCAATTCGCCTTCGGACGATCCGGCGGGCATGGGTCTGACCATGGAGCTGCGCGCGTACGATTCCAGCCTGAGCGGATACGTTGAAAACTGCAGCGTGGCCTCCAGCATGCTCAGCCTGCAGGACGAGGAATTCATGCTGGCGTCCGAACAGATCACTGCGGCATTGGAATTGGCCGAGCAGGGTTCCACCGGAACCTACGAATTCGACCAGTTGGTGCTCATGGCCGAAGAAGCGGCCGGGTACGTGGACAGTCTCTTCAACATCGCCAACACCAAGTATGGCGAGGATTCCGTATTTGCCGGGGACGACCTCGGCGACGACGCCTATGAATACGGCCTTGGGGTAAGCATGACCAACGACACCCTGAGCAACGGTAACTTTACCTCCGTGACCGGCGAGATCGACAGCACCCTCTCTGTGCGCTTTGACGAAACCGGCACCGTGGGCGGAACCGATGACCTCGACTACAGCTATTCCACGGACGGCGGACAGACATGGACGTCCGCAGTGTTGGCCGCCGGCGATACCACGCTGGTTATCGATGATTGCGAGGTGGAAATGCTTTCGGGCACGGCCGTGACCGAGGAAGACGAGGCCAACGGTGTGGAAGGCTCGGAGTTTTTGATCCGCACGGCCGTTTACTACACGGGCAGCGACAAGGACATGGACCTGTACGTGGCCGAAAACACGGAAATGGACGTTACCACCGTGGGCAGTGAATATTTCGGGGGCATTGATCCAGTCACCGGGGAGGCCTACGAAGAGCCCAATCTGTTTGAATCGCTCTGCGAACTGGAAGCCTACCTTGCCGTAGGTGATGCGGATGGAGTGGCAGATGCCCTTGAGGAGTTGCGCGAGGCGCAGACGAACCTGGAAGCGGGCAATGCCAACGTGGGCGCGCGTGAAAACCGGGCCAGCTACATGCAGCAGAGTCAGGGGCTCGTGCAGGAGGTTTTGGCCAGCTCCATCAGCATGGAGGAGGACGCCAACGCCACGCAGCTGGCCATCGAATTGGAACAGGCCAACTATGTTTACGAGGCAGTGATTTCGTCCACGGCAAAGATCATCGACATGAGTCTGCTCAATTACATCTAGGAGGTAATGGGCATGAGTTATATTTCGTCTGTCAGCAGCACCACGTACTCGCCCATCAGCACGTCGGGCAGCATCACCTTTTCCGGGCTGGGCAACGGCACCGATTTTGACGAGATTCGCGAAGCGCAGGTCGAGGCCCAGAGCGTCCAGTTGGAAACCTATGAGGCGGACCTTGAAGAGACTGAGTACATTGTGGACCTTCTGGAGGACCTTCAGGAGGAGTTCGAGGCGCTTGAGGATACCCTGTCCGAGTATGACGACCCTGACGAATTCATCGAGATGGGCGTGACCACCACGGATGACGATGCCGTGAGCGTGGAGGCCACGGGTGAAGCCCGCGAAGGGTCGTACGAACTGGAGATCAATCAGTTGGCGCGTTATGACGTGTGGGCAACCACCGGCTACACCTACGATTCCACCGATACGATCATAACCACTACCGACACCCAACTGACCTTCACCTACGGCGACGAGACCATAGCCGTGGACGTTGCCGCAGGCACCACCCTGCAGGGATTGGTGGACAGCATCAACCGCGATTCCGATGCCAGTGAAGCCGTGGAAGCCAGCCTGCTCAGCGATGGGGATGAATACTATTTTTTCCTTTCCGGTCAGGACACCGGGGCGGACAATACCATAACTCTTACCGACACGGGTACCATCGACGGTTTTGACCTGAGCAATTTCGAGAATACGCAGGAGGCCTGCAACGCCCAGATCAAGGTGGACGGCTTCCCCCCGGGTGAGGATACCTGGCTGGAACGCGATTCCAACGAGATCGACGATGTCATCGACGGCGTGGAAGTGAATCTGCGCGACACCACGGACGGCAGTACCCTGACCATCAACGTGGAATACGACGAAGACGCCATCAAGGAGAAGATTTACGATTTCGTGGAGGAGGTGAACCAGATCATACTGGACATCCAGACCCTGACCGGCCGTCTTGAGGACGCTGCCAACGTGGAAAGCGGCGACGATGCTGACGAGGCCGCGGATGACGACGACGCTGACGACGTCACCTACACCGTGGACAACTATGTTACCGATTTCATTTACGACAGCATCAAGAACGTTTTGTCCACGCAAGGAATCGGCACCTATTACGACTATGATTCCGGCGTGGGTGATTATTACAATAGCCTTGCCATGCTGGGGTTCTACACGGATACGGACGAGGGCTCGGATACGTTCGGCCAGTTGCAGGACGACGAGGACGCGCTGGATGCGGCCCTTGACGATGATCCCGGGGCCGTGGCCCGGCTGTTCTGTGCCTCGGGCGAGGCTACAACCTATTCGGATGATCTCAAGGTCACTTCATGGGTCGACAGCCTGACCGAGGGTGGCGCGTATGATGTCTCCTACACCGTGTCGGGCGGCGTGATCACCGAGGCATACATCGATGGGGAAGCCGCCACCATCGACGGCACCACCCTGTTTGCCTCGTCCAGCGATTCCGGCTCGCAGGGTTTGTATCTTCAGGCCACCAATCTGTCCGACGGCGACCACTCGGGCACGGTGTACGTGAAGCAGGGCAAGGTCGGCGAGATGATCGACGTGATCAGTGAACTGAGCGCGGGCGACGGCGTGCTGGCCACGCAGATCGAATATTACGAGGAGTCGGTCAGCAGTCTTGAGGATTCCATCTATTCCGAGGAGTTGCGGCTGGACAACCTCAATACGCGCCTGAAGGAAAAGTATTCGGCGCTGGATTCCATGCTTTCCTATTATACCAATATGCAGTCCATGATCGCCTCATTGACTTCGACCTAGAACATGCTCCAACGGTTCAACAGGGTCTGTCGTCCGGGGAAAGAGCCCGGAGGCGGACCTTGTTGCTTCTGGGGAATTCCTTTTTTAGCAGCCGTTTGAGCAGGGGGCGCAGTCCCTTGGCGGATTCTATGTACCGGGCTTGTTCAAAGCCGTTCTGAATGACGCAAAAGGCCTCCGGCCCGGAGCGGCGTATGATCACGGCCCGGTCCCGTTTGTAGGTCAGCAGTTCCAGCCCGTGGCCCTGTTCCATTGCTTTGATTTTGCCGAGCACCACACCCAGTGCCGCGGCCTTGTCGATCATGGCCATGGTGCCGCCTTCAGATGGTTTTTCGGGTTTCGGGCCGCAGGGGAGCGTTCTCGTCCAATGCATAAACACGGATTTTCGTGCTTCTGGGAAATTCCTTTTTGAACAGCGTCTTGAGGCGTTTTTTGATGCTGGTCCCGTTTTCCTCAAAGGTGTTGCTTTCATACCCGGCCTGCACCACGGCAAAGGAATCCGGTCCGGTCCTGCGTATCAGGATGGCGCGGTTGCGCTTGTAGGTTCGCAGGTCCAATCCCTGGCCGATGTCCATTTTGTCCAGCTTGCGCAGGATGGTGTTCATGGCGGACGATTTGTCGATCATGGTGGTCGAGGATAGACAGGGCCGGGGAAACCTGTCAAACCTCGGCCACGGAGAATTATTATGCAAAAAGGCGAAATGATCGAATGTGGCGTTGAGGCTTTGGCTTTTGGCGGCGACGGCATTGCCCGCGTGGACGGCATGGCCGTTTTCGTGCAGCGCGGCCTGCCCGGCCAGCGCGTGCGCGCACGGTTGACGTTGGTGAAGAAACGGTTTGCCAAGGCCGTGGTGGAAGAGGTGCTGGAACAGACCCCGCATTTCGTGGAACCGCAATGCCCGCATTTTGGCGTGTGCGGCGGATGCGTATGGCAGGATCTGGCCTATTCGGAACAACTGGCCTGGAAATCCCGGCAGGTGTCGGATGCGTTGGCGCGCATCGGCGGCGTGGAACCGGAAATGCTGGAGCCCGTGCCCTCTCCCGCAGTGTTCGGCTACCGCAACAAGATGGAATTCGCCTTTGCCGGAGGGCGTGCGGATGAGCCGCTGCGCCTGGGCCTGCATGCGCGTACCGAACCGGGACGCAAGGGGCAAGGAGCCGTATTCGATGTGGAGCGGTGCCCGCTGTGTTCGGAACGGACCATGGATGTGCTGCGCGAGGCGCGACTCTTGTGTCAGGAATCCGGCATTGCGGCGTATGATCCCGCCTCAGGGCGTGGCTATTGGCGGCATCTGGTGGTGCGGCATACGGGTACAGACCAACTCATGGCCCATCTGATCACTGCGGACGACCCCAAGCTGCACAAGGACGCCGCGCGCATTGTCGAGGCCCTGCACGCCTCGATTCCGGGCATGGATTCCTGTGTGCATTCCAGCCGCCGTAGCCGCAATACCCTGGCCTTTGGCGAGCGCGTGCATCATGTCAGCGGCAGCAAATACATTGAGGAGCGTTTGCTGCGCGGCGATACGGCCGTGCGCTACCGTATATCCGCCAACTCGTTTTTCCAGACCAATACGCAAGGTGCCTCGGACCTGTACGATGCCGTGTTGCACATGGGCGGTTTCAGCGCGGACCAGACCGTGCTGGACCTGTACTGCGGGGCCGGCGGCATCGGTCTTTTCCTTGCGGGTGTGGTTCGCAGGGTAGTCGGTTTCGAGCTTTCGCCGGACGCGGTGCGCGATGCGTATGCCAACGCCCGCATGAACGGGCTTGAAAATTGCGAGTATCATGCCGGGAGTCTTGAAGACGGGCTGAATCTTGATTCGTTACCCCGGCCGGACGTGGTGGTCTGCGACCCGCCGAGGTCCGGCATGCATGAACCGGTGGTCAAGGCGTTGCTCGCATTGCGGCCCAAACGCATCGTGGCGGTTTCCTGCGATCCCGCCACTCTTGCCCGTGACTGTTCGCGGCTTGCCCCGCAGTATTCAGTGGTTCGGGCACAAGCTGTGGACCTTTTTGCGCACACGCATCATGTGGAGACCGTTGCCATTCTGGAGCGCGCCGATTTCGACTGATTGCCTTTGCCGCGCAAATTCGGCACTCTGAATCCCTTGTCCGTGAACCGTAATCGGAGGCACCATGTCCGTCATCGTCCGTAAAAGCCTGCTGGAACTCATTTTCACCGGCGCGTTCATGAAACGCTGGAACGACAAGCTGCGGCCCATGGAATTGGTGGAAGTGGACAAACAGGCCCACAAGATGCTGGTGGCGTGGTTGCTGTTCGTCATCAATTCGCGGGACATGGACGTGGCGCGCAGGCGTGCGCTGGGCGAGGCCGTGGTGGAAGGCGGTCTGTTCGATTACCTGTACCGTCTGGTCATCACGGACATCAAGCCGCCGGTTTTCTACAAGATCAAGGAAAACCGGGAAGATTATCGGAAGCTTACCGAATGGGTGCTCAGCGAGCTGACCCCGCGCATCAGCCCCTTGGGACCGGAGTTCCGCGAGCGCATGACCGCCTATCTCATGGAGCCGGAAGACAAGGGCTTGGCCCGCCGTATTTTGCAGGCCTCGCACCTGTACGCCAGCTATTCCGAGTTCAAGCTGCTCAAAGCCATCAACGAGATGGACCATGAATTGACCGGGATCGAGCAGAGTTTTCTGGACCGGCTGGGTGCGCTTTCGGACATCAGGGGTGTTTCCGACCTTCTGGATGAGGAGGGCACTGTGCTGGGCAAGTTCGCCCGCATGTGCGGCCGCCTGCGGTTTCAGAAGCGGTGGTCCCAGACCCCGCGCGTCCCCGAGACATCGGTGCTGGGGCATATGTACATCGTGGCTGCCTATTCGTGGTTTTTCAGCATCGAAGTGGGCGCGTGCCGGGCGCGCATGCAGAACAACTTCTTTTCCGGATTGGTGCACGACCTGCCCGAACTGCTGACCCGCGACATCATTTCTCCGGTCAAGGGTGCGTCCCCGGAAATGGCGGACCTGATTCGCGATTACGAATTGCGCGAGCTGGAGCGCGTGGTGCTCAAACCGTTGCGGGATGGTGGCTACGAAGACATAGCCGGCCGCATGGCCTATTTCCTGGGTCTGGAGGTCGGCTCCGAATTCAAGAGTTCCATCCAGCGCGACGGCTGCATCGAGGAGGTCACTTCCGCCCAACTGGCCGCCAACTGCAACCACGACTCGCTGGACCCCAAGGACGGCGAACTGCTCAAGGTCTGCGACAGCCTCGCCGCCTACATCGAGGCGCACACCGCGCTCAGAAACGGCATTTCCTCGGACCAGTTGCATCAGGCCCTGTACCGCATTCGTCAGCGTTATCACGATAACCCCACGGTGGCCGGAGTCCAGATCAGCGCACTGCTGGCCGATTTCGACTAAAACGCCTTCAGGCTGCCGATAGCGGCCCGATAGCTGCCGGTAACAACGGGGATGCAAAAAGAGCAAATCCTCGCGTACGTTGGTGTACGCGTCGTCCTTGCTCTTTCCCGCCTTTTGGAGTCAGCCTGCGTGGTCGGCATGACATGCGCTCTGATTCCCCCTTTCTTTTGAAGCCGCGCCTTGTTGTTCGTTTGCGCATGGTGTATACGCAATGAAAATTCGTATGCGCTTGTTTGGTGGCGTCATTTGGCGTCAACTGCGACGGGCGCAAGAGGGGATGGAAGATGCATATTTCCGAAGGGGTCCTGGCTGCCCCGGTTCTCTTGTCCGGTGCGGCGTTGACCGTGGTCGGAACTGCGGTGGGCCTCAGGCGCATGGATTACGACCGCATCATGGGGGTGGCCATCCTGTCCGCGGCTTTTTTCGTGGCCTCGCTGGTGCATGTGCCTGTAGGGCCGTCCAGCGCACACCTGATCCTCAACGGCCTGCTCGGTCTTGTGTTGGGTTGGGCCGCGTTTCCTTCCATATTGGTTGCGCTTTTGTTGCAGGCCGTGCTGTTCCAGTACGGCGGGTTGACCGTTCTGGGACTGAACACCTTTACCATGGCCGCTCCCGCCGTGCTTTGCTACTACCTGTTCCGGCCGCTTTTGCGCAACGGCAAGGCCGCTGTCGGGGCGTTTCTGGTGGGCTTTTGCTCCGTGCTTCTCAGCGCGCTGTTCGCAGCCTCGGCCCTGGCTCTTTCCGGCGAAGCGTTTGTGCCGCTGGCGGCCGGTTTGGTAGCCGCTCATATTCCGATTATGGTCGTGGAAGGGTTTATCACCATGTTCGCCTATTCATTTCTTGCGCGGGTCAAACCCGAGGTTCTGCAAGGAATAACAGCATAACTACGGAGTTTTTATGAAATATCTGCACATGATCCTGATCTGTGCGTGTGTGTCTGTGTGCATGACACCGCGCGCCGAAGCCCACAAGGTTAATATTTTTGCCTATGTGGATGGCGACATCATCCACACGTCCAGCGGCTACAGCAAAAGCAGGCGCGTCCAGAGCGGCACCGTGGAGGTGCGGGATTCGGCCACCGGAAAGGTGTTGCTGACCGGTACGACCGATACGCAGGGGCATTTCTCCTTCCCCGTTCCGGAACAGGCTCGGTCGGGGCACATGGATCTTGATCTGGTGATTCTTGCCGGGCAGGGGCACAGGGGTGTTTGGAAAATGCCGTATGAGGAGTATAATTCGAGTTCTAATGTGGAAAACTCAACTGGTAAACTTGTGGAAAACACAAGTGCGGATGGTGTGGAAACGGCTGTTGGGTCCGGCGCCAATGATGTGGCTGTCTCAAGGGGCGAACTGGAGGATGTGATTCGCCAGGTTGTTCGAGAAGAGGTGGGCGGCATCAGGGTGATGATCGCCGATATGCGCAATGAAGATCCCGGTATCCCTGAAGTGCTTGCAGGTATTGGATATTTGTTTGGGATCGCTGGCCTGATAGCGTGGGTTCGTTCGCGTCGTCCTCGCTCCTGAGTCGTTGCATGTAAAGGCGCCTTTTGCTTTTGCACTGTTTTTGTGCTTGTCATTTGCGTACGCAATGTATACCTCGTAGGTTCCATGTTGTGTGGAATAAAAAACGTGTGAATATGTGGACAAACGAGATGTATGTTTGCTAAGGCACTGTCCGTGAGGGCAGTGAGGTATATATTATGAGATTGACGACGCGAAGCAGGTATGGAACCCGCATGGCCTTGGATATTGCGCAAAACGGTGCAACCAGTCCGGTGCGAATCAGCGATATAGCCCAACGTCAGGGCGTATCGGTCAAGTATCTTGAAAAGCTCATTCGCGAGCTGAAGCAGGCGGGATTCATCCGCAGCAAGCGCGGGCCGCGCGGCGGGCATATGCTGGCCAAGGACCCCGGCGAGATTACCGTGGGCGAGATCGTGCGCGTTCTCGAGGGAGACATTTCTCTGGTGGAGTGTGGAACGGACGAATCCTCGTGTCCGCGTTTTGCCGACTGTGTGACGCGCAATCTTTGGGTGCAGGCTTCCGAAGCCATGTACAACAGACTCAACGCAATCACGTTGGACGACCTTTTGCGCGATCTGGACGACTGTTCCGATCCTTCCAACAGGAATCCGTCGCTCAAATAACCGTTCACGTTGCCGATAAACAGATCGGCCACAAAGACCACATCTTCGCGTACGGAAAAATACGTGATGATTTCGGGTTTTTTTTCGTGTCGTCCGAGTGCTGTGCCTGACGGCCGAGGCTTCACCACGGCGGCCAGCTCGGTTCCGTTGGATTCTGCGTGCTTTCGAAGTTGTCCGTGAGCGTGCATGGCCACCTTGCGCAGGCGGCTATGCCCGGTATTCCGTGCCAATTCCCTTTTCCATCCTGACGATCCTGCCCCGTTGCTCGGCGGCGCCGCTTGTGAAAGTGGCGCGAGCCGCGATTCGTTGCGTCGTCCCGACGGGAAGTCCTTGTTTTTGGCAAGGCTATGATTCATGATCGGCGTTCATGCAATGATGGCAATCGTGGCGGGAGGTATCCCATGATTCTCGGTATTGAAGGCAGTCCGCGTCAGAAAGGAAATTCACACAAGTTGCTTGAGGCGATCCTTTCCGGGGCGGCCGAAAAGGGTCAGGATTGTGAAGATGCACACTTGCGGGATTTTCGTTTCGAACCCTGCGTGGGGTGTGAGCGGTGCCGTCGCGACAAGATCTGTACTCGGTTCAGCGACGGCATGACCCTGCTGTATCCCCGGCTGCAACAGTCTCGGGGGTTGGTGCTTGTGTCACCTGTGCACAATTACAATGTGACCGCATGGGTGAAGGCGTTCATTGATCGCCTGTACTGCTTCTACGATTTTACGGACGAACGGCCGAGGGGGTGGTCAAGCCGCCTGGCCGGGCAGGGGCGAAAGGCCGTGATTGCTGCCATAGCCGAGCAGGAAAACAAGCATGACATGGGTTTTGCCATGGACGCCATGCGCTTGCCGCTGGAGGCTCATGGATTTGAAATCGTGCAAGAGATAAGCGTGTTACGCCTGTTCGACCGTGGTATCGTTTCCCGCCATGCGGATATTCTGGAGCAGGCCCGGCAGGCCGGAATGCGTCTTGCCGATTCCCTTGAGCAATAACAGGATCTGTTGTTGTCGGTGCTCTCTCCCCTGATGCCCCGGTCGGTTTCTCCCGTCCAATTCATTACAATATGGTTTCGGTGCGTACAGCAGGCGAACAGCGGATTTTCCGTTCATGCGTGTCTGAAAAAACAGACCTGCGCGATCTGTGGATGTTGTTGTCCATCTGCTTGAAATTGTGCCTTTTCCTGTCTTGCGAGAGCCTTGTTTTTGTCTTTTTTTTCGGAAATTCCACCATGTGTTTTTTCGTGCCGTTTCAGTATCGTCACCTGTCTTGAACTTTTTTTCACAATTCTGGCCCCCGGTCAGCCCTTGCCATATCTGAGTTCGTGAGATCGGGGCGTCATTTTCTGCTTCTTCCCTCCGGTGTTCTGTCGTTGTCTGGCACATTTTCTGCTTATAACCGCATAGCTGATTGATCGATCAATCTGATCCGAAAAATCGGTCTCCGCATCAGGCGCGTCATGCGCCGTGATTGTGCGGGAACATGGTCGATTCTGGTGATTTCGGGTCCTGTGGCCCGGTTTTGGCGAGAATACAATTCATGCAAAGGACTATCCGATTGAAGCAGAGATACATCCCCATAACAGTGATCGTCGCCATACTGGCCGCCCTGGCCGTGGCCGGTGGCGCCATGCCGGAGCAGGCGCAAGTGGTCCCGGCGCGTACGGTCATGGACAACAACGGCGGCAGAGTCATCTTTTCCCACCGCATCCATGCCGACGAATACGGCTTCGAATGTGCGGACTGTCATCACGACGATATCGGTCAGGAGAGGCCCGTGTCCTGCGGTTCCTGCCATCCCAAGGCTTTTGACGAAACATTTCGCTCCGAGCACTTCAAGGCTTTTTCGAGCGAGGATGCCTGTCTGCGCTGCCACGACGACGTGCCCGGCGAGACATTGGCCGAGGAGGACAGGCCGGACACCGGGAATATTCCGCTTCGGGCCGATGCGTTTCATGCCCAGTGCATGGACTGCCACGAGGAAAATGGCGGTCCCTATGGCGCCGAGTCCTGCTACCAGTGCCATGCGAGGTAATACGAATGCTTAGAATACATTATTCTCTTGAATCCCAACTGAAGGATGGCATCGCCGATATTGCGGCGCCCGAGGAATTGAGCATTCAGGTACGCAACCTCGTGCTCAAGACGGCCAAGCGCAAGAAGGTGGGGTTCGGTTCCACCATTGCCGAGCATCCTTCCCAGTCGGGCGGCGCATTTCATGCCGCTGCTTCGGGTACGGTTCGTGATCTGGACTACCATCACCTCGTCATTGCCTGTGGCGAGGGTGGCGACGATGCGGAGCCTGTGAACGTGGCCTCGCTGCAGCCGGGCAGGGAGCTTCTGCGCACCCTGCAGGAGCTGGGCATTGATATCGCGGTGCTTTCGTCCCGTGCGGAAACGCTGGTCATCAACGGCATGAACCCGGAACCGGGAGTTTCCGTGGCCGAGCAAATGCTGGCAGACGAAATGGAGAACCTCGAGGCCGGGCTGGATGTTGCCTGCGCCCTGATCGAGCCGCAGCGCACGATCCTTGCGGTTGCCGACGCATCGGAATACCGCCTGCCGGGCACCACCCCCCAATCCATCAAGGCCAAGTATCCCAACTCCCTGGACGCCCTGGTGGTCAAGGCCGTGACCGGCGAGGAGTTTCCGTCCAATGCCAAGATCATGAGCGTCATGGATCTGTATGCGCTGGGCCGGGTGGTTCGTACGGGCCTGCCCGTCACCGAAACCGTGATGACCATCGAGGGCCGCAACTACCGTGTGCCCATCGGCACCCCCATCCGCCACCTGCTTTCCTGTCTGGGCATAAAGGCCGCGTCCGGCGACACCGTGGTGCTTGGCGGATCGTTTCGTGGTGAAGCCGTGTACAGCCTCGACGAAGGCGTCAGAAAGGGCGATTACGGCATGTTCGTCATTTCGTCCGACGCCTTCCCCCACGTGCAGGATGTGAGCTGCATCAACTGCGGCGAGTGCGTGCTCAACTGTCCGGGTCGCATACAGCCCAACCTCATCAGCCGCTATGCGGAATACGAGATGTTCGAAATGGCCGAAAAGCATGGCCTGCACAGTTGTTTTGAATGCGGATTGTGCGCCTTTTCCTGCACCATGAGAAGACCGCTGTTGCAGTACATCCGTTTTGCCAAGGATCAGCTCAGGGCCGCAGGCCGGAGTGAGCAGGCCTAGGAGCCCGCAATCAACAATGACCAAGAGAGAAGGATAGTATGACTCCTCCCATAATAAAGGCCATGTCCGACATTGCGACCCGGCTGACCGTGTCGCCCGCGCCCCACTGGCGCTGCGGACGGACCCTGCACGCCATGATGCGCGCCCATCTGGCGGCGCTGCTTCCGGCATTGCTTGCCGGTGTATACATGTTCGGTCTTCCTGCGGCCGCCACGGTCGGAGTGGCCGGTTCCGTGGCCGTATTGACCGAAGTGCTCTGCCTGCGCATGCAGGGCCGCGACGTGGACGTGGACAATTTCACGGCCCTGTATGCGGGCATCCTGTTCGCGTTCCTGTTGCCGGCAACCGCCCCGTGGTGGGTCGCCGCAGCAGGTGCGGTGGTAACCATCGTGCTCGGACGCACCGTATTTGGCGGGTTCGGGTGCAACCCGGTCTGCGCGCCGCTGGTGGCGTGGGCCTTTTGCCGCATGTCCTGGCCCGCAGCCATGGACATCGATCTGAACCTCGCCCATTTCATGAGCAACGATCCTGTCTATCAGTTGCAGCGGTTCGGCGTGGAAGCCCTGAGCCAGTTCGATTATGTGGATCTTCTTTTGGGGAGGCAGCTGGGCGGCCTCGGCGCCTCCCAGGTGGCGGCCCTGCTGGTGGGTGGCGGCTTCCTGCTGATCACCAAATGGATCCGCTGGTACATTCCCGTGTCCTTCGTGCTGGGCGTAAGCGCGGTTTCCACTCTGTTCTGGTTCATTGATCCGGGTACCTATGCGCCGCCCCTGTTTCACCTGTTGGCGGGCAGCACGGTCTTCGGCGCGCTGTTTCTGGCCACGGACACGGCCTCCAGCCCGGTGGGCAAGCTGCCCCAGTTCCTGTTCGGCCTCATCGCCGGTTCCCTTGTCGTGATCATCCGCGTGTACGGCGCGTTCCCGGACGGCGTTCCCTTTGCCATCATGCTGACCAACCTGCTCAGCCCGCTGCTGGACAGGGTGCGTCCCAAACCTTTCGGGGGAAAATAGGCCATGCGTGAAATCGTACATATGCTTGTTGTGCTGTCCATGATCTGCGCCGGTTCCGGCGCCTTGCTGGTGAACCTGAAAAAAGCCACCAAAAGTCAGATCGAGCAGCAGGTGCTGACCTATGTTCAGGGCCCTGCGCTGCTTTCCGTACTTGAAGACCGCGACAACGACCCCATTGCCGAGCGCGTGACCGTGGGCGACGTGACCGTGTTTCCGGCCCGGAAGGACGGAAAGCTGGTGGGCGTGGCCATGGAAACCTTTGCGCCGGGGTATTCCGGCGATATCGGCGTGATGGTAGGATTCGACGTGGCCGAGGATGAACTGCTCGGCATCGGCATCACCACCCAGACCGAAACCCCGGGACTGGGAACCCGCATCATGGACCCCGGCTTTACCGGCAGGTTCAGGGGTCACGATCTCGACAGCATGCAGGTTTCCTCCAAGGGCGGGGACATCGACGTCATTACCGGGGCCACCTATTCGTCCACGGGCACGGTGGATGCCGTGCGCAAGGCCATCGAGACTTACAATGCCCTCAAGCCCGAGATTCAGAAGGCCTTGCAGGCTTCCTAGGAGAAATCGCAATGAACACCATATTCAAGGAATTCATCAAGGGGCTTTGGGAAGAACTGCCGCCGTTTCGCGTGCTGCTCGGCCTGTGCCCCACGCTGGCCGTCACATCCACGGCGGAAAACGGTCTGGGCATGGGCGCGGCCGTCGTGTTCGTGCTGACCATGTCCAACCTGATCATTTCGGCCCTGCGAAAGATCATTCCGGCCAAGGTCCGCATCGCCTGCTTCATCGTCATCGCGGCCTCGCTGGTGGTCACCGTGGAATTGCTCATGCAGGCCTACGCCTATCCACTGTACCAGAAGCTGGGCATCTTCGTGCCGCTCATCGTGGTCAACTGCCTGATTCTGGGCCGCGCCGAGGCTTTCGCATCCAGAAACGCCATCCTGCCGTCCATTGCAGACGCGTTGGGCATGGGCCTCGGGTTCATGCTCTCCCTGACCTTTCTGGGCGGGCTGCGTGAAGCGCTGGGCAACGGCACCGTGTTCGGCGTTCCGGTCATGTGGGAAACCTTCAAGCCCGCCTCGGTCATGGTCATGGCGCCGGGCGCATTCGTGGCGCTGGGATTCATCCTTGCGGGCATGAACGCGTTCAACCGCTATCAGAGCCGCAAGAAGGGCGGCGTCGAGCCGGTTTCCCAGAACTCCACCTGCGCATCCTGCGGTGCGTGCGATTCCTGCAAATAGGGGGATACTCACATGGAATACTTCCTGCTCTTCATATCCGCCGTTTTCATCAACAACATCGTGCTGGTCCAGTACCTCGGGGCCTGTCCGTTCATGGGCACCTCCAAGTCCACGGACGTGGCGCTGGGCATGGGCGGCGCGGTCATATTCGTCACCGTCATGGCCACGGCCTTTACCTGGCCCCTGCAGCACTACGTGCTCATTCCCTACGATATCGAATACCTCCAGACCATCGTCTTCATCCTGGTCATCGCCTCGCTGGTGCAGTTCGTGGAGATGTTCCTGAAAAGGGCCATTCCGCCGCTGTACAAGTCTCTGGGCCTGTTCCTGCCGCTCATCACCACGAACTGCGCGGTCATGGGCGTGGCCATCATGGTGCAGCGCAACAGCTATTCGTTCATCAAGTCCCTGGTCTACGGCCTTGCCTCCGGCGTTGGTTTTCTCATTGCGCTGGTCATCATTTCCGCCATTCGCGAGCGGCTGGACATCGCTCCGGTCCCGGCGGTTTTCCGGGGCGTTCCCATCGCCCTGATCATGGCAGGTGTCATGTCGCTGGCCTTTATCGCCTTTCAGGGCATGGCCGCGTAACCGAGAGAACGGGAGAATCAACATATGTTTACTTCGATACTGATCCTATTCCTGCTGGGCCTGACCGCCGCCGCCGTTCTGGCTGCCGCGTCCAAGGTGCTGCACGTGGAGGAAGACCCGCGCATAGCCAAGGTGGAAGCCTGTTTTCCGGGCGCAAACTGCGGCGGGTGCGGCTATCCGGGCTGCTCGGCTGCGGCCGCGGCCATCGTCAGGGGCGATGCCGGACCGGAAATCTGCGTGGCGGGTGGTGCGGAAATCGCCCACAACATCGCTGCGGTCATGGGTGTGGAGGTTTCCTTCAAGGAACCCAAGGTCGCTCACAACATCTGCACGGGCGGCTCCCGGGCCAATCTTTTGTTCGACTATCGCGGCGTGGAGGACTGCCGGGCCGAAGCCCTGTTGTACGGCGGCCAGAAATCCTGCGGTCTGGGCTGCATCGGACTCGGTTCCTGCGTCAAGGTCTGCGGGTTCGACGCCATCCATCTCAACGACGATCATCTTCCGGTGGTGGACATGAATCTCTGCCGCTCCTGCGGCAAGTGCGCCGAGGTCTGCCCCACGGGCGCCATCCGCATTTCCGGCCTGACTATGGATTTGCTGCACCTGAACAAGGTGGTGGACTGCCTTGCCCCGTGCATGCAGAAATGCCCGGCCCAGATCGACGTGCGCACCTATATCCAGCAGATGAAGCAGGGTGACATGCGCGGCGCGCTTCTGACCATGAAGCAGCGCAATCCGCTGCCCCTGGCCGTGGGCAGGCTCTGCCCGGCCCCGTGCGAAACCATCTGCCGCCGCAACATCGCGGACGAGGGCGTGGCCATCCACACCCTGCATCGTTTTGTTGCGGACTGGGAAATGAACTCCGGTTCCCGCGTGCGAGTCGATTGCAACCCGCCGTCCGGCCATCGCGTGGCCATCATCGGCGGTGGCCCTGCGGGATTGAGCGCGGCCTATTTCCTGCGCCGCATCGGGCACGAACCCACCATTTTCGAAAAACGCGATTTCGTGGGCGGCATGATGAAGGGCGTCATCCCCGAGTACCGCCTGCCCGGAAAGGTTGTGGATTGGGAACTGCAATCCATTCTTGATCTGGGTGTGGACGTGCGAACGGGAATGACCTTCGGCAAGGACGTGACCCTGACCCACCTGAAGGAGCAGGGCTTCGAGGCTGTGTTGCTGGCCACGGGCGCATGGAAGGTCCCTGCGCTGGATGTTGAAGGCCATGATGCCGAGGGCGTCATGAACTCCATCGAATTCCTTTCGGACGTGGGCAATACGCTTACCGACCTGCGTGGCCGCAAGGTCGTGGTGGTGGGCGACACCAACACGGCCATGGACGTGGCACGCAGCGCCGGGCGTTTGGGCGCGTCGGTCACTGCGGTGATCGGCTGCATCCAGCGCAAGATGTCTGCCAACAAGAACGAAGTGACCCGTGCCGCGGAACTGGGCACGGACCTCAAGTTCCTGACCCGCGCCACGCGCGTGCTGGTAAAGGACGGCAAGGCCGTGGGGCTGGAATATTGCGAAGTGCAGTACGACGACCCCAAGAAGGCCAAGGGGACACCCCAGCCCGTGGCGGGCACCGAGGCCACGCTGGATGCGGACCTCATCGTGGTGGCCACCGACCGGCTCGTGGACATGGATGCCATCAGCGACGCAGACGGCAAGCCTTTGTTTGAAATGGACAAGAAGACCGGCGGCATCAAGAGCGACAAGACCACCCTGCAGACCAGCGTGGACGGCGTGTTCGTGGCCGGCGAGGCCGGCACCGGACGCAATATCCTTATTCAGGCCGTGGCCGATGGCCGCCGGGCCGCGCGTTCCATCCATCATTATGTGACCAGAGGCGTCATTCCCGAACCTGAAAATCCGCAACTGCGCGTCATCCCCGAATCCATCCTCAAGAATATGAAGGTAACCTACTCCATCCCGCGTGTTCGCGTTCCCGAGGTCTCCATCGACGAACGCCGGACTTCCTTCAAGGAGGAGGTCAAGGGCTTTATCGAATACGATGCCGCCCGCAAGGAGGGCAGCCGCTGTCTGCGCTGCGGCCTGACCTGCTATGACGCCGAGGCCGGGGCCGAATATGCCGCCGACCCGGATGTGGAACGATTTGACAGGCAGGACGTCAACTAGATCCTGCTCGAACCATGTTTGTTAAGACCAGCCACCCCAAGGTCATAACATAGACACCCCCCAGAGAGGAGAGAACTGCACCCCTCGCCTCCTGTCCACAGGGTATCACCTCGCCCTGTGCGAGCCCCCCCGGATTACCGACCGGGGGGGCTCACTCCTTTTCTGGGGGCCCGCCATGGTTTCCCCTTTCTTCCGGAAGTGGTACAGCCGAAACAGCAATGAGACGGTGGCCCAACACCCTACGGAGGACGAGTTCATGGTAGTTCGATTGGCTTTCAATATTTGTGTGGCGATTCTTCTTGCTGCGGCCGTGTCTGGCGTGGCCATGGCTGGCGACCCGTTGCCCGAGGGGTTCGTTCATGTGAGCGAGGTTGTTCCGGGTGTGGTTCTGGACGTGCGCTATTACGGCAGCAACAATTTCGTGGGCGAGCGTATCGACGGGTATCTTGCCCCCCGCGTGATTCTCACCGGGCAGGCTGCCGAGGCCGTGGGGCGCGTGCAGGCCGCATTGGTTCCCTTCGGGCTCGGGATCAAGCTGTTCGACGGCTATCGGCCGCAACGGGCCGTGAATCATTTCGTGCGCTGGGCAGAGGATGTTTCGGACACGCGCATGAAGCAGGCCTTCTATCCGGGCGTGCAGAAAAGGAATCTTTTTCGGGACGGGTACATTGCGGCCAAATCGAGCCATTCGCGCGGTTCCACCGTGGACCTGACCATCGTGGATATCAAGAGTGGGCGTGAGTTGGATATGGGTACCACATTCGACTTTTTCGGCCCCATGTCATGGCCGGACAACAAGGACATGAACGCCGGGGTGCGGGCCAACCGGGCCCTGCTGCGGCAGGTCATGGCGCGCAACGGGTTCAGGCCGCTCAAGGAGGAATGGTGGCATTTCACGCTGGAGAACGAACCCTACCCGGACACCTATTTCGATTTTCCGGTGCAGTAAGGGCAAGGTCTTGATGCGCCGAAGGCAGGCGGGTCAGTCGTTGTCGCGGTTGCGCACGTCGTTGCGCCAATGCATGAGCGGAGCGCAGCAGCCCTGGCCTTCGAATTGTTCCCGGCGTGCCGCGTCCCCTTCGTCGGGGTCCATCATCAGCAGGCACATGTACCGCCCGAGTCCCTCGTCCCACTTCAGGGCCGGGCATCGTTTCTGGTATCCGTATTTGCGGTGTGACGTTTCGCACTGGTCCGAGAGGCAGCACCAGCCGCAACCCACGCAGGGTTTAAAGGACACGAGTCATGCCGCCTTCGCGGGCTGCATCACATGTGTGGTTTGCGAGGCGCGTCGAAACGGGCGCGTTTTTGGTGCGCATGGTCATCCTTGTGGTTTCGTGCGCGGTGCATGCCGCGCCTGCCTCAGGGTAGGGCATGAGGGCGCAAGAGTAAACCGGGCCGTATGGCGGCTTGCCTGTTTTCCGGCCGTGACATGGTGTGCATTTACTTGACGCAATGCCTTGAATCCGCTTCAAGTGTTGCCTGCCTTTTGCAACGCAATCAACAGGATGGATCGTTTCATGACTCAGGATCACGTTCGGATAATTGCTGGCGAGCTTTCGTTCCGTCAATCCCATGTGGCTGCTGTGGCCCGGCTGATCGGCGAGGGGGCCACCGTGCCGTTCATCGCCCGCTACCGCAAGGAGGCCACCGGGTCGCTGGACGAGGTGGGCGTTGCCGCGATCCGCGACCGGCTGGGAGAACTGGGCGAGCTGGACAAGCGGCGCGAGACCATCCTGGCCTCCCTTGCCGAGCGTGATCTGCTCACGGACGAACTCAAGGCCGCCATCGAGGGCGCACAGGACAAGGCCCGGCTTGAAGACATCTATCTGCCGCACCGTCCCAAGCGCCGCACCAAGGCGGCCATGGCCCGCGAACGCGGCCTCGAACCGCTGGCCAAACGGATTTTTGCCCAGCGCGGCGTGGACCCGCAGGCCGCTGCCCGTGAATTCGTGAACCCGGACAAGGATGTGCCGGACGTTGCCGCGGCTCTGGCAGGCGCGCGCGACATCATTGCCGAGCGCGTCAACGAGGACTCGCGGGTGCGCGGCGCCTTGCGCACTCTGTTTGCGCGCCGCGCGCTGCTGTGTTCCAAGGTGGCCAAGGGCAAGGAGCAGGAAGGCGCCACCTACCGCGACTGGTTCGACTGGAGCGAACCCGTGCGCCGCATTGCCGGGCACCGGGCGCTGGCCATGTTTCGCGGCGAGCGCGAGGGTATGCTGAATCTCAGCCTGCGACCGGAGGAAAACGAGGCGCTGGACGTTTTGCAGCGCGGCATCGTACGGGGCCGGGGCGCGGATTCTCGCGAGGTGGCGGCCGCGCTCAAGGACGGGTATCGGCGGCTTTTGGCGCCTTCCATAGAAAACGAGCTGCGAGCCGAGGTGCGCAAACGGGCCGAAGGCGAGGCCATCCGCGTGTTTGCCGCCAACCTGCGGGAATTGCTGCTGGCCGCGCCGCTGGGCCAGAAGCGGGTGCTGGCCCTTGACCCGGGATTCCGCACAGGGGCCAAGCTCACGGTGCTGGATGAGCAGGGCAAGCTTGTGCATCATGAAACGATTTTTCCCACTGGCTCGGAAAAGCAGCAACAACAGGCCACGCAAACCCTGCGCCGCCTGCACGAGAAATATGACATAGAGGTCGTGGCCGTGGGCAACGGCACGGCCGGCCGCGAAACCGAGGCGTTCGTGCGCGGGCTTGAACTGGGTGTTTCCGTGGTTCTGGTCAATGAGGCCGGGGCTTCGGTGTATTCCGCTTCCGAGGTCGCCCGGCGCGAGTTTCCGGATCTGGATCTGACCGTGCGCGGCTCGGTGAGCATCGGCCGCAGGCTCATGGACCCGCTGGCCGAGCTGGTCAAGGTGGACCCCAAGGCCATTGGCGTGGGCCAGTACCAGCACGACGTGGATGCCGGGGCGCTCAAGGCCGCTCTGGACGATGTGGTGGCCAGCTGCGTGAACGCCGTGGGCGTGGACCTGAACACGGCCAGCCCGGAGTTGCTGGCCCATGTGTCCGGCCTTGGCCCTGTGCTGGCCCGCAACATCGTGGCCCACCGGGAGGACAACGGACCGTTTGCTTCCCGGCGAGAATTGTTGAACGTCAAACGGCTTGGGCCCAAGGCCTTTGAACAGGCCGCCGGGTTCCTGCGCGTGCGCGGGAAAGACCCGCTGGACGCCAGCGCCGTGCATCCCGAGCGCTACGGGCTGGTCAAACGCATGGCCCGCGATGCCGGATGCTCCGTGGCCGATCTCATGCAGGATGCCGGGCTTCGGCATTCTGTGCGGCTTGAGGAGTATGTGGATGATGAAGTTGGCCTGCCCACGCTCAGGGACATCATGGCCGAGTTGGACAAGCCGGGGCGTGACCCGCGCGCGGAATTCAGCCCGTTCAGCTTTGCCGAGGGCGTCAACGAGGTCAAGGACCTGCACGTGGGCATGCGCTTGCCGGGCATAGTGACCAACGTGACCAAATTCGGCGCGTTCGTGGATGTGGGCGTGCACCGCGACGGGCTGGTGCACATCAGCCAACTGGCGGACCGTTTTGTACGCGATCCTTCCGAGGTTGTGGCCGCAGGGCGCGAGGTTTCTGTCACGGTCATCGGCATTGACGAGGCGCGCGGGCGCATCAACCTGAGCATGAAATCCAAGCCGGATATTCCCGCGTAGACGGACGAAGGCTTTTTCGGACAGGGCTTTACGCGGCCGCCTGCCGGGCGTACACATGGTGCGGAGTCTTTGGGGGAAGGTCGGGCAGCCTTCTCCTTTGTTCGCACACCGGATTCGCTTGGACCGCAGTCTGCCCGGGCTGTGGCTTCGGGGTCGCACCATGCACGATTCGTCTTCGGAGGTTTCTCCGCTCCGTATTCAGTTGGTGGTTTTCGCGCTTGTCTCGGCATCCTTTGCCAACATCTATATCACCCAGCCCGTGCTGCCGATCCTGCAAAACGAGTTCGGCGTGGATCTGTTGCGCGTTTCGTTCACTGTTTCCGCGGTAATCCTTGGCATTGCACTGGCCAATCTGCCGTTCGGTTCTCTGGCCGACCGCCTGCCCGTGCAGCCGATCATCCTGACCGGAGGAATCGTGGTGGGCGCGTGCGGCCTGCTGTGCGCCATGACCCACAACCTCTGGCTGCTCATTGCGGCCCGGTTCGTTCAGGGCGTGTTCATTCCGGCCCTGACCACCTGCCTTGCCGCCTATCTCGCACGCACGCTGCCCGGCGAAAAGCTGAACGTGGTCATGGGTGCCTATGTCTCGGCCACGGTGCTGGGCGGCCTTGGCGGGCGGCTGCTGGGCGGCTGGATTCACCCGCCCCTGCATTGGCGGTATGCGTTCGTTTCCGCATCCCTGCTTATTTTTGCGGCCACTGTTCTGGCAGTGCGCGTGCTGCCCCGCGACGACGCCCATGGTTCCGCGGACAAGGCGACGGTCGGTTACCGGCAACTGCTCAAGCGCGGCGATCTTGTGTTGATCCTGCTGTGTGCTGCCGGCAGTTTTTCGGTTTTTTCATCCGTGTTCAATTATCTTCCATTCCGCCTGGGCGGCGAACCATTCGGTTTTTCAACGGAAATGATCACGCTCGTTTATCTCGTGTATGTGGTGGGAATTTTCATGGGACCGCTGGCAGGCAGGATCAGCAACCGCTTTGGTGGGGGCAACACGCTGCTTGCCGGCACGCTGGTGCTGGGCTGTTCGCTCTGGGTGCTGGGCGGGGAAACCGTGCCCGGAATCATCGGCGGCCTGTTCGGGGTCTGCTCCGGTTTCTTCTGCATCCATGCCGCGGCCGTGGGACTGCTCAACCGGAAGCTGGATCGCGGGCAGGGCAAGGCCAACGCACTGTATGTCCTCTTTTACTATGTGGGCGGCTGGTCCGGCATCACCGGGGCCGGGGTAGCCTTTGAGCACTGGGGCTGGTCCGGCGTGCTGCACATGGGCCTGTTCCTTCTGTTCATACCGTTTGCGGCGGGCGTGTCCGAACGCATTGTGGAATCTCGGGAGCGCTGAAGGGAAGTGCTCGCCGCGTTCGTTTCATCTTTTGCGCAGCGTGTTTCGTTCGGTTCAACCGGTGAATGCGACTGTGGCTGCGCTTTTGCGTAACCATCGTTTTTCTGCAGGCTTTGGGGTCGCTTTTCGTTTGACACGGGTGCCGTCCAAGCTTATTAATGATTTCGAGTTTCATTATCAATAACGTATTGTGTCGCACTCGAATCCTGACATCTGGTTTTCCTGTGCTCATCGTGAAGTTTCATTCGGGGAGTCGTAATGCTTGTTGACGATGCCGGTGGCGGAACAGTCCGCTGCGGACGTGTTGGTGCGGATTTCGGGGACAAGGTGAATTTGTATCGGGCCGAGGGATTCGGCGGATGCCGCACGTTGACGGAGTGCGGGCTTGACGGAACCATGCCCGACGCCGTGCAGATGACCGTGCACCAGTTGGCGGAGTCGTTGGGCAATGCCATTGATGCCAAAGATCATTGTACCCGTTCGCATTCCGAGGAAGTGGCTGTTATCACTCAGGCCATTGGCCTGCAGATGGGGTTGTCGCCCCGTAGCGCAGATATTCTGCATATTGCCGGACATTTGCACGATATCGGCAAGATAGGCATTCCCGATTCCATCCTCAAGAAGCGCGGGCCGCTCACGGATGAGGAATTTGCCGTCATCAAACAGCATCCAGCCATGGGCGCGGCCATCATCGAGCCTGTTACCTGCCTTTCCGGAAAGAACGGCATCATGAAGATGGTTTTGCATCATCATGAGCGTTTTGACGGCAGAGGGTACCCGGACGGGCTGGCCGGGGAGGACATCCCGCTCGGCGCGCGAGTGATAGCCGTGGCGGACAGTCTTTCCGCCATGCTGCAGGACCGTCCCTATCGCCGGGCGCGGGATTACGAAAATGCCGTGGCCGAGATCGAACGATGCGCGGGAACCCAATTTGATCCGCGCATCGTCTCTGCATTCATGGAGGTCCGCGATACGGTGCGGGGCTATCTGCTTTCCATGCGAGAGATGTGCGCCCCCCTGTAGTCAGCGCAGCAGATGATTTTTCCTGCCTCGGCCCCGGGCGCGAGGCAGGATGAGACGGACCCGGAGCCTCGTTGTATCGGAAACAATGCATGTTGCCATGTGCTAGGGCCTTCCTCTTGGCGAGATGCTCCGGGTCCCTTTCCCTGTCGATTGTCCGCTTTTTCTTTGGGGCCGCTTTCTGTATGCTGCCACGCAACGGACGCCGGGCATTCTGCCCGGCCTGTCATATGCTAACAGGGAGATCGCGTGGCCGTACCAGCCAGAAAGGAAATAGCTCCGGGAATGCGCGTGCGTATCGTGCTCAAGAAAGACCAGCGCAGCGGCACGCTGACCGAGGGTATTGTGTCGCGCCTGCTCACGAAATCGCCCACACACCCACACGGCATCAAGGTGCGCCTTGAGGACGGGCAGGTAGGGCGCGTGAAAATGATCGTGGATCAGGATTGAATTGCCGCTGCCGCACCTTGACCTTTTGTCGCAGTTGCCGTGCTGGCCGTTTTAATGCAGTGCATTTTTTGGGGTTGACAGCAGCGTGAATTTTCAGCAGATTGCTGTTCCCAACACAGTGGGGCTGTAGCTCAGTTGGGAGAGCGCTTGAATGGCATTCAAGAGGTCGTGGGTTCGATTCCCTCCAGCTCCACCACCCAATTTTCCCAAGAAAAAGGACCGGTTAGCTTAATAAGCTAGCCGGTCCTTTTTATTTTGCTGGTGAACCAGATGGTCAACCGGTTGTTGATCAAAGTATTTGAGATTGCTGATTAAAGGCGTGTGAGCTGTGTTTGATGGTATATGAGATGGGATGGGGGTTAGCCGGTGCTTTGGGGCGATTTTTTGGGGTGTGATATTTTCCCGCCTCCTGCCCGTTTTGGGGTTGGGGGAGTAACTCGCCAGGATTTTTAGTAAACGTTCAGGATTGGGGTAATTTGAGTGAATCATGGGGATGGTTGTTGGTGTGGCGTTGTTTTGGAAAGTAAAAGGACCGCTTGAATCTTGCTCAAGCGGTCTTAGATGTAATTGTTTCAAATTATATTACTTATCAGAGATGAAGGGTGAGTAACTGCAAGCCTATTGCCCGTATACTTTCCAACCAGTTCCGTAAGGATTATTGGGGCTGTCTGATTTATATGGGTTCCCAGCACCATATGGATTGTTAATGCTGTCTGGCGAGTATGGACTACCATATTTTCCATATGGGTTTGAAATGGAGTCAGGGTCGTACGGGTTATTGCTTAATTTGCCACGATAGTTCCCTTGGCTGTCATATAGTTTTGGAGCATCGGTGGCGTATGGGTTGCTATATGACTTGTTGCTGTATGGGCTGCCATATTGTCCATAGGGATTGTTTAACCCATTAGCGTTATATGGACTCCCGGCACCATATGGGTTTGCTAGAGAGTCTTGATCATATGGATTGTTACTTAGATTTCCTAAATAGTCTCCTGCAAGCGCGAGGGTGGGAATGGCAAGTAGTATGGCTATTGCCCAAAAAGCTGATTTTAAACGCATGGCATACTCCCACAAGTGCGTTTATTAGTTTGCATAATCAAATAAAGCATACAAATATAGAATATGATACCATGTCGACCTGAGTCAATCAATCCAATTTTGGTCAACCATCCGGTCAACCAAACGCCTTCAACACACATCCAACATCACTGATTTTCTGTTGACGTCGAAATAAAAAGTCAAAGTATTCCAAGCGTTACATGCGTATCTCCATGCATGGCATTCAAAAGGTCGTGGGTTCAATTCCCTCCAGCTCCACCAAAAGAATATCAAAGGCCTGCAAGCTAAAGCTTGCAGGCCTTTTTGTGTGGTGTCCGTCCATGAAATTGGGTGGGTGATTCGTGCCGTTCCCGGTGTGCCCGAGAGGCTGCGCGGTTACTTTTTTTGGTTTTCTCAATCATACTTGGCGTGGCAGCGGCTTTTTTCATGAATGAGAACGTCGATGGTTTCGTGCATTTTTTCCATGTCGCCCGCGTCGCAGGCTTTTTGGAATGCTTCGCACGCCTCGGTGTACTGCTCGTAATATTCGTCGCCGTACCCCTCGCAGGTGACCATCAGTGCGGAGTCTTCGAGAAAGGAATCAATGGCCTCGCGGGGCGGCATCCGGTTTTCATGGATCATCGCCAACAGAATTCTGAAGCTTGATTTCATGCGTTTTTTGAGCGTCTTGTATTCGGGTTTGCCTTCAACGTGCCGGGTTTCTTGCTGCTCGTCACATTCCCGGGAGCGGCTTTTGATCCGGGCTTTCAGGGATATCTGGCCGAATTCGTCCCTGATGCCCAGCTTGATTTTTTTGAATTCGTTCACGCAGGCAAGCTCACCGCTGCCGCCGGATTCAAGGGCGTCCGCAAGTTCGCGCAGGAATCCGGCGAGTTCTTCCCGTGTTGCAAACCGGTTGATCCTTGTTTCGTTTCTCATTCGTTTCTCCGGAGGTTGAGAGATAGGGCGCTGGCAAATGCGTTACAGAAAATAACACCGTTGCGGAATGATAACGGCTCGTTACTGAGACACCCAAAGCCGGGTTGCTGTACCGAGTGCCTCAAGGCTGCACGCGGCCGGGCCTGTGCCATGGATTGGCCTTCGGCTGCGTATGCGCCGTTTCAGATTATCGGTGTATCGGCTTGCGACGTGAGCACGCGGGTCAGGAATTGGCCGTCCTCTTCGGCCACTTCGATTTTCCAGCCTATCTTGTCCACCAGCTGCTGGCTGAGTTGCAGCCCGAGGCCGTAGCCGTCGTTGTTGGCCGTATCGTTTTCCCCGGAGGAGTGAATCCGGTTGGCGACCTTGATGCCCCCCGGGCTGTTGCTGATGCGGATTTCGCCGTCGCAGGAGTGCTGGAAGGCGTTGCGTACGAGGTTGGTCAGGATGATGTGGGCCAGAGTGGGCGGGGTGCGCAAGGTCACGGGTTGCAGGTCCGTGCTCAGGGAAACTTCTTTTCCTTCTATGAGGTAGACGTTTTCGTCGATGATTTCGCGGATACAGTCGTCGATCCGTACCTCCTGTTCGGGCAGGGGGGATTCCATCTCCCGAGAGAGCCAAAGCAGAGCCACGGTCAGGTGCTTCATGTTGCGGACGGCCTTGGTCATGCGCTTGTGGGAGCTTTTGTAGCGGTTGTCCTGCGTGATGCCTTGGCGCTCCATGAGCTCCAGATTGTTCTGGATGATGGCTATGGGGGTGCGCAACTCGTGGCTGGCATACTTGTGAAACCGTTTTTCCCGCGCCATTCCCGCGGTCAGGCGGCGTGAAGTGGCCAGGATCATTTGCGCGACGTTGTCGAGTTCGTCGTATTTGAATTTTCTGGGTTCCTTGTCCAGATTTTCCGGCGACAGGGAAATTGTCCATTTGTGCAGTGATTCCACTGGATTTGCAATACGCTTGAAAAGAACAAAGGCCAGTGCAAGCACCACGATGATCGACAGCAGGCCCGCCAATGCGGGCGTATAAAAATAATAGAAGTCAAATTTGCGGTGGGCGCTTTTGCTCACTTCGCCTTCAATGGATTGATACACCAGATAGACGGTGGCGTCGTCGGGTCGCGTGAGGCTGTGAATTTTGTAATGCGATTTGCCCACATGCAGATAGGCAAAGGGGTCGGAGCGGAGTTGTTGTGCATCGTAGTTGTTGCGGATGTCCAGAGGAAGGTCCCTGAAATGGGCGTACCCTCTGATGTGCCCCTGGTCGGGCAGGGGGACGTCCGGATTGCGGGCATATTCCTTGAGGTAGTTGGTGGAGGCTTCTTCCAGACGGAATTCCACGAAGAGTTCAAAGCCCCGCCGCAAATAGTTGCTGAGAAAGAATGTGTAGCCGACCACCAGCACCACACAGGTGAGCACGAAAAAGGAAATGATGGATTTTTGGAGGCTATGCCTGCACTTCACTGTTGTTTCCTGAGCACGAATCCGACGCCCGGGATCGTCTGGATCAAAGGTTCGGGGAAGGGTTTGTCCACCTTTTGCCGCAGCTTGTGCATATGCACCTTGAGGCTGTTGCTTTCGGGCAGAATTTCGCCCCATACGGCCCGTTGTATCTCGTCCTTGGGCGCGATGTTCGGGCTCATCTTGGCCATGTACTCCAAAAGCGCCCATTCCTTGGGGGAGAGCGTCAGCTTGATTCCGGCGCGGGTGGCCTGATGTTGTTCGGTATCCACTTCAAGGTCCGCCACCACATAGCGTCGGGGCTGGCTGCTGCGTCGTTTGGCCAGCGCCCGAACGCGGAGCAGCAGCTCCTTGAGCGCAAAGGGCTTGACCAGATAGTCGTCGGACCCGGCCTCGAATCCTTCGATCTTGTCATCGAGGGAGTCGCGTGCCGTGATCATCAGCACCGGCACGTCGAGGCCGTCGCGCCGGAGCTTGGAACAGAGATTCAGCCCGTTGAGCTTGGGCAGCATGACGTCGAGCATGATGACGTCGTATTTGTATTCCCGTGCCAGCTGCAGGCCGTGCTCGCCGTTGGCGGCATGGTCGCAGGTGATGCCTTCCAGTTCGAGGTATTCCACAAGCGAGGCGGCAAGATCGAGATCGTCTTCCACCAGCAGAGCGTATATGTTCATGGCGTTTCCCTTGATAACGCGGCGGTCATGGCTCCGGCGGAACAATGCGGAAAGCATATCCCGCCGGAGCCTTTTTGGCAAAACCTATGCCGCGGGTGTGTCGTTGTGGCTGTTTCGTCCGGCGCGGATTTTTCGCACCAGTGCCAGTACGCCCACGAAGAAGACCGGCGCGAAGATGATGCCGAGCACCGAGGCGCTGAGCATGCCGCCGATGACGCCCGTGCCGATGGCGCGCTGGCTCGCCGCGCCCGCCCCATGGGCCACGGCCAGCGGGATGACGCCCAGAATGAAGGCCATGGAAGTCATGATGATGGGCCGGAAACGCAGGCGGGCCGCCTGAATGGCAGACTCCTTGAGCCCGTGCCCTTCCGCGTAGAGGTCCTTGGCGAATTCCACGATCAGGATGGCGTTTTTGGAGGCCAGGCCGATGATGGTGATCAGGCCGACCTTGAAGTACACGTCGTTGTCCATGCCCAGCAGCGTGACCATGAGCACGGAACCCAGCGCGCCAATGGGCACGATGAGCATGACCGACAGCGGGATGGCCCAGCTTTCGTACAGGGCCACCAGCAGCAGGAAGACCACCACAAGGGCCAGCGAGAAGAGCATGGGCGCCTGTGCGCCGGACTGCTT
Source organism: Pseudodesulfovibrio senegalensis (assembly GCF_008830225.1). Lineage (NCBI taxonomy): Bacteria > Pseudomonadati > Thermodesulfobacteriota > Desulfovibrionia > Desulfovibrionales > Desulfovibrionaceae > Pseudodesulfovibrio > Pseudodesulfovibrio senegalensis. The sequence continues at coordinate 141,040 of NZ_WAIE01000002.1, forward strand.
TTCCTGATAGGACAGCTCGGTCCACTCATAGCTGATGCCTTTGGGCAGGTCTTGCATGATGTTTTCCATTTCGTCCATGACCTCGCCGGTACTGTAGCCCGGGGCCGCTCCGCCCGTGAGCTTGAAGCTGGGGTAGCCGTTGTAGCGGACCACCTGCACCGGGCCGATTTCCCAGCTGGTGTTGACCACGGAGGTGAGCGGAACCTGGTCGCCGCTGGAGTTGGGCACATACAGGGTTTCCAGACTCTCGGGACTGCGGCGGTATTTTGCATCCGCCTGAACCACCACGTTCTGCATGCGGCCGCTGTTGGCAAAGTCGTTGACGTTGGCCGAACCGAAGGCGCTGGCCAGAACCGTCCTGATGTCGCTGAAGTTCACGCCCTGCGTTTCGGCCTTGTCGCGGTCTATCTCGACACGCAACTGGGGTGCGTCGGGCAGGCCGTCGATTCGGGCGTAGGACAGGACCGGGGATTGGTTGGCCTTGCTCAGAATCATGCCTGCGGACTGTGCCAGCTTGGCACGGCCCACGCCGGACCTGTCTTCCAGCCGCAACGAAAAGCCGCCCGTGTTGCCCAGCCCGTCGATGGGTGCCGGGTTCACGGCAAAGGCGAAGCCGTCGTCCAGCCCGGAAAAGGCCATGTTTGCCTTGAGCACGATGTCCGTTGCCGATTCACCTTCTCCGCGTTCGGACCAGTCCTTGAACATGGGGAAGGCAGCGGCCGCGTTCTGGCCTTGTCCCGAGAAGCTGAACCCGAGAACCGTGAACGCGTTGTCAATGGCCGGGGTGTTCTCAAAGAAGTGTTCGATCTTCTTCACCTGCGTCAGGGCACGCGGATAGGTGGCGCCCGGTGGCAGCTGCACGCTGCAGACCATGTAGCCCTGGTCCTCGTTGGGCACGAACCCGGAGGGCAGGCGCATGTAGACGAAGCCGAGTCCGATCAACAGAGCGAGGTATATGATCATCATCCGGCCGGTCTTGGTCACCAGTTTGCCGGTCAGCCCCTGATAGCGTTCGCCGAGAATGTCGAATTTGCGGTTGAACCAGCCGAAGAAGCCAGCCTTGGCTTCATGGCTGCCTTTGGCCACGGGCCGGAGCAGCGTGGCGCACAGGGCCGGTGTCATGGTCAGGGCCAGGAAACCGGAGATGAGGATGGATACGGCCACGGAAATGGCGAACTGCCGATAGATGACGCCCACGGAACCGGACATGAAGCCCAGGGGGAAGAACACCGCGGAAAGCACCAGCGTGATGCCCACGATGGCCCCGGATATCTGCTTCATGGCCTTGATGGTCGCTTCCTTGGGGGGCAGTCCTTCCGTGCTCATGATGCGTTCCACGTTTTCCACCACCACGATGGCGTCGTCCACGAGGATGCCGATGGCCAGCACCATGCCGAACATGGTCATCATGTTGATGGAGAAGCCCACCACGTACATCACGCCGAAGGTGCCCAGCAGGCAGACCGGCACGACGATGGACGGTATGAGGGTGTAGCGGAAGTTCTGCAGGAACAGGAACATGACCAGAAAGACCAGTACGATGGCTTCGAACAGGGTGTGGACCACTTTTTCGATGGCCACGTCCACGAATTTGGAGGTGTCCAGCGGAATCGTGACCTGAATCCCTTCGGGCAGCGTCTGCTTGATTTCATCCAGTCGGGCGCGCACGCGTTCCACCGTGCCCAGCGCATTGCCGCCCGGGGCGAGCTGCACGGCTGCGGCCGCGGCTTCATGGCCGTTGAGCCGGGACTGCGTGTTGTAGGACTCCGGGCCCACTTCGATGCGGGCCACGTCGGAGAGGTGAACAACAGAGCCATCCACGTCCGCGTGCAGGATGATGTGGCCGAATTCCTCGGGGCTTTGCAGCATGCCGCGCACGATAAGGGTGGCGGACATTTCCTGATCCAGATTGCCCGGACGCGAGCCGAAGCTGCCTGCGGGAACCTGAACGTTCTGGGCCGTGATGGCCTGGTTCACGTCGCTGATGGAAAGGCCGTAGCTGAGCAGCTTCTGTGGATCCACCCAGACGCGCATGGCACTTTCCGCGGCAAAGAACTGGACCTTGCCCACGCCCTCCACGCGGCGGATTTCGTTGTTCACGTTGCGGGCCATGATGTCGGCCAGAACCTGCGGGTCCTGCCCGTTGTTTTCCGTGTAGGAGAGAGCATAGACCATGAGGAAGCCCGCACTGGTCTGCTCCACCTCGATGCCTTGGTCCAGCACGGCCTGCGGCAGGCTGGATTCGGCGTTGGACAGCCTGTTCTGCACGTCAACCTGTGCGAAGTCCGGGTCGGTGCCGGGCTTGAAGGTGACGGTGATGTCGGCGGTTCCGTTGGAGTAGCTGATGGACTCGTAGTAGAGCAATCCCTTGGCGCCGTTGAGTTCCTCTTCGATCTGGCTGACCACGGTATCGGTCAGGGTCTGCGCCGAGGCACCGGGGTACACCAGGCCGATGGAGATTTGCGGCGGTGCAACCGAGGGGTATTTTTCCATGGGCATGGAGGGAATGGCCAGAATACCCGCCAGGGATATGAATATGGCAACCACCCATGCGAAGTTGGGTCTGTTGATAAAAAAGTCGGACATGTTGGATACCTGATATATTTTTGTTTCGGTGCAGGGCCTGCGCTACTACGCGGCCGGCTTGTCCGAAGAGCCCTGGCCAGGGTCGATCTTCATGCCCGGCTTGACCTTGTTGGCGCCGTTGACGATAACGCGTTCGCCCGGCTTGAGTCCTTCCACAATCTGCCACTGGTTGTCGCGCATCCTGCCTGTCGTGACCGGGCGCACCTGAACCGTGTTCTGCTCGTCGAGAACGAAGACGGTTGCGCCGCCGGTCTGGGACATGGCCACAGCGCGTTGGGGCACGAAGATGGTGTTGCCGCCGCCAGTCGTGTGGATTTTGATGCGCACGAACATACCGGGAAGCAACATGCCGTCCTTGTTGGGGAATTCGCAACGCAGTGAAACCTGGCCGGTTTTTTCGTCCACGGACACGTCCGAGAAGAGCAGGCGCCCCTTGGCGGTGTAGTTCACGTTTTCGATGTGAACCGTGACCTCGGGCGCTTCGCCGGATTCTTTGCCCGCGTTCATGGCTGCGCGTACCTTGAGGTAGTCGGCCACGGGTTGGTTGATGTCCGCGTAGATGGGGTCGAGCTGCTGGATCTTGGCCAGTGCCGTGGCTTCGTTTTTGCCCACGAGCGCACCTTCGGTTACAAAGGCCGCACCGATTTTTCCCGAGATGGGGGCTTCCACCGTTGCATAGCTCAGGTCGAGGGAGGCGGTCATGACCGCGGCCTGGGCAGCCTGTTTTTCCGCCTTGGCGACCTTGTAGTTGGCGGCGGCCGTGTCGTAGTCCTGCTGGCTGATGACCTTGGTCTCGAGCAGCGGGGTATACCTGTTCAGCGTGGCCTTGTAGTCAGCAAGGCTGGCCTCGGCTTTGGCAAGGTCAGCCCTGGCCTGGGCCAGAGCGGCCTGGAACGGTGCGGGGTCGATATGAAAGAGAACCTGTCCCTTTTCCACAAAACTGCCTTCCTCGAAGTCGCGGGAAAGCAGGATGCCGGCCACGCGGGCCCGCACCTCGGCGTTCCGGACCGCAGAGATGCGCCCGGGCAATTCCGTTGTGTCGTTATCGGCAGAGGCCTTGACGGTGACGATGTCCACCTTGGGCATGTGCTGTGGTGCAGACTTGCCCTGTGCCTTTTGTTCGCTGTTGCAGCCGCAGAGGCCGAACAGGGCGGTCAGGGCCAGAACGCAAAGGACAGGCCTGATGTTACTGATGCGCATTGTTCTCTTTCTCTCCATAAATTGATGAAATGTATGTTGCGGATCGCCCTCGCAGGCCCGGTCCGCATCCTCTCCGTGGAGTCTCTATCAGGTTAACGGGTTAATAACCGGTTAACGTGTCGTGACAAATATGTTCCGGAAGCCGAAGAGTCAATGGGATTGAACAATGGGTGGTGGCGCGCTCGCCGGGGCTGGGTTCCGTCTGTCAGAGTCGTTCGCGAACTTTCACGAGGCGTTATGCCTCACGTCCCAGGATTCCAGGGACTGTTCGTAATCGCCGGTAGCGCGGATGAGTTTCCAGAACACCGGCCAGAGCTGTTTGGCGCGATGCAGGGGAAAGGGCATGACCTTGGATTTGTCTTTCAGGAAACACCGTATGTTGGCCGTGACCACATCGATCATGTCCAGAGCGTATTCTTCTGCGCTGTGGCTGGACGGTATATCGGGTTTGTGGAGGATGATCCCTTCGGCATAGGCCCGCATGATTCCGCCGGACCATGTGCGCCGGGAATAGGACCGCGCTGTTTCCATGGGATCGCGGTAAATGTGAACATAGAGCGGCCCGTCGCCGTATACGTGGTCGAGCCGCCCGAGCATCCAAGAAAGGCGGTTGTCGGCCTCGATGTGATGTCCCGGATAGTCGAGCCGCTCCTGAAAGAGGCGGTGGGTATTGCTTTCGTGCGCTGCGGTCCAGTTGGTCATGTGCTGGCAGGCCTTGATGAAGCTTACGGTGCCGCATCGGCCCGTACCGAGCACGAATACGTTTTTCAGTTCCTGCTTTTCGGAATTGTCGGTCATGCTGCTCCTGCAGTGTTGGTCGTAATGGGAACGAGTATGCCATTTTTCCGCGTGTTGCGCCAATCCCTCCGGTTTTGTCCAGCCTTGGTGTTGCCGGTTGCCCGTCGGTAACCGCTCGTTGCCTTTTGTGTTGATTCTGAAAATCAATTTTCTGATCGGAGTTTGTTCATGAGGTGTCGCTCAGAGGGGGGGCAGGGGGGGGAGGGCGACCTGAATCGTTTCTTTCATCGGGAGGATACGGTGTTTCGCCGCCAACTGGGTCGGTTTTTCCGTGGCTGGTCCGTCGTGTGGATTAGCCCATATTTGCTGTTGACACCCGGCTGATAGAGGAATATTTGCTTGAAAACGATTTTCAATATCAGAAACGAAGCCGTGCTCCTGTTTTGTGAAGGGAATGGTGGGCGCGGCTGTTGCAACGGTTGATAAAAACATGAGTCGAGAAGTTTTCAGGAAAGAGAGGCTGGTGCTTGAGGGGGCCAGGGCCGCCATGCTTCGATCGGATGAGGACGGTGTGTCGGTGGCCCCGGTCCTTGCCGGCTTGGTGGACGAATACGGACGTCTTCTGCGTCAGAGCCGTCGGTTGGTGACCATGGGGGACCGCATGCAGCAGTCCCTGAACGCTCTCAATCATGATCTGGCCGTGAGCGAGCAGAAGTACCGCGGCATATTCGAGAATGTGGCCGAAGGCATTTGCCGTTGCGATGCGGACGGAATGCTGGTGGAGGCCAATCCGGCCATGGCGGAGATGTTCGGGTTCTATGATTCCGAATCCTTTTTGGAGGCGGTTCCGGATTTCCAGTCCCTGTTTTGCCGCGCCGAGGACTACGAACTGTATGAAACCCTGCTTGCCGCCGATCAGCTCCGGCGTTTTCAGGTACGTTTGTGCAGCCCGGAGAGCGGCAGACTTTGGGCCGAGGTCAGCGCCAGCGTCATGGATGACCGGGAAGCCTTTCCCGGCGGCATCGTCTGCGTGCTGGCCGACGTGACCGAGCGCAAGCACATGATCGAGGAGATGCGGCGGCTGGCCAGAACCGACAGCCTTACCGGGCTTTACAACCGCGGGCATTTCATGGAGCTGACCGAACGGGAGCTGGCCCGCTCCCGGCGCACGCGGTCACCCTTGTCCATGCTCATCGTGGATGTGGATCATTTCAAAAACGTCAACGACACCTATGGCCACGACGTGGGCGACAAGGCACTGGTGACCCTGAGCCGCGTGCTGCGGGACGCCGTGCGTGAAATCGACGTGGTGGGCCGGTTCGGGGGCGAGGAGTTCGTGGTCCTGCTGCCGGACGCGGACCGCCGCAATGCCTGCCGCGTGGCAGACAGGATTTTGGAGTGCGTCAGGGAAGCCCGGATCGACATCGGCGGCAAACAGGTCGGCGTGACCGTGAGCATCGGCCTGACCGCCTGCGAGGATGACGAGGAAGATCTGGACAGGCTGATCAAGTATGCGGACATCGCTCTGTATGCGGCCAAAAAGAACGGTCGGGACAGGGTCGAAGTGTATCGGCGTTCGGGCTGCCATTGCCGGAGGGAAGCCGACTGCATGGAAGCGATGGCCGTGCGGGGAGAGTCATGAGTTGGGCCGTTTCCATATTTCGCCACATGCTGGACTGGAGGGTGGAGCGCAAGGTCACGCTCCTTTTGTTGCTGAGCGTTGTGGCTGTTCCGCTTGTTTTGCTTGTGATGCTGCATTCGCAGGGCGCGCAGGCGACCATGAACTTTCTGGTGGGTCTGCTCACCGCGTCCATCATCCTGTTCGTGCCTTTGTCCAAATGGATGAGTCATGTCATCGCCTTGCGCAACATCCGCGAGATCAACGATCAGTGCACGCAGATCAAGCAGGGCGATTATGCCAACGTGGAATTGCCGCTCAACGATTTTGATGGTTCGGGGCACGATTTCGTGCGTCTGAAGCGCAATATGTACTGGATGGGCCATGCCATCGCCACCCGGGAAAAACGTCTGCAATCCGCCATGACCCGGCTGGCCGCAAGTCAGCGCCAGATCGGGGAAAGTCTGGACTACGCCCGATTGATTCAGACGTCGTTTCTTCCCGATGCTGCCAAGCTCGACGATCTTTTGCCCGGGCATTTCCTCATATGGAGCCAGCGCGATGCCGTGGGCGGCGATTCCTACTGGTTTCGCAAATGGGGCGGGGGATTCTTTGTCGGAGTCATGGATTGCACGGGCCACGGCGTGCCGGGCGCGTTCATGACCCTGATCGTGCATTCGCTGCTGGAAAAGGCCGTGGCCGAAGCCGATGGCAGCCCGGCCGCTGTTTTGGGCAGCATGAATCGTCTCATCAAAAAGGCCCTGCGCCAGAATCGCAAGGACGCCGTGTCCGACGACGGCATGGACTGCGCACTTTGCTACGTGAACCCGGACGCAGGACGACTGACGTTTGCCGGGGCGCGCAATTCCCTGTTTCGGGTGGATGCGGACGGCGTCGAGGTCATCAAGGGAGACCGCTGCGGGCTCGGCTATGTGCGCTCCCCGGAAGACTACCGGTTTTCGGACACCAGTATTCACCTGACGGGGAAACAACGATTTTACATGGCCACGGATGGTCTTTCGGATCAGGTGGGCGGCGAAAAGCGGCTTCCGTTCGGCAAACGGCGTTTCATGCGTTTCGTCAACGACGGTTTTCGTACGCCCATGAATGTGCAGCGAGAGGAACTGCTGCACCTTTTCGAAGAGTATCAGGGCGGCGAGACCCGCCGCGACGACGTGACCGTGCTCGGCTTTGAGCTCGGTTGAAAGGGGGAATGGTATGGCAAAAAGTTTATTCAGATATTACGAAGAGATGGAGCGCGAAGGCGTCATCCTTTATTTCAACGGGCCGCTTTCGCAGCCCGTGGTGGAGAGCATCGCCCAGTTGATGCGCAACAAGATGAGCGCCGAAGAGGCGGGCATGGGGGCTGTGCAGCGCGTTTTTTCCATTCTTGTGGAGCAGATGCAGAACATTGTGCGCTATTCGTCCGAACGCCATGTGACCAATGAAGATCAGCAGGGAGAGATGGCGCAGGGGCAGGTCGTGGTGGGACGGGAAGCCGATGGCCGTTTTTTCGTGGCCTGCGGCAACAGGGCCAGCTCCGAAGACTGCAACGAGCTGGCGCGCCACATTGAAATGCTGCGCAAGATGACCGCCGGTGAGCTTAAGGCGTATTACCGCGAACGCAGACGGCAAAAGGGGCCGGTAACCAGCAAGGGGAGCGGCCTGGGCTTTGTGGAAATGGCGCGCAAGGCGGCCCGGCCCATGGATTTCGACATACGCCCCCTTGACGGCGGAACCTCGTTTTTTTCCATGAAGGTCGTGGCCCAGTAGGAGATGATTATGACCAGATTCAGTGTACAGGCGACCAAGTCGTCACCCCGTATCGATTTTGATCCGCAGTCCATGTCTTTTGAGATCAAGGGCGAGTCGTACCCCGAGAATTGTGGCACGTTCTACAGCCCCATGTTCGAGTGGCTGGAGCGTTTTTTCGACAAGAGCAACGGCGAACGCATGGAGATCGACATGGAGATTCTCTATTTCAACAGCTCGTCGTCCAAAACGTTCATGGACCTTTTCGACATGCTCGACGAGCAGGCGGACAGGGGCAAGAACATCGTGGTCAATTGGCGGTATCACGAGGAAAATGAGTCGGCCATGGAGTGCGGCGAGGAATTCATGGAAGACGTATCCAACATCAAGTTCAACCTCATTGAATTTACGGATCAGCAAAGGCAGGAAGGCATATGACCCCGAATCAGATCAAGGCGTCCCTCAGGACGCTGGTACCGTTGCAGCAGCCCGTATTTCTTTGGGGCGCGCCCGGCGTGGGCAAGAGCCAGGTGGTGGCGCAGGTGGCCGAGGAGCTCGGCCGCGAACTCACCGACATCCGCGCCGTGCTCTTGGACCCCGTGGACCTGCGCGGACTGCCGTCCGTGAACAATGATGGCACCGCCCATTGGTGCCCGCCCGCGTTTTTGCCCACCCAGGGCGAGGGCGTGCTGTTTTTGGACGAACTCAACGCGGCCCCGCCGCTGGTGCAGGCCGCCTGCTACCAACTGGTGCTGGACCGCAAGGTGGGCGAATACACGCTGCCGGACGGCTGGACCGTGGTGGCCGCGGGCAACCGCGAAACCGACCGGGCTGTGACGCACCGCATGCCCTCGGCCCTTGCCAACCGTTTCGTGCACCTTGATTTTTCCGTGGATGTGGAAACATGGCTCGAATGGGCCGAACAACGCGAACTGGCCGAGGAGGTCAGGGCGTTTATTCGTTTCCGGCCCAACCTGCTGCACGACTTTGACCCCAAAAAGAGCGAAAAGGCCTTTCCCTCGCCCCGTTCATGGGAGTTTGCGGCCCGCATCATTGCCGCGCGCCCGGAGCCGGACGTGGAACTGAGTCTGCTCAAGGGAACCGTGGGCCCCGGAGCCGCCATCGAGTTCGCGGGGTTTTCCAAGCTTTTTCGGCAACTGCCCGACCCGGAAGTCATTATTAAGGACCCGGAATCCGCCGAGATTCCGGAAGAGCCAGCCACGTTGTATGCCCTGTGCGAAGCCCTGGCCAACAAGGCGGGCGACAATACCGCCGAAAGCATCATCGCCTATGCTTCGCGTTTGCCCTCGGAGTTCGGGGTGCTGCTGGTGCGCGATTCCGTGAAAACGCACCGGGGTGTTGTGGAGTCCCCGGCTTTTTCGCGCTGGGCCACGGCCAATTCCGACGTCTTGCTCTAGGAGCGCCCATGGACGCAGTTCGCAAGAAATTGCTCAAGGCCCGCACCGGCCTGTTGCTGGAACACCCGTTTTTCGGGTCGCTTTGTCTGCGCATGAATCCGGTGCCGGACCCGAAGTGCGCCACCGCATGGACCGACGGCAGGACGCTGGCCTACAATCCCGCCTATGTGGCCGGGCTGAGCGAGGCGCAGGTGAAGGGGCTCATGGCCCATACGGTCATGCATCCGGCCTGTCAGCACCATGTGCGGCGCAGGGAGCGCGACGCGCACCACTGGAACATGGCCTGCGATCATGCCATCAACTGGGTGCTGCTCGACGCGGGCATCATCCTGCCTCCCGGATATCTGGACAACCCCGCCTACCATGGCCGCAGCGCCGACGACATCTATGCGGACCTGCACTCGCACGGCGGCGAGGAGAGCCGCCCGTCCCTGACCGAGGGAGAGGGCGAGGCGCAGGGCGAGCTGGACTGGGACGGTCCTGTGGGCAACATGGGCGAGCACGACGACCCCGGGGATGATTCGGATTCCGGCACCGGCGAGGCCGGAGGCGACGGCGACACGCCGCAGGGCGCATCGGACGGGGAAACCGCCGAATCCGGCAGCGAACAGCACGGCGACCCCGGCGGCAGCGGCGAAGTACGCGACGGTCAGAACGACGTGGAAGGCGGTGCCTCGGACGAGGGCGGCACCGACGAGGAATGGGAGCTGGCCATGGCGCAAGCCGCACAGCAGGCGCGCGATATGGGCGACCTGCCCGGCTCGCTGGAGCGGCTCATCAAGGAAGTCCTGAACCCGGAGCTTGACTGGCAGGAATTGCTGGAGCGGTTCATTTGCGACCGGGCGCGGGACGATTACAGCTGGACCCCACCCAACAAGCGTTTTTTGCACATGAATTTGATTTTGCCGTCCCTTTCCAACCGCAAGCTGCCGGAGGTGGTGCTGGCCATCGACACTTCGGGCAGCGTCACGGACGCGGAGATGAACCAGTTCGGGGCCGAGGTCTCGGGGATTCTGGAATCCTTCGACACCACCGTGCACGTGGCCTACTGCGACAGCACCGTCACGGGCAGCCAGTCCTTTGGCCGCAATGATTTGCCGCTGGAGCTGACCCCGGAGGGCGGCGGCGGAACCGATTATCGCCCGGTGTTCGAGTGGGTGGAGCAGGAAGGGCTGGACCCGGCCTGTCTCGTGTATCTCACGGACATGGAGTGCATGCATTTTCCGCGGTGCGATCCGGAATATCCCGTGCTGTGGGCCCGGGTGGGCGGCGGCGGAAACACGCCTCCGTTCGGCGACATGATCGACATTCATTGACCAGGAGGCGCACATGAAGATCGAATGGAAGATTGAAAAAAAGCGCGGCAATTACAGGCCGGTTCTCAAGTACGGCATCACCCTGGAGGATTTCGAGGTGGATCTGGCCGTGCCGCAGGTGGTGCTGGAAGAGGCGTTGCCCTGTCCTCCGTCCGCGTGGCGATCCTTTTGCTATCCGGGGCAGGATGAACGGGCAAACACGCCGACCGAGTGGCATCGGCTGGTCACTCCCTCCCACAAACAGGGAACCGCCCATGGAGAGCTGACTCTCCCGTGGCGTGGCCCGGAAGCCGGATTCGACGACGTGCGGGAGGCCTTTGAACGGCTGCGCAGGGATTTCGAGGCCGTTCTGGTCAAGACGCACGACAGTTCTCCCCTCGACCTTGTCGAAAATCTCGAACTGAGCGAGGAAACGCGCAAGCATATCGCGGCAGGCGTGGCCTCGGCCCGCTTCCTTTCCGCCGTGGGGTTTTGATTATCTGTTCAAATGAATGGCGCCAGACTCGGGCGTAAGGCTTTGCCAAAGGGCAGAGCCTTTTTTTGTTGTACGGTTTTCGGGTACGTGTTCTGGGCATTTATCGTTGCCGTTGTGTCCCGCTTTTTCCGGCCGGTTTGACTCCGAACTTGCGCCAAACAATCGGTCTGGTGTAGTCAGTCCCCATGTATCACTGGTCCGATGCTACACATACTCTCAACCTGAAGGACACTGAATGAAATCTGATCGCCGCATGTCCCGGCCCTGCTCGGTATTTGTTTGTTTTGTGTTTGTTCTGGTGGCATGTCTGTCTTTTGGTGGCTGCAATGACAGCGAAATTGTCGGGGATACATCCGTTAAGCTCGACCAAAACGGCTTTCCGGTCAGCGTGAAGGGCAAAGTGGGCACAATGGCCGAGAGGGACGGTGAATTGTCGTTGGTCGTGGTTGCTTCGGCATACACCCTTCGTCCGCAGGAAACCAAGGATTATGCAAAGGGCGTGGCTGCCTGGGGGGATAAACTCAAACCCGGCATGAAGGCCGTTGCCGTGTCCCGCGATCTTATCCCCCTTGGTCTCGGGCATAATGCCGTGGTCACCATTCGGGGGCTGTCGGGCAAATACCGCGTGCTCGACAAGATGAACAAACGCTGGAAGCGCAGGATTGATATTCTGTTCGGCCACGATCTGGAACTGGCCCGAAAGTGGGGCAAAAGAAAGGTCGTTATCAGTTGGCCTGCGCCGTAAAAGCAAGGCACGGTGCTGCTGATTGATCCCGGATATGTTTTCGCTTGCGGGACCATGGCTGGCAACGTCATCCATGCCTTTGGGCACCAGCCGTTTGTGCCAGCGAAAAAGAAAGCCTTTGAACTCGGCATGTTGCCATGTTCAAAGGCTTTTTTCTTTCATGGTCGGGGCGGAGAGATTTGAACTCCCGGCATCCAGTTCCCAAAACTGGCGCGCTACCAAACTGCGCCACGCCCCGGCGGCTGATGTTCCTACGTCAAAACCCGACGGAAGGCAAGACGCTCAGGGCAGGCCTACGCCGTCCAGCTGATGACCGCAATGGGTGCAGGCTCCGTCCTTGGTGGCCGGGGGAGCCGTTGCAAAGCCCATGCGGTCCATGACCACGGCCCCGCAGCCCGGACAGAGTGTGCGCGCGTATTCGCTGCCCGGCACGTTGCCGATGTACACGTAACGAAGTCCGGCCTGCCTGCCGATTCTCCGGGCCTGTTCAAGGCTGTCCGTGCCCGTGAGAGGGCGGTCGCGCAGCAGGTGGTCCGGGTGGAAGCGCGACAGGTGCCACGGCACCTGCGGTCCCAGTTCTTCCGCAATGAACCGGGCCATGGCCTTCAGTTCGTCCGTATCGTCGTTGAGGCCGGGGATGAGCAGGGTGGTGACCTCCAGCCACCAGCCAAGCTCCATGATGTGTACAAGGTTGTCCAGGACCGGCTTGAGCCGCGCATCGCATTGCTCCCGGTAGAAATCTTCGCTGAAGCTCTTGAGGTCGATATTGGCGGCGTGCATGACCGGTCCGAGCTCGTCCAGACATTCCGTGCTCATGAATCCATTGGAAACGATGATGTTTTTCAGGCCGTTGTCCACGGCCAGCCGCGCGGTGTCCTGCATCAATTCGAAAAAGATCGTGGGTTCGGAGTAGGTGTACGAGATGCTCTGCGCGTCGTGTTGCACGGCTTGCTCCACCAGCTCCGCAGGCGACATCATACGGCCGTCCGGCAGAGTGCCTGTGCGCGGCGGTTGCGAAAGCGAGGCGTTCTGGCAGAATTTGCAGCCCATGTTGCACCCCATGGTGGCCAGCGAAAAGGTGCCGGTGCCGGGCAGAAAGTGATAGAGCGGCTTCTTTTCCACCGGGTCCATGCCCAGCGCCGCTATCTTGCCGTAATTCAGCGCGTGGAGCACGCCGTTTTCATTACGGCGCACGCCGCAGCGGCCTGTCTCGCCGGGCCGGATCACGCAGAAATGGTTGCACAGCCTGCATTGGACCGCATCGTCCTTGAGGGATTTCCAGAGTCGCGCTTGCATGGTTTTTGCCACCTTGTCAGGGAGTGGTTCCGTTATCGTCTCGCGGCCAGCTCACGTCCGGGTCCACGGTGATGATGACCTTGTCGTACCAGTCAACCTCTTCCTTTTTGGGGCCAGGGTCGGCATGGATTACGGTATTCCCCTGTTCATCCTTGGAAAATGTGGTGTTGCCGTCGGTCTGGTCCTTTGAGGTTCCCCATGTGTAGTCGGAACGGTTCTTGGCTGTGTCCTTGTTTTTGAATTTCTGCGCAGTTGCGGTCATAGGGCATGCCAAAACAATGGCGACTGTCATCAAAAGTGAAAAGCGAATTATTCCAATCATTTGAGCGCCTCCCGAATCGTGCGGACTTCTTGTATTGATATACGTACTGCGGACGGGTATGGCAATGCAAATTGCGCACCGCAGACCCTGCTTGAACTTGGCACGGCAAACGCCTATAACCCAAGGCCAGCGCAACGACATACTCAGGAGTAGCACAATGACCGACAGCGCCAAGCGTTCCCGCGCCTATACCGAGGCGGGCGTCAACATAGACGAGGCCAACCGTTTCATCGGCCGCATCAAGAACATGGTCGCCAGCACGTTTACCCCGGGCGTGGCCACGGGCATCGGCGGATTCGGCGGCCTTTTCCAGCCGGATGTGGCGGGCATGGAAGCGCCCATGCTGGTGGCCGGGACCGACGGTGTGGGCACCAAGCTCAAGCTGGCCTTTGTTTTTGACAAGCACGACACCATCGGCATCGACCTTGTGGCCATGAGCGTCAACGACGTTTTGGTGCAGGGTGCCAAGCCGCTTTTCTTCTTGGATTATTTTGCCACAGGCAAGCTGGAGTCCGGCGTTGCCGAGCAGGTGGTCAGCGGCGTTGTGGATGGCTGTCGCCAGTCCGAATGCGCGCTTTTGGGCGGCGAGACCGCCGAGATGCCCGGTTTTTACGCGGATGGTGAGTACGACCTTTCCGGCTTTTGCGTGGGCATCGTGGATACGCCCAAGGTAGTCACGGGCGGGCGCATCGAATCCGGCGACGTGTTCATCGGCCTCGGTGCCAGCGGTCCCCATTCCAACGGCTATTCCCTGATCCGCAAGATTTTCGACGAGTCCGGCCTTGCCGCGGACGACACTTTTCCGGGCACGGACGAAAAGGCCGCGGACGTATTGATTCGGCCCACGCGCCTGTACGTCAAATCGGTCATGGCCCTTTTGGAACGCGTGGACGTCAAGGGCATGGTGCACGTCACGGGCGGCGGCTTCTACGACAATGTGCCCCGCGTACTGCCGGAAAACGTGACCGCTCGGTTCGATTTCGGCGCATGGGATATGCCGCCGGTCTTCAACTGGCTTAAGGAACAGGGCAAATTGAGCTGGCCTGAGATGTTGCAGATTTTCAACTGCGGCATCGGCTACATCGTGGCCGTTTCCCCGGATCAGGCCGACGAAACTCTGGCCGTGCTCAAGGAGCAGGGCGAACAGGCGTGGGTCATCGGCCGGGCCGAAGCATACTCCTCGGGCGAGCAGGTCATCATCGACGGCGCCGACTGACGAGGGGACAGATAGAGGGCACATAGCTGCGTTACTGCAAAAAAGACAGAGCCTCGCGTATGGAAGAATACGCGTCGGCCCTGTCTTTTTTTTGCGCCTTGCCCTGCACCCCCTCTCTGTCCCCTCGTGGGATCGAATAGAGGGCACATAGCTGCGTTACTGCAAAAAAGGCAGAGCCACGTGTATGGGAAAATACGCGTCGGGCCTGCTTTTTTTTTGCGCCTTGTGTATGCCTTTCAGGCGGAGCAGGGCGCTGCCTTGCACCCGCAAGGGACACGTCCCTTGACCCTGTTCTGTTTCGCATTTTTCAAATGCGAAACGGGTACATGAAATCAGTGATCAGTATTTTTTTTGCCTACTTCACAAACACAACTGCGCCCGTCCTGCGAAAGCAGGGCGGGCGCAGCGCCAGAAAGTTTTGGAGATTCTCAAGAACCTTTTCCAAAAGGTTCTTGAGCCGCCGGAGGCATTCTTTTCACATTACCCCAGATAGGGGTTGAAGTAGCCGTAATTGATCCACGGCAACGCCTTCTTGAGCCGTTTCTTGAAGTTGTTGAATCCCATGCACGGTCCGAATTCGAAGGGCCGCATGAGGTCCAGATAGATTTCCGGGTCAAGGTTCAGGTTGCGCAGCTGGATGAAATCGTACTTGCAGGTTTCGCCCAGTTCGATGAGCGCGGCAAGCTCTTTTTCCGTGTCGGTAATGCCCGGGAAATAGAGCAGGTTCAGGGAAACATGCATGCCCACGTCGTGCGCCTTGGCAATGGTCTCGCGCACATCGTCAAAGGAGTAGCTCTTGGGCCGGTAATAGGCCTCGTAGGTCTCCTTGCGCGCACTGTTCAGGCTGACGCGGATGGAGCTGACCCCGGCGATCTTGAGCGCGGGCATGGTCTGCGGCCGCGAACCGTTGGTGTTGATATTCACGGTGCCTGTGCCGCCCTCGTGGCGATAGGCACTGGTGGCCTCGGCCAGCAGTTCGGCCTCGGTCAGCGGCTCGCCTTCGCAGCCTTGGCCGAAGGAGAAGATGGGCCTGCGCTCGCGTGATTCGTGTCGGCGCATGATGTCCACGATTTCCTTGACCGTGGGCCGAAAGGAGATGCGGCACTGCGGCGAGGGATAGCCGGATTCCTCGGGCTGGTGCGAGATGCAGCCCACGCATGCGGCATTGCAGGCCTGCGCCGTGGGCAGCGGGCATTCGAACCGGCCCAGCGCAAGGTTTTTGGCAGCCGGGCAGCCGTGGGTGAGCGCGCAGCCCGCAAGGTGGCTCACCAGCCGGTTGCCCGGCATTTCCTGCATGAGCTGGTGCGCTCCTGCCTCGATGCGGTCCGGCGCGATGTTGGTGAAAACCTGACGTTTGTCCGTATCCACTTTTTTTGCACAGACCCAGAATTTGCCTTCGGCGTAACCGATGGAGGCATAGGAGAGCAGGGGCAGGGCCTGTTTGTTGTCGTCGGATTCATAGGCGGCCACGCCCGTGACCGTGTGACCGGGGCAGATGAATGCGGCCACGGCCAGTTCTTCCATGACTTCCACGGAACCGTTTTCCGGGTCAAAGCCCACGGCATGACGGCTGGGGAGCATGAAGAATTCGCTGTCCGGCGGCAGTTGGATGATTTCATCCGGTCGGGGCAGGCCGAATTCCGAGCCGCGCCGTGTCATGAGCAGCAGGTCCGGATGGTCGTATATCTGTCCGTTCGAATCGGAGAAAAGCAATCGCGGTTGGGGTTTTTTCTTGCTAGCCATGCGGGGGATGATAGTGACAATGGTTTGCGCTGGCAAGCCGGGGTTCGAATTAATAATATAGATTGCGGGCCTTGAGGGTGAGTTTGTCCTCTTGTGGAATGAGCGGGCACATAAAAAGGCCGGCATCCCTGAGGATACCGGCCCTTGCAATCGATATTGCTGCTCGTCGGCTTAACGCTTGGAGTACTGGAAGTTGGCGCGGGCGCCACGCAGGCCGTACTTTTTACGCTCTTTCTTACGAGCATCGCGGGTCAGCAGACCAGCTTTCTTGAGCACGCCGCGCAGTTCGGGATCGAACTCGCACAGGGCGCGGGCAATGCCGTGACGCACGGCCTGGGCCTGTCCTGCAACGCCGCCGCCGGAGCAACGGACCTTGATGTCGAACTTGCCGAGGGTCTTGGTCAGCTTGAGCGGCTGCTGGATGACCATCTGCAGGGTCTTGCGCGGGAAGTATTCGTCGTACGGGCGATCGTTGATGGTGATCACGCCGGTGCCTTCATAAAGACGGGTGCGGGCAATGCCGTTTTTGCGCTTGCCGGTACCGTAATTGAATTCACTCATGGTCGGTTCCCCTTAAAATTCCAAAGTTTTGGGCTGCTGGGCTTCGTGGGGATGCTCGGAACCGGTGTAGACCTTCAGCTTCTTCATCTGCTGACGGGCGAGGCGGTTCTTGGGCAGCATGCCCTTCACGGCCGCGGTGATGACGTTTTCCGGCTTGATGGCCAGCATCTCACGCAGGCTCTTGGACTTGATGCCACCGGGGAACCCGGTGTGCTTGTAGTACATCTTCTGGTCAAGCTTCTGGCCAGTCACCTTGATCTTGTCGGCGTTGAGCACAATGATGAAATCGCCCATGTCCATGTGGTGGGCGTATTCGGGCTTGTGCTTGCCGCGCAGACGGTTGGCAATCTCGGTGGCCAGTCGGCCAAGTACCTTGTCCGTTGCGTCAACGACGTACCACTCGGGGGAAACGTCTTTGGGCGTCGGGCTATATGTCTTCATAATAAAATGCTCCTTGCACGATCTGGGAAGGGGACTTTTACGGATTATGTCCCCGCATGTCAAGTGACAAGAGCGGAAAAGGGCTGAATCGTACATGCAAACTACCGGGGAACGGGTTGGGTGGGATGTCCCGGGTGGTTGCTGTTGCGTTCGTCTTTACCGTCTTTGGTCACGAAATTATGGCCGGACCATTTGGCCCGGACGGGTTGTATACGCCGACTTTGCGTAAAAGGAAACATTTTTTTTCGAGTCAGGTTTCAGGGGGGCGTGGGCTTACGCGCAGAAGGAGATTTTTCGATTGAGCTTTTTCGTGAGGTTGGTGCGTTTACGCGCAGTGGGAGAGGGGGATGACGTAGCTTTTTAATGAGTACGTTGCGCTTACGCGCAGTCGCGCAATGACAGTACTTGTTTGGATGAATTGGTTTCGGCCCATTCGGGCCGACGTACTTTTTTTGCCATAGCAGAAAAAAAGTACGCAAAAAAGCTGCATTGCCCCGTCGCCCCTGAAAGCTCTTGCCGCAACCCGCTGCAATCGCCTACGGGCCGTCACACAGTCGCTGCGCTCCGGGTGTTCCGGTGTCCCCTTCGGCGATTGGCGGGATTGGTGGCTCGTGCTTGAAACATATTTCAAGGGTAAGCTCCATCCGGCCTGTCGCTGTGAGTACGTGCTTTTATTCCGTGAGACAGCATAACGCGTTCGCTCGACTAATCAACTCGTCGTCTGTTCGTCGTTCAGTGTATTACTTTCCCCCGTACCCCGCTCAAACCCACGAGGTTTAGTGCCGCTTAAGCAAGCGGAGGATTAGCCGAGCAAGGCTCGGCCCGTAGCGAAGGTTTGCGGCACTTGCCGAGAGGGAACGCGGGTTGTTGCGGTCAAGCGCAGTTTTTTGCCTTCTTTTTTTCTGCGCCAGCAAAAAAAGAAGGTCGCCCTAGAGGGCGAAACCTTCAATAAATGTGCTTCTATGGTGTTCGACTGCGCGTCAGCGCAACATCTTTTTTACTTTTTTGGCTTTGGAATTTTACCCAATTTGGACATGGCACATATGGCCATTAAAACCTCGTCAGTATATCTTCTGTAGAATTTGGCAAAGCCAAAAAAGAAAGTGTAGGAAAGGATGGCCGATCCTCCGATGAGAAGTGATATACATATGATTTCTTCAGAGCTTACATAGAACTCTTTGAAGTATTTATATATTGCCATTGAAACTGCTAGGTTGAAAATAAGTGATGTTATGAGGCATAAGGTTCTAGAGAAACCATACAAAGCTACATAGTTTTGTAGTTTTGAGCTGTGTACTGATTTTTGCTCGTAGGCAAAGTGGTAGAGGTATTTAAAGAAATTTGGTGTGTGTTGCATAAATAACGGAGTGTCAGAATTAATGTGGCACAAAATTTTATTTACGCAGTCCATTACATAATTTTTCTCTTTTTCGTTTTTGTATTCTTTAAAATATTTTTTATCAAAATTTAAAATTTTGCCTATGAAAAAATCCAGAATGACGACCGGCAGTAGGAAGGTGATGAATGTTACAGCTAATATGCATGTTTGAAGTACACCATTTCTGGATATTTCACGGAAAAATGAAAGTCTGCCAAGTCCAAATCGGATTTTAGAGGGATAGCCTGCACGACATATCAAATAACGTTCAACGATTTCCGCTGAAATAACACTGAGCGCAAATCCGAAGGTGTATGAAAAAACAATGAAGCCGATGAGTATGAACCATATGACTCCTTCCCCTTCCGGAAGGGGAGGGATACTGCACAGGTCATGCTTAACCAATACATAACTTAGACATAGGGTAAATACGGAACCGGGGACAAGGTAGCCGAGGAAGTCGTAAATGGAGAAAGGATTTTGTTCCATTGCAAGCCTCAAAGGTTGTTCGAATTAATTGTGTCAAGCGTTATAGTTTAATTCGAAGAGGCTTTCGAGGTTGTTAGAACAAGAAACAAAGCGGCCAGCAAGGGTATCCCTGCTGGCCGCTTGTTTATTCAACGATAATCGGTAACTAACCGGCAACCAACTCTTTCAGCTTGGCAACCGCGTTGTCAATCCCGGCCGCATCCGAACCACCCGCACGGGCCAAGTCGGGCCGACCGCCGCCGGAACCCCCAACCTCTCCAGCCACTGGCCGGATCAGATCGCCGGCCTTGAAACGGTCGTGCAAATCCTTGGTCACGGCCAGCGCCACAGAGACCTTGCCGTCGTCATGTCCGGCCAGCAGGCAGATGATGCCCGAATCCATGCGCGAGCGCAGGTTGTCCATCTGGTCCAGCATGACCTTCATGTTCGGGGCCTCGATACCCGCGGCCAGCACCTTGACGCCGTTGATCTCCTCGGCCTCGGCCATGAGGTCGCGCCCGGCGCCCGAGGCCACCTTGGCCTGCAAACGCTCCATTTCCTTGTGCGCGTCCTTGACCTGTTTTTGCAGGTCCTTGACCTTGGCGGCCAGCGTTTCGGGCTTGGCCTTGAGCAGAGCAGCGGTTTCGGCCACGGCCTGACGCCGTTTGTTCATGTAGTTCAGGGCGTTCCAGCCGGTGGCGGCCTCGATGCGGCGCACGCCCGAGGCAATGCCGGTTTCGGAAAGGATCACGAACGATCCGGCCTGTCCCGTGGTTTTCAGGTGCGTGCCACCGCAGAATTCCATGGAAACGCCCGGCACTTCCACCACGCAGACCTCGTCGCCGTATTTTTCGCCGAACAGAGCGGTGGCGCCCTTTTCGCGCGCCTGATCAATGCTCATGATTTCGCGGGAAACCGGGTGGTTGTCGAGGATGGCCTTGTTGACCAGTTCCTCGACCCGCGCCAGCTCGTCATTGGAAAGTCCCTTGATGTGCGTGAAGTCGAAGCGCAGCCGCTCCGGCCCCACCAGCGAGCCGGACTGGTTGGCGTGATCGCCCAGCACTTTCTTGAGCGCGGCGTGCAGCAAATGCGTGACCGTGTGGTTGCGCATGGACGCGGTGCGGGTTTCGTAGTCCACTTTCATGGTCACGGTGTCGCCCACCGTGAGCGCGCCCATATCCACGTTGACCAAATGGCCGGTCAACTGCTGGGACGGCTTGACCGTGCTCAGCACGGAAGCCTCGGCCCCGGTGGCGGCGATGGTGCCGATGTCGCCCACCTGCCCGCCGGATTCGCCGTAGAACGGGGTGGCCTGTGTGACCAGCCAGCCTCTGGCTCCGGTCTTGAGCGCGTCCACGCGCTGCCCGGATTCATCCAGCAGGGCGACGATGGTGGATTCATCTTCAAGGGTTTCGTAGCCCGTAAATTCCGAGGTCATGGATTCTTCCAGCAGCACCTGGAACGTGGAGGCCACGTCCTTTTCGCCCGAGCCTTTCCAGGCCTTCTTGGAGCGTTGCTTCTGCTCGTCCATGAGCGCCTCGAACGCGGGCTCGTCCACGGAAAGACCGTGTTTTTCGGCTACGTCGTTGACGATGTCGATGGGGAAACCGAAAGTATCGTACAGCTGGAAGACAACGTCGCCCGGAACGATGGCGGCCTTTTCCTTCTTGAGCCGTTCCAGTTCCTGCTCCAGCATGTCCAGACCCTTGTCCAGCGTCTTGGAAAAACGTTCCTCTTCCTCGGTGACCACCTTGACCATGAAGTCGCGGTGCTCGTTGAGTTCCGGGTAGTGGCCGCCCATGTCGTCGCAGACCTTGGAAGCGGTCTTGTACAGGAAGGCGTCTTCCAGCCCCATGAGCCTGCCGAACCGGAATGCGCGGCGGATCAGGCGGCGCAGCACGTAGCCGCGGCCTTCGTTGGAGGGCAAGACCTGATCCGGGATGAGAAATGCGATGGCGCGGCTGTGGTCCGCAATGACGCGCAGAGCCGTGTCGATGTCCTCGTTCTGGCCGTATTGCACACCGGCCAGCTCGGCGGTGTAGCCGATGATGGATTGGAACAGGTCGGTATCGTAGTTGGAGTTCACGCCCTGACACACGGCCGCGATGCGCTCCAGCCCCATGCCCGTGTCGATGGACGGGCGCGGCAGGTCCGTGCGGGTGCCGTCCTCGGCCTGATCGTACTGCATGAACACGAGGTTCCAGATTTCAAGGTAGCGGTCGCAGTCGCATTTGCCGATGCCGCAATCCGGGCCGCAGCACATGTGCTCGCCCTGATCGTAGTGCACCTCGGAGCAGGGGCCGCAGGGGCCGGTGTCGCCCATGGACCAGAAGTTGTCCTTTTCGCCGAGCTTGAAGATGCGTTCGGCCGGGATGTCGCACAGCTCCTTCCACAATTCGCCGGCTTCGTCGTCGTCCTTGTAAATGGTGATGTACAGCTTTTCCTTGTCCAGCCCCACTTCTTCGGTCAGGAATTGCCAGCAGAATTTGATGGCGTCCGCCTTGAAGTAGTCGCCAAAGGAGAAGTTGCCCAGCATCTCGAAAAATGTATGGTGCCGTGCGGTGCGGCCCACGTTTTCCAGATCGTTGTGTTTGCCGCCCACGCGCAGACATTTCTGCGAGGTGGTGGCGCGGGAGTAGTCCCGTTTTTCCTGTCCCAGAAAGAGCTTTTTGAACTGCACCATGCCCGCGTTGGTAAAGAGCAGGGTGGGGTCGTCCTTGGGAGTCAGGGGCGAAGATTCGACAATATTGTGTCCGTTCTTCTTGAAGTAATCCAGAAAACGTTGGCGGATTTCAGCGGCCTTCATGTCGTGTTTCTCTCTTTTGTGATCGTTGTGCGGCCATGGCGGGCGCGGTTGCCGATGCCGCGTCGTTCATGGCCGGGTGCGCATGTGCTGCGCGTTTTTCCCCGTGCCGAGCCTGTGTCGCGGGGGGCTTCCCGCAGTGCATGGCCCGGCAAAGACGACGAAACGCCCCGGAACACGGCCCGGGGCGTTGTCGCTGATGAAATAGCCTATGCCTCGGTTCCTTCCGGAGTTTCCTGTTCCTCCGCCGGGATCATGCCGAGATGTTCCTTGAGCTTCTGCTCGATGTTCAGGGCGATGTCCGGATTTTCCACCAGATACTGGCGTACGTTTTCCTTGCCCTGACCGAGGCGTTCCGAACCGAACGCATACCATGCGCCGGACTTGTCCACGATGCCCAGCTCCACGCCCATGTCCAGCAACTCGCCCTCGCGGGAGATGCCCGTGCCGTAGAGCACGTCCACCAGCGCCTCGCGGAAGGGCGGGGCCACCTTGTTCTTGATGACCCGGATGCGGGCGCGGATGCCGTAGGCCTCGTCCTTGTCCTTGAGGGTCTGGATGCGGCGGATGTCCATGCGCACGGACGAATAGAACTTGAGCGCGTTGCCGCCCGTGGTGGTTTCCGGGTTGCCGTAGCCGGTCATGCCGATCTTCATGCGGATCTGGTTGATGAACACCACCGAGCATTTGGATTTGTGGATGGAGCCGGTGAGCTTGCGCAGTGCGTGCGACATGAGTCGCGCATGGCCGCCCACCTGTGTTTCACCCATCTGGCCTTCCAGCTCGGCCTGCGGAATGAGCGCGGCCACGGAGTCCACCACCACGATGTCCACGGCGCCGGAGCGCACCAGCAGGTCCGCGATTTCCAGCGCCTGTTCGCCGTAGTCGGGCTGGGAGATGAGCAGATCTTCGGTGTTCACGCCCAGCCGTTTGGCGTAGCTGAGGTCCAGCGCATGCTCCGCGTCGATGAACGCGGCCGTGCCGCCTGCTTTTTGCGCCTCTGCCACAAGGTGCAGGGAGAGGGTCGTCTTACCCGAGGATTCCGGCCCGTAGACTTCCACGACCCTGCCCTTGGGAACGCCGCCCACGCCCAACGCCATGTCCAGCCCGATGGAACCGGTGGGAATCACCGGAATGGCGGCAATGGCGGAATCGTCAAGGCGCATGATCGAGCCTTTGCCGAACTTGCGTTCAATAGTGGTAATGGCAGTGCCGAGGGCTTCCTTGCGCAGATCTTCGGGATTTGCAGCTTTCCGTGCCATGGATTCTCCTTGCGAGGGGTCTGGTGGACCCGGTTTGTAACAGCGGCGTATGAGCAACTCAGTCGATAGCAGATAGTGGGGTGGTGGGCAACAGCCATGTCAGGGGACGGAAAGGGGACGCATGCGGCGTTGCTGCGCAAAAAACGGCGCCTTGCCTTCACCCCCTTTCCGTCCCCTGACTTCGCACATACACCATCACGCGCAGCGTGATCGCCAAAAAGTTTGGGAAAGGGAGCGCGAGGGGAAAGCTTTTTCAAAAGGTTTCCCCTCGCACAGTCCTTCTCCTCATATTTCCAAAAAAAAAAGCTCCGTCCGGAGGATGGAGCTTTTCATGAATAGTGGCCGTATTTTTACAATGTCTTTTCAAAGGCCGGGACAGCGGGCTTGCCGTCTTCGGTGGTCACGCCTTCGAGCCATTTTTTGTATACTTCGGGATGCTTCTTGAGCCATGCGAGAGCAGCGTCCCTGGGAGCGAGGGTGTGGTCGGCATGAAGCGTGGTCATGATCTGGTTCATCATGTCGATGGAAAAGACCATGTGCTTGAGCAGCTTGGCCGCGTTGGGGTTTTCCTTGTCGAACCCTTTGCGGATGTTGGTCCAGACCGTGGCCGTGCCGTCGTTGGCCCCGAAGGTTTCGGCCGTGCTGCCCGTCAGGTAGGTCATGTCGATGCGTTCGTTCATGCTGTGGGGCGCCCAGCCGAGAAAGACGATCCATTTGTTTTCTTTGGCGTAGGACTGGACCTGTGCGAGCATGCCCGCCTCGCTGGAGGGGACGATGCTGAACTTGCCGAGGCCGAACATGTTCTTGTCGATCATGCCCTGGATGATCTGGTTGCCGTCGTTGCCTGCTTCGATGCCATAGATTTTCCAATCGAGCCTATCGCCGAACTTGACGATATCCTTGAAGTCTTTGAGACCTTGTTGGGCGCAGTAGGAGGGCACGGCCAGCGTGTACTGTGCGCCGGGCATGTTGGCCACGTACTTGATAACGGTGCCTTCCTCGAAATATTTGTTGGCTATGGAGGCCATGGACGGCATCCAGTTGCCCATGAAGGCGTCCGCTTCGTTGGTGGCCATGGCCTTGTAGGCGATGGGTACGGAGACGATGATGTTTTCCGCGTCATAGCCGAGGCTGTTCAGTATGGAAACCGCGAGTTCGGTCTTGATGGTCACGCCGGTCCAGCCGACGCTGGCGATGCGGATTTCCTTGCCTGCGTATGCGGGAACGGAAAAGACAAGTATTGCTGCAATGGTAAGGACGGCGCGAATAATACGCCTGAAGGGGTCTGACATCATGTCTCCTTGGTTGATGTTATCCGAATGGCCGGACCGCCGAATTGGGCGGCCCGGTCTTTTGTAAGCGTCCGTGTGCGGGTTATGCCCCGAACCAGTTGAGCGCCGTGGTGGCGTGGTTGCGGAATACGTGCTTGACCTCGGTGTATTCCTCCAGGCCGATTCTGCCGAGCTCCCTGCCGAGGCCGGACTGTTTGTAGCCGCCCCAGGGGGCCTGCACGAAATAGACGTTGAAGTCGTTGACCCAGACCGTGCCGAACCGCAGGGCCTTGGAAACCCGTTCCATGCGGTCGGGATCGCGGGTCCAGAATCCTGCGGACAGCCCGTATATGGTGCTGTTGGCCCGCTCGATGACTTCTTTTTCGGAGGCAAAACGTTCGATGGTGATGACCGGTCCGAACACTTCCTCCTGCACGATGCGCATGTGGTTTTCGCATTCGGCGAACAGGGTGGGCATGTAGAAGTAGCCGTCCTGCAAGGCCGGATCGTCCGGGCGGCAGCCGCCGAGGAGCAGCTTTGCGCCTTCCTTGTTGGCTATGTCCACATAGGATTCCACCTTGGCCAGGTGCTCGGCTGAAATGAGCGGCCCCATCTGGGTCTTTTCGTCAAAGCCGTTGCCCACCGTGATGCGCTCCATGCGTGCCTTCAGGGCCGCAACGAACCGGTCGTGAATGCCTTCCTGCACGAGGATGCGCGCACCGGCCGAGCATATCTGCCCGGCGTGGAAGAACACGCCGTTGAGGGCGTAGTCCACGGCCAGTTCAAGGTCGGCGTCATCGAAGATGATGTTCGGGTTTTTGCCGCCCAGTTCAAGGGCCACCTTTTTCACGTTGGAAGCAGCGGCGCGCATGATGGTCTTGCCCGTGGCAATGCCGCCGGTAAAGGAGATCAGGTCCACGTCCGTGTTCTCGGAGAGTTCCGCGCCCACTTCCGGGCCGGGCCCGAGAACCGTGTTGACCACGCCCTTGGGAAATCCGGCCTCCTCGGCCAGTTCCGTGACCTTGATGGTGGTCAACGGCGTGATCTCGCTGGGCTTCATGACGATGGTGCAGCCCGCGGCAAGGGCCGGGGCCATTTTCCACGACGCCTGCAGCAACGGATAGTTCCATGGGGAAATCTGGCCGCACACGCCCACGGGTTCGCGCACCACCGTGCTGGTGGAGTCCGGGACGGGCGAGTCTATGACCTCGCCGCCGTCCTTGTCGGCCAGCCCGGCAAAATAGCGGAAGATTCCGGCGATGTCGTCCATGTCCCAGCGGCTTTCCTCCACGGTCTTGCCCGTGTCGATGCTTTCGAGCCGGGCCAGTTCCTCGCGGTCGCGCTCAATGAGTTCGGCCAGCTTGAACACCAGCCGTCCCCGCTCGGAGGCCGGAGTTTGCGGCCAGCCGCCGTTGTCGAAGGCCTCGCGCGCAGCGGCTATTGCCGCCCGGGTTTCCGCGCGTCCGCCCTCGGACACACGGGCCACGACCGATGCGTCGTAGGGGTTGAGGATGTCGCGGGTTTCGCCGGACTCGCCGTCGGTCCACTGACCGTTGATGTAGTGTCGGCCTGTAATCATGATGTACTCCCGAAGCTATTTTTCGTGCGTGTAAAAGGGGACGTCTTCCGGTGCCAGCGGCGTGTTGCCGAGGATGATGTCCGCAGCCTTTTCCGCGATCATCATCACCGGGGCGTATATGTTGCCGTTGGTGACGTAGGGCATGACCGAGGCGTCCACCACGCGCAGACCTTCCACGCCGTGCACCCGGAGTTCCGGGTCGGTCACGGCCATGTCGTGGGTGCCCATGGCGCAGGTGCAGCTCGGGTGGTAGGCGGATTCGCCTTCGCGGGCCACGAAATCGAGAATTTCCTCGTCGGTCTGGGCCTGCGCGCCGGGCGCCAGTTCCTTGCCGCGCAGTTCGTCAAAGGCGGACTGGGTCATGATCTCGCGGGTCTTGCGGATGGCCTGCACCCATTCGCGGCGTTCCTGTTCCGTGGAAAGGTAATTGAACAGGATGCTCGGATGTTGTGCCGGGTCGTTGGATTTGATCTTCACATGGCCGCGCACGTCGGTGTTCATGGGGCCAACGTGGACCTGATAGCCGTGCCCCTCGTTGGGCGCGGAACCGTCGTAGCGGATGGCGATGGGCAGGAAGTGGTACTGCAGGTTCGGGTACTCAACCTCGTCGTTGCCGCGGATGAATCCGCCCGCCTCGAAATGGTTCGTGGCCGCCTCGCCGGTTCCGCCGAAGAGCCATTTAAGGCCGATCCACGGCTGGTTGTACCATTTCAGGCACGGGAACATGCTCACCGGCTGCTTGCAGGCGTACTGCACGTAGAGTTCAAGGTGGTCCTGCAGGTTTTCGCCCACGCCGGGAAGGTCCTGCACCACATCAATACCCATGGCCGAAAGCTCGGCGCCGTTGCCCACGCCCGAAAGCTGGAGCAGTTGCGGGGAGTTGATGGCACCGCCGCAGGAGATGACCTCTCCGGCATAGGCCTTGTGCACGGTTTTGCCACGGGTGTATTCCACGCCCACGGCGCGTTTGCCCTCGAACAGGATGCGTGTGGTGGTGGCCAGGCATTTGACGGTCAGGTTGCGGCGGTTCTTGACCGGATGCACGTAGGCGCGCGCCGCGTTCCAGCGACGGCCCCGGTAGGTGTTGCGGTCGAACTTGCCGAAGCCTTCCTGCTGGTAGCCGTTCACGTCATCGGTGATCGGGTAGCCCGCCTGCTGCACGGCCTTGAAAAAGGCGTCGAACAGCGGGTTGTCGCATTCCGGGGTGGTCAGGTAGAGCGGGCCCACTGCGCCCTGATACTCGTCGGCACCGGACGTGCGGCACTCGAAACGTTTGAAATAGGGCAGGCAGTGTGAATAGGACCAGTTTTCCAGCCCGTCCTCTTTGGACCACTTTTCATAGTCCATGGCGTTGCCACGGATGTAAATCATGCCGTTGATGCAACTGGAGCCACCCAGCACCTTGCCGCGGGGCTGGTAGATGCGGCGGTTGTTCATGTACGGCTCCGGGTCGGATTCGTACCACCAGTTGTATGTCTTGCCGGCCAGCGGATAGGTGAGGGCCGCGGGCATGTGGATGCGGAAATCGAACTTGAAGTCAGGCAACCCTGCCTCCAGCACCAACACCTTGGTGTTCGGGTTCGCGCTCAGGCGATTGGCCAGAACCGATCCTGCAGAACCTCCGCCGACAATTATGTAATCGTATTTTTTCATCATTTCCGTCATTTGTTATTGGGTGACTCATTGAGAAACGGCAGATCCTGCTGCGACTGGCCGTTTCTTTCCTCCACGCATTTCCTGAGCAGCACATAATGATAGCCGATGAACGACAGGGCGCGCATGGGCTCGTCATTGCAGATGGCCCGGGCCGTGTCGCTCCAGTTGGCCGCTGCCTTTTCCCGGTATCCCGCATCCTCGTAAAGGGCGTAGTCGTGCGAGCTGAAGCCCATCTGCACGGCGTGCATGACCCATTCGAGCAGGGGGTTCCTGGCCATTTTGACCAGTGAAATATTGAGCTGGCGGTCGAGTTCGCCCGTTACGGTCAGATCGGGATCATCCTGCCGCAGCAGTGTCTCCAACCGCATGGCGTCTTCGAGCAGTTTCTCTTTTTCCGTGCGGTCTGCCCGGGCAATGGCCAGTTCCGTGATGGTGCGGTCGATGGTTTCCCGGAATTCGATGAGCTTCTCCGGAGCCACGGGGTGCTGCTTCAGGAACAGGGCCAGTGATTCCGAGACATTGGAGACTTCCAGCTCCCTGACGTACGCGCCGCCCTTGGCACCTTTGCGTACTTCCAGCAATCCCTTCTGCTTGAGCGTCTTGATGGCTTCGCGCACCACGCCGCGGCCGATGCCGAACTGGGTCTGCATTTCCCGTTCACTGGGCAGGCGTTCGCCCGGGGCAAGCCTGCCGTCCATGATGGCGGCCTCGACCTGAAGCACGATTTCTTCGCTGGCCCGGCCTATGCCCACTGGATTGAAGCGCACCTGAATTCCTTGATTCTTGTCCATTGGTCGTACCTTTGCACTGCTTTGAAGCCAAAAAAATAACCACAGCACGAAAAAACCATGGTTTCATTGCCAAATGGTCGGACCATTCTGCACACAGGTCTCCGTCGTGTCAAGCGGGGGGAGAAGTGTCGAGGATAATTCTTTTTTTATGGATTTTCTTTTCCATCACGCGTCGCGTGATCCCCAAAAGTTTGGGAAGGGGAGCGCGAGGAGAAACCTTTTTCACAAGGTTCCCCTTCGCAAATCTGCCGTCTGCTCCCGCTTTTCTTGCCTCTTGGCACAACCTCGCGTAAGGGACGGCGCATGACCAAGACCTATGATGCGCTCGCCCTGCTTTCGGGCGGGCTTGATTCCATACTGGCTGTCAAGGTGATCCAGGACCAGGGACTTCGCGTGCTCGGCCTGCATTTCACCTCGCCCTTTTTCGGCAAGAAGAATCTCATTCCCTTCTGGAAGGAACACTACGGCATTGACGCCGTGGCCGTGAACATCGGTCGGCAATATGTGGACATGATGCTGGACGGCCCGCCCAACAACTTCGGCAAATGGCTGAATCCGTGCGTGGACTGCAAGATCATCATGATTGAACACGCCAAGCAGTTGATGGAAAAATACGGGGCAAAATTTCTGATTTCCGGCGAAGTCATGGGCCAGCGTCCCATGAGCCAGCGGCGCGACGCCATGAGTCTGATCCGCAAACGCGCGGATGCCAAGGACGTGCTGTTGCGGCCATTGAGTGCGCTCAAGCTGGAGCCGACCCCGGTGGAGGAATCCGGGCTGGTGGACCGCAGCCGTCTGCTGGGGCTTGGCGGCCGGTCGCGCAAGCCGCAACTGGAGCTGGCCAAACAGTATGGATTTACCGAGATTCCGACCCCTGCGGGAGGGTGCGTGCTGGCCGAGGCAAGTGCCGCGGGCCGATTCATCAAGCTGATGGAGGAAAAGACCCGGCCCACGCCGCGCGATTTCGTGCTGGCACAGGTGGGGCGGCAGGTCTGGGCCGGCAGCAACTGGCTTTCCATGGGGCGCAAGCAGCATGAAAACAAGCGACTCACCGACTTGAGCACAGACAGCGATTACGTGTTTACCTCCGTGGGTTTTCCGGGACCTGTGGCTGTCGGGCGTCCCACGGATGCCGGATCATGGGACGTGGAGACCATTCGTGCCGCAGCCGAACTGACCGCTTCCTACGCATCCAAGGCCAAACGGCTGAGCCAAGAGACGGGCCGTCCCGTGACCATGGCCGTTGCCCATGACGGTGAAACCCGCGAGATTGAGGTCATGCCCCGGCGTGAAACCGCCGTGGACTGGGCCGAGCCCACGCAGGACCTTGTGGCCCCGTGGAAGGAAGCGCGCAAGCAGGCGCAGGAATCGTGCGAAAACGGCCAATAGTCCGTTTGCCGCAGGAAAAAGCGTGGGGCCGGTTTTTCATAACGGCCCCTTGCTTGTGTTCTTTGCCGCTGTCACACTGCAGCCAACCAAGGATAGTTCATGCTGCTTGATATTGTTTCATTTGCCGCGGCCGCGCTGCTCTTGTGGTTCGGCGCCAACCGCATCGTTACCTCTGCCTCGCTCATAGCCAGAAAACATCGTGTCCCCGAATTGGTCATCGGATTGACCATCGTGGCGCTTGGCACGTCTGCCCCCGAGTTTCTGGTGACCATCAACGCGGCCCTGCGCGGTCACGAGGCCATTTCCCTGTCCAACGTGGTGGGGTCCAACATTTTCAACCTCGGCTTCATTCTCGGGCTCATGGCCATGATCAAGCCGCTGGCCACCAACCGCACCATCATCTACCGCGACGGCCTGTTGCTTTTCGGCTGCACCGGGGCCATTTTGCTCATGTCCCTGACCGGCCAGCTGGGCAGGCTGTTCGGGCTGGCGCTCATGGCCCTTCTGGTGGGGTATCTGTTTTGGCTGGCGCGGCTCAAGGAGTCTCCGGGCGAGGACGAACTGGACGAGCTGCCGGACCGCGAGGCCGCATGGTATGATTGGCTCCTGCTGCTTGGCGGCTTTGCGGCCATTGCTTTGGGCGGACATCTCATGGTCTCTGCGGCCACGTCCATTGCCGAGACACTGGGCGTTTCCAGCTGGGTCATCGGGGTAACCATCGTTGCCGCGGGCACCAGCCTGCCCGAACTGGTCACATGCCTCGCCGCCTCGGTGCGCGGCAGGAACGAGATGCTGTTGGGCAACCTGATCGGCAGCGACTTCTTCAACTTTGCAGGCGTGCTGGGACTGACCTGCCTGATCCGGCCGCTGGGCGTGAGCGAGGAGGCGCGCGGCAGTCTTTTTGTGCTGGTGGGCATGGTCGGGCTGGTGTTGGTCATGTTGCGCACTGGCTGGAAGATTCGCCGCTGGGAAGGCGCCCTGCTGGTGGGCATCAACCTGCTGCGCTGGGGCAAGGATTTCCTCGGCTGACATTTCTCGCTGAAATGTCATGAAAAAAGGCTCGTAATGACGCGTTCGCCATGGCATATGGATCATGTGGTGTGCGATAACATTCAGGCAACGGAGATATGATGAGTACCATTATGAATATTCTGTGGTTTCTGTTCGGTGGCGTGTTCATGGGCATCGGCTGGGTTCTGGCCGGGCTGCTCATGTTCGTTTCCATCATCGGAATCCCTTGGGGACGCGCCTGTTTCGTGATCGCGGGCTTTTCGTTCTTTCCTTTCGGCAGGACCATCATTCGACGCGACCGGTTGACCGGCCATGAGGACATCGGCACCAGCCCGCTGGGCTTTGTCGGCAACGTGATCTGGTTCGTCTTTTTCGGCCTCTGGCTGGCTGTGGGGCATTTCGTGTCGGCAGTGGCCTGTTTCATCACCATCATCCTGATCCCGTTCGGTATCCAGCACATGAAACTGGCCGCCATTTCCATGGCTCCCATCGGCATGACCGTGGTGCCCAACGAGGTGGCCGAAGCGGCGCGCGCCCGTTAGATTTCGTCGGACACGGCCCTTGCCTTGGCCACCAAAGCTGATTATTACAGAAACACGGGGCGTTTTGCGCTCCATAGAGAAAGCGAACAAACGATTCAGGAGGAATCCATGAACCAGACCCCCTATATGAACACGACCCGCACCGGCAGCGTGGAAGTCGTCAACGCCTTCATGCGCGGCATTTACGGTTGGATGAGTGCGGGACTGGCCCTCACAGCGGTGCTGGCTTATCTGGTCACCACTTCTCCGGCCTTGCTGAACCTGTTTTTCAATGTGGACCCGGCCACCGGAGCCGCAGGTATTTCCATGTTCTACATCCTCATGATCGTGGCCGAATTCGGCATCGTCATGGGGCTTTCCTGGCGCATCAGCCGCATGAATCCGTCCACGGCCACGGCCTTGTTCCTGGCCTACAGCGCCCTGAACGGACTGACATTGGCACCCATCCTGCTGGTCTACACCGCCCATTCCGTGGCCGTGACCTTCTTTGTCACCGCGGGCATGTTCGGGGCCATGAGCATTTACGGCCTGCTGACCAAAAAGGACCTCACCAGCATGGGCAGCCTGCTGTTCATGGGACTCATCGGAATGCTTATCGCCATGGTGGTCAACATGTTCCTGCAGAGCGCCATGATGGATTTCGTGATCTCGGGCGTGGGCGTGGTCCTTTTCCTGGGCCTGACCGCCTTTGACACCCAGAAGCTCAAGACCATGGGCGAGGTCTTGCCCAATGACGCCGCAGCCATCCGGCGCGGCTCCATCATGGGCGCACTGACGCTCTATCTGGACTTCATCAACCTGTTCCTGTTCCTGCTTCGATTCCTGGGCAACAGGGAATAGCAACGCACGAACCGGGAGGCCTTCGGGCCTCCTTTCGGTTTTTATGGCAAAAAACGAAATCGCACCCGTCGAAGAATTGCAGCAGAGGTTTGCGCTTCTGCTGCGTCCGTTGGGCTGGCTCAACGCGCAGGTCATGCGCATGCGCGCGCGCCTGTACGAGCGCGGCGTGCTCAGGCAGTGGGAAGCGCCGGTGCCCACGGTTTCGCTGGGCAATGTGAGCTGGGGCGGAACCGGCAAGACCCCCATGACCTCCTGGTTCATGAAGTGGGCGGCCAACCGGGGCATGGAGGCCGCAGTGCTTACCCGCGGCTATGGCGCGCGCCCCCATTCCGTGCCGCTGCGCGTGCAGCCCGGCAATCTTGTGGAAGAAGCCGGGGACGAACCGCTGATGCTGGCCAAGGAGCACCCGGACGCCCATGTTGTGGTGGACCCGGTGCGCACGCGGGGCGGCAAGTGGCTTTTTGAGCATTACAGCCCCGGAATAGTACTGCTGGATGACGGCATGCAGCATATGGCCGTAAAACGCCATGCGGACATTATTTTCCTGCGTCCCTCGGACATTGCGCAGAATTGGAACCGGGTCATCCCGGCCGGTTCGTGGCGTGAGGATGAGTCCGCACTCAGGCGTGCGGATTGTTTCATGATCAAGGCCTCGCCCGATTATTTCAAGAAGATCAACAGTCACGTACGCAAGCGCCTTGGCAACCTGAATCGTCCGGTCTTCAGTTTTTCCCTTTCGCCCAAAGGCTTTACCCAGGTGCTGACCGGCAAGTTCGAAAAGGACTTTTTCGGCGAGCCGTTCCTGCTGGTTTCCGGGGTGGGCAATCCCGCACAGGTGCAACGCGCTGCCCGGCGATATTTCAACTACAAGCCCGTGGACCACATGGTCTACCGGGATCACCATTCCTATTGCAAGGCGGACGTGCTGGATATTTTGACTACAGCCAAGCGCAGGGGGGCACGGTATGTTTTGTGCACCCAGAAGGACGCCGTGAAGCTCGGTCCCATGTGCACCGAGGATTTCTGGGCCTTCAGCCTGCGGGTGGATTTCGGGCCGTCCTGCTTTGCCCAGGGCTCGTCGTTCGGCGTGTGGTGGAACAGGCGTTGGAAGACTCTGAATCGGGAATACGATTTCGGTGCCCCGTCCGGAGCGGGTGCAGACGATGCAGCAACACGGGAAACCGTCGAGGAGCATGATGGCCGCGAAAAAGACTAGAAAGAAACGTCCCGCAAACGGTTCATCCCTGAACAAGAGTGTTGTGTTGCGGCTTTTCAAGGAGCAGCGCAAGCCATTGTCCCGTGCCGAAGTGGTGCGGCGGCTGCACCTGAGCAAGAAGCATAAGCCCGAGATCAGGAAGATTCTCAAGGAACTGGTCCGTGACGGCGAACTGATTCGCATCCGGCGGGCCTACGGCCTTGCCGGGGCCATGCATCTGGTCTCAGGCCGTCTTGAGATGACGCGCTCGGGCGTCGGGTTCGTGATTCCCGACGACATTCGACGCAAGGATATTTTCATCGCCAAGAAGGACCTGAACGGTGCGTGGAATGGCGATCGGGTTTCCTGCGCCGTGGTGCGCGAAGGGCGCGGCGGACGCAATCACGAAGGCCGCATCGTGCGCGTGCTGGAGCGGGGGCGTGAACTGCTGCCGGTCAAGGTCTTCAAGGACCTTGGCGATGGGGATTGGGCGGCCCGGCCCACGGACCCGCTGCTGGATTTCGGGGTCATTGCCACGGCGCCGGGCGATATGGATTTGCAGCGCGGCGATATTGCGCTTTGCGAGCCGGGTGAACAGCTTGATCCGCTCATGTGGGAAGGGGAGTTGGTGGAACGGCTGGGGCCGGAGACCGATGTGCGCGTGCAGGAGGCCTTGGTCAAATCCAACCATTCCATTCGCGTGCGCTTTCCGAGTGATGCCCTGGCCGAGGCCGAGCGTCTGCCCGAACAACCCGCCGAAGACGATTTCTCCGGACGCGAGGACCTGCGTTCCCTGCCGTTCGTGACCATTGATGGCTCCACGGCCAAGGATTTCGACGATGCCGTCTATGTGGAGCGCAGCGGCAAGGGCTATCGGCTTTGGGTGGCCATTGCGGACGTGGCCCATTATGTGCGCGAAGGTTCCGCACTGGACCGCGAAGCCCTTGAGCGCGGCAATTCCTATTATTTCCCCCTGTCCGTGGAACCCATGTTCCCGGAACGTTTGTCCAACGGGCTGTGCAGCCTGAACCCGGACGTGCCGCGCCTGACCATGGCCGTGTGCATGGAGCTTTCCGCCAAGGGCGTGGTCAAATCCGCGCGCATGTGCAACGCTGTCATCCGCAGCCATGCACGGCTGACCTACGGCCAGATTCGGGACGCCGTGCTGGAGCGCGACAAGACCGCGCGTGCGGCTCTCAGTCCGCAGCTTCTGCCCATGCTGGACCTGTGCGAGGAACTGGCCCGCAAGATCAAGGCGATCCGCTCCGACAGGGGCAGCCTTGATTTCGAACTGCCCGAACCGCGCGCCGATGTTTCCGATGACGGGCATATCCGCGGGTTCGGTGCCACGCAGCGGCATTTCGGGCACCAGATCATCGAGGAATTCATGATCGCGGCCAACGAAGCCGTGGCCCGTTTCCTGGTGGAAGAAGGACTTCCCTGCCTGTTTCGCGTGCATCCCGAGGCCAGCGAGGAAAAGCTGGAAAACCTGTTCCGCTTCCTGAGCCTGACCGACCCGGACATGGCCCGCCCCAAGGAAATTTCGCCCAAGACCCTGCAGCAGCTCATCGACCGCGTATCGGGAACGCCCAAGGAATTCGTGGTCAACCGGCTGTTGTTGCGCTCCATGAAGCAGGCCAAGTATTCGCCGGTCAACGAGGGGCATTTCGGACTGGCTTCGGAGTGTTACTGCCATTTCACCTCGCCCATCCGTCGTTATGCGGACCTTGTGGTGCACCGGCTGGCCAAGATTGCCATCGGCGGCAAAGGCGCCATCCCCGGCGGCAAGTTGCTGCTCAAGATCGCGGGCAACCTTTCTTCCCGGGAACGCGCCGGCATGGACGCGGAACGGGAAATCTACCGCAGGCTCATGCTTCTTTTCATGAAGGACAAGGAAGGGCAGCGTTTTTCGGCCGTGGTTTCCCAGATCATGGACTTTGGCTTCCGTGTGGAACTTCCAGAGCACATGGCCGAGGGGATTATCCGGCTTTCAACACTGGACGATGATTATTACACCTATTGGCGGCATCGTGAAATGCTTGTGGGCGAACGTACCGGCAAGGCTTTCACCATCGGCCAGCAGGTGGACGTGGTTCTCGAATACGCAGACCTTGAACGACTTGAACTCAACTTCGAACTGGCCCCCGGGCAATCCTCGCACGACTACAAGGAAATGATCGCATGACAGTTGTGTCAACCGAAGGACGATTGTTTGTTGACACAAATGTTTTGTTGTGATTAACTTCCTCCCAGCTATTGAATCAACAAGGCAGCACGTATGAGCACTATCGGTTTTGACGGTTTTTTCGAGCGCATTTGCTCGGCAACGGATCTGTCCACACAGTCGGATCTGTCCCGCGCACTCGGCGTGGGCAGGGCTGCGGTTTCATTGGCCAAGAAAAAGAACAGCGTGCCGCCGCGCTGGGTGCTGGACCTTGCCGCCATGTATGAAATCAACCCCCTGTGGCTTGAGACAGGACGCGGCGAGGCACGGCAATCCTCCATGACGGATTATCGCGAGGAGGATGGCGTTTATTTCGAGCAGGTGCCCAAGGTGCGCGCCCGTCTTTGCGCGGGCGGCGGTTCCTTTGAGACCGGAGGGCAGGTGGAAGAATACCTGTCATTCCGATCGGATTGGATTCATGCTCGTGGCAATCCGCGCAATATGGTCGTCATGGAAGTGGTGGGCAACAGCATGGAGCCCGAACTCAAGGAAGGCGACGACGTGCTTGTGGATCAGGCAGACAGCAATGTCCTTTCCGGGGGCATTTACGCAGTGGGCGTCGAGGATACCGTCATGGTCAAGCGTGTTGAGCGTCTGCCCGGCACATTGGTGCTGCGTAGCGACAATACGGATTATTCCCCGATTCATCTTTCGGGCGACGAGTTGGACACCGTGCGTGTTATCGGCCGGGTTCTGTGGGTCGGGCGTGAATATCGTTGAATTAGTTTCGTCTGTATGGGTGGAGGCTGTTGCCTTCATCCTTTTTTTTGCATTGAGTGTTTATTTTATGTTGACATTGTTTTCTTCGTTGTTTATTAATTACTCACATTCGGTTGGGAAAAGTTTGTTTTTAATCGATACAAGGAGATACGGTCATGCAGGAACGTTTTTGCTCGTGTGGTAACAAGGTCTTGGTGCATTACGGAGTGGTCAAGTCTTCCTGGCGGCCCATGTTCTCGGTTGCCGACAAGCGTTCCACGCTGATTCGTGTTTGCCCCTGCTGCGGCAAGCCCCTTGATATTGATTCCCTCCGATAGTTTTTCTCTCCATCCCTGTTTTGCGTCCCGCCTGCTGGTTCCCAGCGGGCGGGCGCTTTTTTTCCACAGCTGAGTCGCGGTTTTGTCTCGATTGCCCTCTGATTTGTAGCTAAATCAAAAAAAAGAAGATTCAGTGAAACGGGCAGGGGATAAGCTGCGTATTTCGCTTCCTTTTTTTGTTGTATAACGGGCTGTTATCTTTGTCTAAAAAGTGTTAAGAGATATTTGCATTTTGTGACCAAATCAGACTTGGGGAGTAGTGAGAAGTCTGTAACTATTCGATATCCCGGCGTTCTGCGTTTGGAATTATAATTGTAGGAATGATAGTAGGTCATTAATCGACCCTGCTGGTGCCGTTTGATTGGGCTGTTCGATTTTATGCCTGTTCGCCATTTTTAACTAGTTATGTCCTCCCCAAAGTGTTTGCGGAGGTGGTTTTACCCAAGGATGTCTTGAGTGAGTTCTGACAGTAAGGCAAATTCGACCGAAGAATTGTTGCAAATCATTCGAGGGAATGACGAATCGACATCCGTTCCCGGTCCACCGGCCGCCTCGGGCAACGGCGGTTCTGCCCCGACCCCTTCGGGCAAGTCGAAATCGGGTGGCGGCTTGTTTTCTTTCAACAAACGGGTCGTGCTTGGTGTCGAGGTAGGCAACGAGGCTATCGATCTGGTTCGTGTATCGTCGACCGACACCCGTTTTCGCGGAGCAGGCGTAAGGCGGATACCCATTCCGACCGGAATACGTCCGGGTAGTGACGAATTTGTGGCCCTGCTCGGAGATTCCATCACCAGCATCTGCGGCCGCGGTGCCCTGCCCGAGATTTGGACGACCATTCGCACACCGGATGTGGACGTCGGACCGGTGCTCATCCCCAGAGTATCCTCTTCCAAGGTTTCGGATACGGTCTACTGGACCATCAAAAAAGAAAAAAAGTTTGATGAAAAAAACTATGTCTTCGACATTCGCCCATGGGGTGTTGTCAAGGACGAAGGGGTCAACAAGCTTGAGGTCCTGACAGCCATGGGGCGGCGCGACCGGGTGGCTGAACTGGATGATTGGTTTCGTCGGGCCGGGTTTCGGCTGGCCGGTGTAACCACCATCTCTGCTGCCATGCAGAATTTTTACGCCCGGGGATTGGCACCTGAAACGGACGGCCTCGCAGGGCTGATTCACGTTTCCAACGAATTTTCGGCCATTGCCATTTTCGAGGGCTCACGACTCATGTTCAGCAGGACCATCAAATCCGGCGTGGACAGCATGGCCGAAACCCTGCAGCAGCGTCTCACCTCAAACGGTGGCGGCCTGACGACCAACCTTGACGAGGTCAGAACGGTTTTGCTGGACCGTTTTGAGGGACGCCCTGCCAATGAGGAAGCCTTTGGCGCCGGACTCCCCGATGAAGAACTTTTTGACATCATCACCCCGGCCCTGTTGCGCCTTGCCCGTCAGGCAGACCGGACGCTTGAGTATTATTTCAACAATTTCAAGCAACGTTGCAGCGTGCTGCATCTGAGCGGTGAACTGTTCTCCAGCGATCGTGTTTGCGAATACATGGCCGCACAACTGGGCCTTCCCGCAGTTCCGGTGCGGGTTCTGCCCGAGAGCGCACGGTTGGGCGAAGACGTTCGCGAAGGACGGCTTGCCTTCAATGCTGCGGCCGCGTTGGCCATGTCCGAAAGCGGGCAGACCATCAACCTGCTCGTGAACCATGAGCAACGGGCCAAGATCCGTTTCTGGCAGCGAATCAACGACGCGGTGTCTGTGGCGGGGCTGGTGTTGGCGCTGATCGTGGGAGGGCTGTTCGGCTGGCAGAAGATCGATGAAAACGCAAAAAAGGCGGAACTGGACAAGCTGAATGTGCGGTATGCGCAGATCGATCCCAAGGTGACTAGAAAAGACCTTTCGACCATTGCAGCTTCAATAGTCAAGGATCATGGAAGGTTGCGTCAGCTGAGCGAGCAATACGAAGCGTTGGCCGTGCTTGCGGAATTGGCACGCTACACGCCTCCCGGCATCCGTTTTCTGAATATCAGCATTGACCAGCAAGTGATGTCCGAAGCCCAGGCAGAGGGTGTTGTGACCAAGAGCAGCGCTGCTCCTGTCGGTGTCGTCGTGCTTGACGGGGTTGTCCTTTTGTCCGGCGAAGACTACAACACGACCTTGTCCCGCTTTTTGATCAAACTGGAATCATCTCCAATTTTCGAAAAATACCAAATTTTGTCCAGTGAAGTTACCGAATTGAGCCCCGAAGGGGAGGTGCTTCACTTCATTTTGCATGTGAGCCTTGTATGAAGCGTATCGGTTATTCAGGTTTTCGTAACGAGCGGGCGGCAAAGCTGGGCCTCAAGTGCCTGGCCATAGCGGTCCTGTTTCTGATGGGGCTGGGTGGATTGGTCTACCCGGTCTATTCCAACGTGCAGGAACTGGAGGGCGGCATAGCGGCCATGAAGTCCAAGCTGGCAGAGCAGGATGTGTATCTGCCGTATTATGCCAAGCTGCAGGCTTTGCAGAAGAACGTGCCTTCCCTGAGCCTTCCCCTTGTCAAAAAGGCTCCTCTTGAGCGCAACCAGGCGTTTGGAGTTGTTGAAGAAGTGGAGCGAATTGCTCATGGGGCCGGAATGGACACCCTGGATATCGGGGTGGATCAGGGAGCGCTGCGAGCCGGTCTGGAAACCACCGTGCTGACCGGTGTTTTCAGTGGGCACAAAGAGAGTTTTTACGATTTTTACGTGGCTGTGGAATCCTTGCCCTATGTGCGCAAGGTGAAGAAGGTGGAGCTTCGTGCCGTCCCGGGCGGCGTGGAGGTGTTCCTTGAGCTCGCGATATTGATACAGCGGTAGATGGACAGGTAGGCACAATGGCGATTTCGGCTGACTCCAGACAAAAACTGCTGCTTGCGTTTCTTGCGCTGGTTGCCGGGTATGCTGCGTTCGATTATTTCTATTTGCAGTCCCCATCCGGTTCCGGCGCCGGGGCAATGAACAATACCCGGGCAGCTTATGAAAAGAATGTGGCGGACATTATGACCCAGGTGGGTAAAAAGGCATTGAATCCCGTCGATTTGCATAAGGTGAACATGGTCGGGGACAAGCTCGCCAACATACCCTTGTACGAATCGGATGCGCCGTTTTACCTGGCCGGTCGACAGAGCGAATCCTTTTCCACACAGGTTGAGGGTGTCGAGGTTGTCTATTCCGGGTATGTGGAGCTGGGCGGCGTACGTCTTGCCTTGCTCAACGGCGTTGAATACGCTGAAGGCGATGAATTTGTCATAGAAGGTTACAGGGTTACGCAGATTGCGGACCAATATGTCATTCTTGTGCGGGCGGCCGAAAATGGACTGCCCGGAGCCCGGGTCAAGGTACCCATGGCCGAAACCGAGGAACAGCAGCTTACCGTCAGGGTGGTGGAATAATATGAGAGCAAAGGGCTTGATAATCGGGTTGGCGGCGTTGCTGATGGTGTGCGCCGCACTTGCCGGGTGCAAGAAGAACGAAGTGGAAAAACCCGACGAAATGGAAAAATGGCGCATCATGGCCGAACAGTCCATGGGACACTCCCCTGAGCCGCGTAGCGACCTCACGGAAAAGGATGTGGAACGCCTGACCGTGGACAAGCCGGAGTTCCTGGTGGAACGCGAGCGCCGCAATGCCCGGGCTCTGCCGAAGTTCAACGTCTCGTTGCGCATGCACAACGCCAACCTCATTTCCGTCATTCAGGCCCTGGCCCGTGCGGCCGGCCAGAGTATCGTGGTCAGTCCCAATGTGCAGGGAACCGTGAATATCAATATCGTGGACATGCCGTGGGATCAGGTTTTCCGTGGGGTTCTCAGCTCCAACAGGCTTTCCTACTCATGGGAGGGCGACATTATCCGCGTGCTGACCAGCGAAGATCTTGAGAGCGATCTTCAGTTCGAGGTCTTGCGCAAGAAGCGACAGTTCGAGCGGTTGGAGCTGGAAAAATTGGAACCGCTGAGCACCGCAGTGGTCAAGGTCAAGTATTCCGATGCCGAAAGTCTCAAGGGCAGCCTGGAGAAGTTCCTTTCCACGGAAGGCAAGGAGTCCTTGGGTTCCATCGAGGTGGATACGCATACCAACTCTTTGATCATACAGGCTATTTCTTCGGACTTGAAAAAGCTCATCAAGCTTGTTTCACGGCTGGACAGCCCGCGCAAGCAGGTTCGCCTCAAGGCCTTCATCGTTGAAGCGACCTCGGATACGGCCCGTGCCCTTGGAGTGCAGTGGGGCGGCGATTATCAGGGTCGTGTTGCAGACGGCAACAATATTTTCGTGGTTCCCGGCGGAACCGACGGACAGGACGGCGGAGACGGAACATGGACCTATACCCCGAACCTGAACGAGAACGAGGGCGGCATTTCCGGTCAGGGGTATGCGTTCAACTTTCTGCCTGACTCCGACATTTATCCCAGTTCCGGCAACGGCATGTCCCTGGGGTTGATGTTCGGCAAGCTTGGCGGAAATATTCTGGAAATGCAGCTCCATGCGTTGGAAAAGGAAAGCTTGGTCAAGATTATTTCCAGTCCGTCCATCACCACCATGGACAACCAGAGAGCGTATACTGAAAGCGGTGACCGCGTTCCCTATCAGTCCACATCCGGCGACGACGGCACCACCATCGAGTTCGAGGACGCGGTGCTGCGTCTCGAAATCACTCCGCATATCATTGACGACCAGTATCTCAAATTGCAGGTGCTGATCAAAAAGGATTCCGTGGGAACGTCCAAGGTGGGCGAAAACCCCGTCATTTCCAAGAAGACCACGGAGACGACGCTCATCACGCGCGATGGGGAAACGGTCGTCATTTCGGGTTTGAACAAGGACAGCTCCAGCAACGCCCACGAGGGCGTACCGTACCTCAAGGACGTTCCCGGGCTTGGCTGGGCCTTCGGCTCCAAGAGCCGCAGCGGTGGGCTGGAGGAATTTCTCATCTTCATCACGCCGCAGGTACTCGATGTCTGGAAGCCGGGTGAACGCCAGAAGAGCATGGAAGAAATCGAGCAGGAACTGCAGGACATATGGGAACAGAAAAAGGCTGAGGCCGAAGCTGGAGAAGAGGTCAACCCCTTGGATCCGGTCAACCCTGCCACGCCCAACGTGGATGAGGTCGAACAGCAGTAGCGCCCGCGCGCTGCGAGGTGAATCATGAAGTATTACCGCAAACTCGGTTTTGTACGGGAGCCGTTTTCCAACTCCCCGGACCCGATGTTTCTGTATGATTCGCCCCAGCACCTCTTCTGTTTGCAGCAGTTGGAGATTTCCGCACGGCTCAAGCGGGGGCTGAACGTCATCATCGGCGACATCGGAACGGGCAAAACCACCCTGTGCCGCCGGTTCGTGGCCGATCTGGACGAAAGCGGCATTGACGTGCAGATGATTCTGGATCCGTCGTTCAAGACCGCCAAGGAATTCCTGCTGGTTTTGTATTCCATGCTGACCGGCAGGAATGCGGACCGTTCCATCTCGCCCTGGGAACTC
This sequence comes from Pseudodesulfovibrio senegalensis, assembly GCF_008830225.1. NCBI lineage: Bacteria > Pseudomonadati > Thermodesulfobacteriota > Desulfovibrionia > Desulfovibrionales > Desulfovibrionaceae > Pseudodesulfovibrio > Pseudodesulfovibrio senegalensis. Next base: position 183,411 of record NZ_WAIE01000002.1, read on the forward strand.
AAGGAGCTGGTCAAGAAGCGTCTGTTCAGGCGCGGGGTGCGAGAAAACGTGCTCACGGTGCTGGCCATTGACGAGGGCCAGAAGTTGAGTCCTCGCTGCCTTGAGGTGCTGCGCGAGTTGCTCAATTACGAGACCAACGCGGAAAAACTGGTGCAGATCGTGATTTTTGCCCAGTCCGAACTGGAACCCGTGATGCAGCGCATGCCCAACTTCGTGGATCGCATCAATTTTTTCTGCCGCCTGACTCCCATGACCCTGCGCGAAACTTCGGCCATGATACGCCACAGGTTGAACGTGGCCTCCCCGGGCATGAAGGCCCCCGCCAGTCTTTTTTCCGCCGGGGCATGTTATCGGATATACAAGGCCAGCCGTGGATACCCGCGCCGCATTGTCCGGCTTTGCCACAAGGTGGTTCTGGGCCTGATCATCGCTGATCGCAAGCGGGCGACATACGGATTTGTCTCAGACTGCATTCGCGAGGAGCAGGGCAGAAAACCCCTGCGGTTCGGGTTGGTACCTGCCGTGGCCGGGCTTGCGTTGCTGGGAGTGTTGGCGATGTTTCTTCCGGGTGCCAACGTGGGCGGTTTTGTGGAGCGGGTCATGGGCGAAGCGCAGGTTTCTGACAAAAGCGTGCTGCGCAGGGCCGTGGGCGATTTGGCGGAAATCGAGATTCCCACAAGGACGGCCAATGCTTCCGCTGCCCCTGACCGACCGCAGGTCAGGCCGGATTTGCCTGTTTCAAAGCACAACGCAAACGACATGGATCGTCCTCATGAACTGGGCACGGTGCGCATTTCGTTCAGCGAGAGCCTCTCGACCATGATCAAGGATATCTACGGCGTGTTCAACCAGACCAACCTCGCAGCCGTGGCAGCGGCCAATCCCGGCATTGCCGACATCAATGCGGTGGAAGTGGGAACTTCGGTGCGTTTCCCGGTCATAGAGTCGCAATCCTCCCCGCAGAACAAGGAACTGGAGCAACGGCTCGTCTGGGTGGAGATGGCCTCGGCAGCCACTCTTCCGGATGCGTTCGCGGCTTTGCGCCGTCTTGAATATTTCAATCATCCCGCACGGATTCTGCCCACGTGGTCCGCAGCCGGTGGCCTTTCCTTTTCCGTTGTCGGCGAAATGCCCCACGCATCGGAAAAAGACGCCCAGGCGGCATTGGATGATTTGCCGATTCCATTGCGCAAGCGGGCGCATCTTTTGATTTTTCACGGCAATGGCCGTGAATTTCTCGGCCAGTTGAGCCGCGCCGCTCGCCGGTTGGCACTGCAAGGGCAGAGCCGGTGACGGAAATAATAACAACGGTTCAGGGGGAACAGTCTTGAAAAGAGAACGCAAGCGGCTGGGCGACCTGCTCATTGAGGCGGGGGTCATCAGCAACGATCAGCTCATGAAGGCGCTTGAAGCGCAGGAAAAGTCCGGCCTCAAGCTTGGCCAGTATCTGATCCGTTCCGGACTGATCAAGGAATCGCAGCTTATCGACATTCTCAGCCGTCAGTTGCTCATCGACAAATACTCTCCGGAAAAATATCCCTATGAAGAGGGCATCGACGTGCTCATATCGGAGAAACTCGCGCAACAGCAACGTCTGGTGCCGCTTTCCAAACGCGGTCATCTTCTGGTGGTGGGCATGACCGACCCCATGGATATCAATGCGCTGGATACCGTTGAAATTGCAACCAATCTTGAAGTTGAGCCGGTCATTTGCACGGAAAACGATTTCGACATGCTTTTCAGCTCCATCTACGGGCGCGGCGTACTGCCGAGCGGCGTGTTCGATGAATATTCCGAAGAAGATGATTCCGAACCGGTCATCACCGAGGAAGATCAGGATATTTCCTTGGATTCCCTGCAGGAAATGGCTGATCAGGCACCTGTTATCCGCATGGTCAACTCGATCCTGACCCAAGGCGTGCGCGAGAAAGCCAGTGATATTCACATCAGCCCGGAAAAGGATTCGGTCAACGTGCGTTTTCGTGTGGACGGCAAATTGCGCAATGTGCCGTCTCCGCCCAAGAACAGTTTTCTGCCGCTGGTTTCGCGCCTCAAGATCATGTCCAACATGGACATTGCAGTGAGCAAGGTGCCGCAGGATGGCCGTTTTTCCTTCAACACCCTCGGCCGGGAATTCAACGTCCGCGTCAGTTCCCTGCCCACCATCTATGGCGAAAATATCGTACTCAGGCTGCTGGACCGCAATGCCCACGGCCTGACCCTTGACGAACTGGGCCTTTCGGACATTGATCTGGAAAAAGTCAAGCAGGCCATCAACCAGCCCTACGGCATGATTCTTTCTGCCGGCCCCACGGGCAGCGGCAAGAGCACCACGTTGTATTCGATCCTGCGCAATATCCGGCAGGACGACATCAACATCATCACCCTGGAGGACCCGGTGGAATACCGGCTGGACAGGGTGCGGCAGGTGCAGCTCAACACCCGTGCGGGCATGACGTTTGCCTCGGGGCTGCGCTCCATACTTCGTCAGGACCCGGACGTGGTGCTGGTCGGGGAAATTCGTGATTCCGAAACCGCGCACATTGCCGTGCAGGCCGCTCTCACGGGGCACCGCGTGCTTTCCACCCTGCATACCAACGATGCGGCCGGTGCCGTGACCCGTCTGGTGGAGATGGGGCTGGAACCGTTCCTTGTGTCCTCGGTCTTGCTGGTGGCTATCAGCCAGCGTCTTGTGCGCCGCAACTGCCCGCATTGCCTTGAAGAGTATGAACCGCATCCGGCTCTTGTGAAATCCTTCGGGTTGGACAACCTCAAGGAAAAGGTCGTTTTCAAACGGGGAGCGGGTTGTCGCCAGTGCCATCAGACCGGTTTTGCCGGGCGTGTGGCCCTGTTTGAAATTCTGTTGGTGGATGAAAACATACAGGACATGATTCTCAAGGGCGCCACTTCGGTGGAAATCACCCGAGCTGCGGTCAAGGCCAAACTCATGCGCACCCTGAAGAACGATGCGGCGCGCAAGGCAGTGGCCGGAATAACCACCCTTGAAGAAGTGGCAACGGCCATCATGCTGTAGGCAGGAATCAATGGCGCATTTCAAATATACCGCAATCACGGCCACGGGAACCAAGGCCAAGGGGATCGTGGAGGCTGACAGCTCGGCAGCGGCCGAGGCCATTGTGGCCGACCGGGGGCTTATCCCCACGTCGGTGCGCAAATCCAGGGCCAAGACGGAAAATGCATCGTCACTGGGCGCCTTCTTCAACAAGGTCAAGCCTCAGGACATCATCCTTTTCACCAAGCAGTTCAGGACATTGCTCGGCGCAGGCGTGCCTGTTACCCGGGCACTGGAAATCCTTGAAGCCCAGACCGAGAACAAGAAACTCAAGACCTGCATCATCGAGATAGGGCAGGAAATCCGGCAGGGATCGCCGTTGCACAAGGCCTTTCGCAAGCGAACGGACATTTTTTCCGAGCTGTACTGCAACATGCTTCAGGCAGGAGAAATATCCGGTACGCTCATGGAGGTTCTGGAACGGCTGATCTACATCGTGGAGCATGAGAACAAGGTCACCAAGGACATCAAGTCCGCGCTGACCTATCCCATCATCGTCATGGTGGCTCTGGCCATCTGTTTTGTTGTGCTCATCGTGTTCGTGCTGCCCACCTTCATCAATCTGTTCGAGCAGCAGAATATCGAACTGCCGTGGCCCACACGGATATGCATCATGGTCAACCGGCTGTTGGTGGACTATTGGCCCATCATCGTTGGCGGCATGATCGGCGGCGGCATTGCCCTGTACTATTATTTCAAAAGCGCCAAGGGGCGGCTGATGCGCGACAGGCTTCTGCTCAAGCTGCCCATTCTGGGCATGGTTTTCCAGAAGGCGGCCATGGCGCGTTTCGGAAGCATTTTTTCCATTCTCCAGTCCAGCGGCGTCACCGTGCTGGACACTATGGATATTGTTTCCAAAACCATCGGCAATGCGGCTATTTCCAGGGAGTTCGACAAGATACGCACACAGCTGGAGCAGGGGCGCGGTATATCCGAACCGTTGCGCAAGGCGCGTTACTTCACACCCATGGTCATTTCCATGATAGCAGTGGGCGAGGAATCCGGACGAATTGAAGAGATGATGCGCGAAGCAGCGCAGCATTACGATTACGAGGTGGAATACGCCGTGTCGCGCATGTCCGAACTGATCGGCCCCATCCTCACTGCCGGGCTGGCCGTGGTGGTCGGCTTTTTCGCGCTGGCTATCTTTTTGCCGCTTACCGAACTCATGCAAAATGCCATGTCCGCCATGTAGGACGTGCAGGCAGGTTTCATGCAACGGGAATACCGCGTCAAGATATACCTTCTCATTCCGGTCATTTTTACCGGATTGTCACTCATCGCCCTGATCGGAGCGTATGAGATCACCGACTATGTTCGCAGGGCAGGGCAGGAACCTTTCCGTTTTGTTGTATACTGGGCGCTGATCATCATCTCCCTGTGCGGGGCAGTGAGCATACTGGTGGCCCGGCGCATCATGCGGCCGCTGGAGCGATTCATTGACCGTGTCGAGCGCAACAGCATATTCCGGGCCTCGCGAACCCGCGGGCAAACGCAGGCCCAACCCGAACAACCTGAGGCGCAACGCCCTGCCGACGAGTTCAGCCGCATGACACAGGTGTTCGATCACCTGTCTGAAATTCTTGATGTAATCGAGGCTCGGGAACTGTTTCCCTCCATCGTGGGCCAGAGTCCGGCCATGCGCGCGGTCATGGCCCAGGTGAAGAGCGTGGCACAATCCGATGCCACGGTTCTGCTGCTCGGCGAATCCGGTGTGGGGAAGGACCTTGTGGCCCGTACCATGCACGACATGAGCCCGCGGCGGGACCATCCCATGGTCAGCCTCAATTGCGCCGCCATTCCCGAGGGGTTGCTGGAAAGTGAGTTGTTCGGCCATGAAAGGGGTGCATTTACCGGCGCACACGAACGTCGGTTGGGCAAATTCGAATTGGCGGACAAGGGGACGCTGTTTCTGGACGAGATAGGCGACATGCCGCTGTCCACCCAGGCAAAGCTGCTACGGGTTCTTCAGGATAAAACGTTTGAACGAGTCGGCGGAAACCGGCCCATACGCACCGACATCCGCATTATCGCGGCCACCAATCAGGACTTGTCCGAACGTATCAGGGATCAACGTTTTCGTGAGGATCTCTATTACCGCATCAATGTCGTGCGGATTCCCATCCCGCCCATGCGCGAGCGGCACGGGGACGTGGTTTTGCTGGCCCATCATTTCCTTGCGCTGCATGGACAGGAATATTCCATCGATGACAAGGCATTGAACGCATTGAGCCTGTATGCGTGGCCGGGCAATGTCCGCGAATTGGCCAATGTCATGGAACGGGCCGCAATTTTGTGTGACGGGGTGGTGAAAATGGAGCACCTTCCCCCGGAGCTGCTGAATCTGCAGCAGAGCGGCAGCAAGGACGGAGCCGAACTTCTGCCTGCGGACGAGCGCCACGGCGCACAGGCCACGGACAATCCCCTTGCCGACGCCCTGCCGTTCAGCGATTCCCTGGATGAGCATCTGGCCCGAGTGGAAAAGGACATGATCCGTCGTGCGTTGAAACAGACAGGCGGGGTTCAGGTGCGTGCCGCCGAGCTTCTGGGCATCAAGGACAGAAGTATGTGGCACCGGGTGAAAAAACATGGCATTGTGGTAGGGAAAATGGAAAACGCCAAAAAATGATGCCCGATCTACATTTTTTGTAGGCTGATTTTGTTTCGCCAAGAACTCATTAAGCGCCTTTTTTGTTTGATATTTTTTTAAATTTCGAGATTGTGCCCCATGGCACGGTCTTTGTATTGGTAACGGTAACAATGACGACAAGTGTCAAAAAAAGTGCTGATCCCGAACCAACGGGAATGTGCATACCATTTCATCATTAAAAGTATTGGAGGACTCTATGAACAGGAAACAGGAACAGCGCAAGGGCGGCTTCACCCTGATCGAACTCATCACCGTGCTGGTCATTCTCGGTATTCTGGCCGCAGTGATCACTCCCAAGTATTTCGACCTGCGCGACAGCGCCCGTCAGAAGGCCGCCGATGCGGCTGTGGCCGAAGGCATTGCCCGTTTCAATCTGGCCTATGCCCAGCAACTGCTGGCCAACGACGGAGCTGCACCGACCGCAAGCCAGACCACCGTGGACGATATGCTCGACCTGACCAATAGCCGTGTGGATCTGGGCGACTACTGGCTCGAGTATACCTTTGGCACCGTCAGCGGCGACGATCAGGTACAGATTGACGCCTATGGCGAAGATGAAAACGGCAACATCGACACCACCACCGGGGTGCTGGCGTCCAACAACGCTACCTGGCCGGAAAATTAGGCTTTTGCCTCGATTTCCGAAATATCGTATATGCAAGGGGGGAACCGGCTGGTTTCCCCCTTTTTGGTTCATTAACAAGAGGAATGGGGATGAATAAGCACAGGTGCAGGGCTTTCACCATTATCGAGTTGATAACGGTGCTTGTGGTGCTCGGAATTCTGGCCGCCGTCATTGCGCCTCGGTTTTTCGATCTGCAGGAGGATGCCCGGCTTCGCGCAGCCGAAGGTGCCGTTGCCGAGGGCATTTCCCGTTTTCGCATGTCCTATGAAAACTATCAGCTTGCCACCAACGGCCGGGAACCTTCGCAGGACAGTTCGGGCTTTACCGATGTGATGGGATTCGCCCCGGACACGGATGTGGATGTGGGTGACTATGTGCTGCAATACCATCTGGGCTCGGGCGGCAGTGCGGAAATCATTGAAATCCGTGCCTATTCCAAGGCCGAGGACGGGAGTGCAGGCAATCTGCTGACTTCCCACAATGCCACGTGGCCCGAGCATTGATTGCCACGCGCCTGAAATGATCTTTCGGCATACATTATAATACCATTGCCATTGTCCTGGGTGTTCGGACTGCTATAGTGACAGGGCATGATTACCACACTGAAAAGCGAGTAGCGAGATGGCGCAGATCAATGCCTTTTTCAAGATGCTCAATGAGCTTGGCGGGTCGGACCTGCATTTGAGCAGCGGTTCTCAACCCATGCTGCGGATTCGCGGCGAGTTGCAGCGTGTCAAGTTTCCGGAATTGAACAGCCAGGAATTGCAGGGCATGCTCTACGAAATCACGCCGGAGCCGAAGATCAAGGAATTCGAGGAAACCGGGGATGTTGATTTCGGATTCGATGTGCCGGGGCTGGCGCGATACCGGGTCAATTTTTTCCGCCAGCTGCACGGTGTCTCCGCAGTGTTTCGTCAGATTCCCAGCTCGGTCATGAGCCTCGACGATCTCGCCATGCCGGAGGTGCTCAAGGATCTGGTCATGTTGCCCAAGGGACTGGTGCTGGTGACAGGGCCCACCGGCAGCGGCAAATCCACCACGCTGGCAGCCATGATCGACTACGCCAACCGCAAGCGCAAGGACCACATCATCACCATCGAGGATCCGGTGGAATTCGTGCATACGCCGGTGAGCTGTCTCATCAACCAGCGAGAAGTTGGCCGCGACACCAAGAGTTTCAAGGCGGCTCTGCGCGGTGCCCTGCGCGAGGATCCGGACATTATCCTTGTGGGCGAAATGCGGGACTACGAGACCATCGCCCTTGCTCTGGAGGCCGCCGAGACCGGACATCTGGTGCTCTCCACGCTGCACACCATTTCCGCGCCAAAAACCGTGGACAGGGTCATCGAGGTCTTTCCCGAGGAAATGCAGGCACAGGTCCGGGCCGGTTTTGCGGACTCGTTGAAGGCTGTCATTTCCCAGACACTTTTCCGGCGCGTGGACAAACCCGAGCGTGTGGCCGCACAGGAGATTCTCATCGGCGTTCCCGCTGTCCGCAACCTGATTCGCGAAAACAAGAACCACCAGCTTCCTTCCGTGCTCCAGACCGGCAGGCACCACGGCATGCAGACATTGGATGACGAAATAGACAGGCTGCTGCGTCATGGCATGATTTCGCCGGAGGACGCTTACCGCAACGCCGTGGACAAGAACCGTTTTGCCTCGGGCGTGGGCATGGATACGCTGGGCGATCTGGGGTAGCCACATGGATTTCGACAGGCAAAGCGTCGACGCGATCATGCGGCAGGTGCTTCAGCACGACGAAGATGTTTCCGACGTGCTGATCACAGCAGGCAGACCATTGCAGGCCGAAGTGAACGGGGCGTTGCAAAGTGTGCCCCTGAACCAGGACCCCGGCGTGTTCGGTCCGGCCGAGACCAAAGCCTTTGCCGTGGCCCTCATGGGGGGCAACAGGCGCTGGCACCGCCAGCTCATGAGCAGCGGCGCCTGCGATTTTTCCTATTCCGTTGCCGGCAAGGCTCGCTTTCGTGTCAATATTTTCAAGCAGCGTGGTACCTTGGCCGTAATCATGCGCAAGCTGCCGGCTTCGGTGCCCACAATGGAGAGTTTCGGACTGCCGCAGGTTTTTGCGGACATGGCCACCGAACAGAGCGGACTGGTGCTGGTAACCGGCAGCACCGGGACCGGAAAATCCAACTCACTTGCCGCGTTGGTGGACCGCATCAACGATACCCGCGCCGTGCATATCCTCACGCTGGAAGATCCGGTGGAATTTGCGCACCGTCACAAGAAAGCCACCGTGAACCAGCGGGAACTCGGGGTGGATTTCGATACCTTTGCCAACGGGCTGCGCGCAGCGTTTCGCCAATCCCCCAAGGTCATTCTCGTGGGGGAAATACGCGATCGCGAGACCATGGACATCGTTCTGCAAGCGGCCGGTACCGGGCATCTGGTGCTGTCCACGCTGCACACCACGGACGCGGGGTCCACAATCAACCGCATACTCGGCCTGTTCGACAGCTCCGAAGAACGCATCGTGCGCATGAAGCTGGCCGAAAGCCTGCGTTGCATCGTTTCTCAACGATTGCTGCCGGATGTTGAACACGGGCGCGTCGCAGCGTTCGAGATACTGCGCAGCACAATGCGCATTCGCGAACTCATTCTCAACGGCGAGTCAGGAGAAAAGACGTTCTACAACGTTCTGGCCGAGAGCGGGCCGCACGGCATGCAGACCTTTGACCAGCATTTTTTCCAGCTCTACAAGCAGGGGCGCATAACCGAAGAGACGGCCCTGCTTTCGGCCAGCGACCGCGCACTGCTCAAACGCATGATCGACGAACTCAAGTCCGCGCGGGGAGAATCCGTGAGCGATCTGGTGCTGGAAGGGCTTGAAGAATCCGGAAACGATGACGACCTTACGGGCGGCCTTGGACGCTGAACGGCCCAGTCCCCGGCTCATACCGTCATCATTTCTATCCTGTTTCTTCCCTTGTTTTTTGCCTGGTAGAGCATCTTGTCCGCCAACGCCACCAGGTCTTGTGGATTGGAATCCGCCGATGGCGTGGCTGTGGCGATGCCGGTGCTGACCGTGATTCTGTCCGAAATGGTGGAGGCGGGGTGGGCGATGTCGCTGCGTTCCAGATTGTACTGGATGAGTACGGCAACGCTTTGTGCTCCTTTTGACGTGGTGTCGGGCAAGACCACCATGAACTCCTCACCTCCGTACCGGGCCATGAAGTCCGCCGGACGCCGGATTGAGCGGCGTATGCATTCCGCGACGCCCTTGAGGCATGAATCCCCTTGCAGATGACCGAGAGAGTCGTTGTAATTTTTGAAGAAATCAATGTCGGTGATCATGATGGACAAGGGTTTTTCCTCACGTAACGCCCGTTTCCACTCCTTTTCCAGCGTGGCGTCGAGCCAGCGTCGGTTGGGCACTCCGGTCAGACCGTCATGGTGGGAAAGCTCCTGCAGTTCTGCGGTCAGTCGCTCCAGTTCCCTTTCCCGTTTCTTGCGTTTTTCCGTTTCCGAAAACAGCCGGAGGGCCGCACGAACACGGGCGCGGAGTTCCACGCGGTTGACGGGTTTGCTGATGTAATCCGTGGCTCCGACCTCGAAGGCCTGCTCCAGAATGGTTTCATCTGTCATGGCCGAAACCATGATGATGGGCACGTCGCTGTAGGCCGGGTCTACCTTGATGCGCCGGGTGGCTTCGATGCCGTCGGTGCCGGGCATGTTGATATCCATGATGATCAGGGCAACGGTTGTGTTGCTTTGGGGGCAGGCGTCCAGCACCGCGCGCGTCTGGTCGTAGGATTCGCAGGTAACAAGATCCGAAAGTCCGTCGTTACGCAACAGTATTTCAAGGTAGTTGCGCGAGGTTTCGGTGTCGTCAACTATGATGATAGCCATAAACATCCTGTCGGTTGGAGTGTTTCCAGTAGTATACCAAAGATAATCTTGCAGTAAGTCAAGGATAAAAGCACAGGGCGGGAGTGAATCGGCATAAGCTTTAAAAGCACAGCGATTTGGGATAGAAAGGCGTATGACGAAAGACAGGGCAAAACATGACTCCGTGCAGACTGGCTCCCGCACGCCCGGGTTTCTTCGGTTCAAGGGACTATGGGGTGTGTTGTGCGGCCTGTTTGTAGTAATGGCATTATTGGTTGCCGCATTGCCGTCCATGGTTTCTTCCGGCCTGTTTCATGCGCGCATCTGTGCTGCCTTGAGCCGTGCTGTCGCTGCCCCGGTTTCCATGCAATCCATCTCTTGGGGCTGGGGTGATCCTCTTGTTGTGAAAGGCATTGCCGTGCAGGCCGGTGATGTGGATGCATTCCAGGCCGGGCCCGTGGCCGTGGATTCCCTGCGGCTGGGGCTGGCATGGCCTGCCCTTTTTTCAGGGATTGCCGAAGTGGATTTGCGCATTGCCGGAGTGCGGGCCGATGTCGATTTTTCCCGATTGGAGGAGACGCGGCCCGATCCGCCTCAGTCCGAAAGCTCCCATACCATTGCGGACACTCTGGCTTCGGTCATGCGCCTGCTCAATCAGGGCTATTCCCTGCCCGTGCCGGTACGCGGGTTTATCCGGGTCGAGGACATGGATATCAGAGTGCGCACGGGCACGCACAGGCCCGGATGGCAAGCGCACAACATGACAATGCGGATTGATGCTCCCGATCCTGTATTTCGGCCTGTTGCCGTTGCCCTGAGCGCCGATTTGCTCATGGGCGCGGAGCAACTCGGAACACACCGGCCTGTGCCCCTCGCTGTGGGCGCAACGTTTGTCAATACGGCCCACGGAACCGTGGTGCCTTCTCTGGTCAAATGCAATGTTGATATTGCCGCGCCCGGCCTGTCCTGCACGGTCAAAGGTTCGGTGGCAACAGGGCTTGCGCTGGAGGCCCGGGCCGATCTTGGAGTGCTTTTCCCGTACGCATCGCCCCTGATCGGCGGCCGCCTGCCGGAGCTTTCGGGGCATTTGCGCGGCAGTGTCTCCCTGTCCGGCAAGGGCGAGGATATCCTTTTCGAGACCATGACCGTGCTGGAGGGGCTGCGTGCCAGCGGCGGCGGCCTGCCCGCGGCGATCGGACCGCTGGACCTGCGCAACACCCAGCAGGGTGTGCTGGATGTCGGTTCAGGCATGGTACAGGTGGACGAAGGGAGTCTGGAAGTCGCCGATCTCATGGAGCTGGATTGGAACGGACGGGTTCGAGACATCTATGGCGGTGATCCGGTGCTGGAATTGTCGGTCGGGCCGATTTCGGCCGATATGCACGCCCTGATGAGCAGGGCCGTTCCGTTTGTTTCCGATGGTTCCAAAAGATTGAAAGCTTTGAATTTTGGCCGCGCCGAGGCCCGGGCAAACATGGCCGTGCTTTCCCTGCACCTTGCGGACGGTCATGGACGGGCCGACCTTGTGGGCGGTGTGCTGGAGGTTGATTCCATGCGCGGCAGGGCGGCCGGACGGGAGCTCGAGGCACACAATCTCATCGTGAGCGTGGCCGAGCTTTCCGCTGCGCTGTCCGGCAATCTGCCTGTGCTGGCCGAGGTCCGTGCCGGTGTTCGCGCCGGTCCTGTCACCTTTGGGCAGGACAGTTCATTTTCGTCCCTGGATGTCCCCCGACTGGACGTTCGTGTTGAGGATTCGGGCAACGGTCTGGCAAAAGGCGTGGTGCGCATTGCCGTTCAGGGCGAGTGCAGACATGTGGGCGTGCCCTCGTTGCCCGTGCCGCTGGAATCCGTGGGGCTGGATGCGGAGGTTGATACATTTTTCCTCGCATCACGGCGCCTTGAAGATGGCGAGCTTCGGTTGCGTTTGAACGGCGGTGAAACGCTGGTGGCGCACATCAATGAATTGAAGCTGAACGAATTCGATATGCACGGCCAAATGCGCGCTCGGCTGGATCCGGCGCTGGCTGTTGCCGCCAACCTTGTGCCAGAAGGCTCGCTCCGTGGCGGGCCGGGAGGTCTGGCTGTGGAGTATGACGGCCGCCTTCCCGATGCGAAGCGGTTGCGAGCCGTTGCTGGCAAAGGGCTCTTTGAGGACAGGTTGCGCCATGTTCTGGCCGGTGTGCGTTCCCTGCGAGCGGAATTGAACATGGAATCGCTGGACATCTGCGCGGCGGGTCTTGAATTGCGCGGGTTGCGTCTGCCCGAGCCCCTGCTGCTCACGGTCGGCCCGCGGGGGGACGACGTCACTGCCCGCGGGGCGCTGGCCATATCCGATGTTGGTGGTTTGCCGGGGGTGGAGGTGCAGCATGCCTTGCCTGTCAATGCGCGTTTTTCCGCAGATATTGGCCATTGCCGAACATTGGGCCTGAAGTATGATGCACGCCTTACCCTGCTGGGTCTTGAGCACCAGGCGGACGTGCGCGTGCCCGATATGGGGCGATTATTGGATGCGTTTGTGGCTGACGGCCTTGGCGGCGTATTGCAGCGGGCCGATCTGGATTTTTCGTCAACAGTGTCGGCTCAACCGCAGGGAGCGTTGCCCGGAGAGGACGGTGTGTCCCTGGCCGGCGGACTGCAGGCAGGGATTTCGGTGCGGCTTGCGGCAGGGAGGTCTCTGGCTCTGGAGTGCCGGGCAAAGGCCGTGGATATGCAGGCCGAATACGGGAACCGTGCCGCCGTGAATGGGCTCAATGGCGGGTATTCCTTTGCCCGGACATACCGCATCGCCGAGGCGGACGCGCAGGACGCGGTGGGACAGCAGATGAATGCCGGCCCCCAGGGGCTTTCACGAACCGTGCTTGCCGAGCGCAGGCGGCATCAGGCCATTGCCGACGATCTTTTTGCCCGGCGCGTGAACCGCGACCTGCGCGGCAGCAATCAGGGCATGCGTACCCTGGACTGCGACCGCTTTTTTTGGGCCGGTCCGCCCGTTCCTGTCGCCTTGGACAATGTGGAAATGCAGGTGAGCGAGGACGGCGGGATTCCGTCCATGGAGTTTTTTCAATTCGGAACCATGGGCGGTTCGGTTCAGGGCGGCGTGTTCGTCAAATCGCAGCGCTCGGGCGGGTATGCCGCAGCCGTGCGTTGCGCGTTCACCGGGCTGGATGCGGACGAATTGCTGCCGCAGGACATTGAGCGGCTCAAGGGTGAGGATACCGAGCTTTCCGGACAGCTGGCCGTGGACGTGCCCTTGTCCGAAAGTCCTGCATACATGCTGGAAAATACCCGTGTGCGTTTGGATATGACCCATATCGGAACCCGCACCCTTGAACGGCTGTTGCGCTCGTTGGACCCGCAGGAAGCCAACCGGACCATCGTGGACCAGCGCAGGCTTTTGCGCATGGGCACGCCGCGCAACGTGTGCCTGCGCATTGCCAACGGCAACCTTTCCCTTTCCGGAGAAGTCGTGGCGCTGGGCATCCGGCTGGACCTGCCTCGCCTTACGAGATTCAATCTTGCGGGTCTGCCCGTACATGATATGCTGGCGCAAAGGCTGGCCGTGGTCGGCCCGGTGGTGCGGCTGCTGAACCTGCTGACCGCCGATGAACTGCAAATAACGCCCCGCGGCACTGTTCGGCTTGTGCGCACGGGCAGGAACATGGATGAACGAGGTGGCTCATGAACGCCCTGAAGAATATTGTCTTGATCGTGGTGCTGGTTGCCGCATGCGGATGCACGCTGGCCAAGGTGCAGGTGGATGTGGCCAGCGAACGGACCACGCTGGAAAATCAGGTGCTTGGCTCATACAACGCCCTGAACCGACAGGCCATGCTTACGGCTTCTGTGCGCGGCGTTGATCCGTTGGGGCAGGTGCAGCCGCCCGCGACCATGAGCGCCGGAGCGCAGGATGCCGTGGACGCCATGCAGGTGATCGCCTTTCATGCCGACGACGTGGATGCTTTCAAACAGCTCGGCTGGGTGGGCGAGGCCAATGACGGCCTGTTGCAGGCTTTTGCCATGGAGCGCGAAAATGTTCCTGACGAACTGGCCGACTTCGTAAGCCGTTACAGTCGCGAGGAATTTGATTCGGTTGTGCTGGCCGTGAACAATGCCCGCATGACGACCATGCGCCGTGTGGTGGAGACCAACGCGGATCTGGATGCCGACGACATGGAGCGGGTGCAGGCCGTGTTCGGCTCCCTGAACGCGGAAAACGCCCTGTCCGGTGAACGCATACAGGGTGCGGACGGCCGATGGACGGTGAAGCAATGATGCGGCGTGCCGGAATATTCATGCTGGCAGCATTGCTGCTTGTGAGCCTTGCCTTGCCCGCGGGTGCCCGTGTGAAGCCCCGTGCATTGAACGTCGATCGCCCGGAACAGTTTACTTTCGAGGCCCGGTCCGTGCTGTATGCGGACGTATCCCCGGACGGACGGCTCATGGCCTGCACGCGTGAAAGCGATGGTTTCACCGGGCTTTGGCTGCGCTCTGCAGACCCGGCCACGGCCATGATTCCCCGGCGGCTGACTCCGGACGCGGGTAACCATTATGCACCGCGTTTTTCCCGCGATGGCCGGTTCGTTGCCTTTGTGGGTACCCTGCATGACGCCAAGGGCGATATTTATGTGCTTGATTTGAAAGGTGATATGCAGTCACGCAGGCTCACGGGCCGGGACACGGCAGACGGCGGACCGTGTTTTTCCCCGGACGGCAAGACCATCTACTACCATCGCACGGTCCCGGGCAAACGTCTGCCTGAACTGACAGCGCTGGATATTGATTTCGGACACAGCCGTTCCCTGAACGTTGATTCGGATGGAGCGTTTCCTGCGATTTCCCCGGACGGAACCCGCATTGCCTTTGTTGCGCGCACGCATGACCCGGCCGGGGATATTCTTGTGCTGGATCGTGCTACCGGAACGGTTACGGCATTGACTTCCGGGCCGGACAGGGATTTGTACCCCCGATGGAGCGCGGACGGAAGGTATGTCTATTTTACGCGTGGTGAGGATACGCCCCGGATCATGCGCATTGACGCGGGCGAACACGATACTGGAAAATCGCTCGGCCCATGGCCGGTGACTTCGGGAGCGCAAGCCGCGTATCAGCCCGTCGTCGCTGCCGGCCGTCTGTACTATCTTTCCGAAAGCGACGGTGTTGGCAATGTCTGGACCCTGCCGCAGGACGGGCCTGTCCCCGGGCTTGGGTCGGCCGAGGCCCAGCTGGCGTTGGCCCGCGATATAGCAATCAGTCCGGACCGGGACACCGGGTTGACCGTGCTCGGTTATTCCCGCGTCTTGGAACGTTTCGGCAATGATGCGGCGCGCTGTACCGAGGCTGCCTACCGCATGGGACGCGTGCTGGAAGGCATGAAGGACGGCGCACGCAGGGCGGAGCAGGCCTATGCGCGGGCCAGCGTGGGGCCGGATTCCCTGTATTCCGGGCTTGCGGAAGTGGCTGCCGGGGCCATGCGTGCGCGTGCGTCCCTGTCGCGGACGGACAGCCGTCCCTCGGCCAAATCTCTGGCTCGGCAGGCCCGGACGCTGGTCGATATCGGGGACAGGCATGCCGATCCCCGGATTCGGGCGCGCGCTCGGATCGAGGCTGTCCGCCTGTATGTTGCCTTTGGAACCATGCCGCGCGACCTCACGGCGGCGCTGATTCTGACGGACGACGCCATCCGTATGGCGGATGCGAAAAGTGCCCGTTCGGAGCAGGCCGAGGCCCTTGTGCTCAAGGGCGACGTGTATGCCCGGTCCGGTGCGGGGCGGTCGGTGGTGCCGTTGTATGAGCGCGTTGTGCGGGAGTATCCCGGTCAGGAGCAATGGACACAGGCCGCTGCCATGCGCCTGCTGGACCGCGCCGTGGCGGGCATGGATTCGCTGGATCAGCGCATGGGCGCGTTACTTTCCGTGGCTTCGGGCAATGAAGCAGGGTTGCCCGTGCTGGCGGCTCTGGCGTGGAACCGCATGGGTGACGAGTACCACCGCGCAGGCGAAGATCAACAGGCGGCCAACGCCTACTCCACGACCCTCGCAAAATTTTCGGATACCGGCGCGCCTGTTGTGGCCGCGCGCATGGCGCTCGCGGAAATCCTGTATGATCAGGAACGGTTTCAGCGCGCGCTGGATCTTTATGAAACGGAAATGGCCGAACGGCCTGCCGAAGATCGCATCTATCGGCTGGCGCGGGCCGCCTATCTGCAGCGTTCGGCCGCTGCCGGACAGCACCTGCTGCGTCTTGGCGAGGTGTCGGCAGCCCGCAGCGTGTTTGCGGAACTGGTGCGTTATGCCCCGGACAACGTGCCCGCGCATCGCGGTGTGGTGCAGTGCGCTGCGGCCATGGGTATATTGGAAGAATCAATAGATAAGTATTCCGATCAATTAGAAGCTGACCCGGAGAATGACGTCCTGTTGTATTCCTTGGGTTTGGCCCTGACCTACCGTGATTCCAGGGCAGATCTTGAGCGGGCGCGTGATCTCATTGCCCATGCTGTGCGTAATCAGGGACAGGTTTCCTATTATCACCAGACGCTGGGCTATGTGCACGAGGTGTTGGAAACCGTACATGGCGTCCCCGAAGGGTTGGAAAAGGCCCTGCTGGAATACCGCACAGCCCGATTTCTCAACGATGCCCGACTCGATGCCCAGAACGCCGCGGACCTCGACCTGAACGTGGGCAACGCCTGTTTCCTGCTGGGTCAATATGAACGGGCTTTTCGCAACTACCAACGGCGGCTGGCGTCCGGCCGCTCTTTCGGCAACACGGATCAGGAAATCGTTTTTTACCAGCGCCTTGGGCGTGCGGCGTTTCAGGCCGGGGAGCCGCAGGCCACGGTGGACGCATTCAATCTCGCCATCCAACTGGTGGACGAACACGCCGACCCCCGACTGGCTTCGCGTCGTTTTGGCGTGTTGGGCAAGTATGTTCTGGACTCGGTGCTGCGTCCGCTCATGGGGGATGACGCGCCCGAACAGGCCCGCAACGTTGCCCTTGTGTTGGCGCGCGAGCAGGCCGAATTGAATAATCGGGCCTTTGCCCTTGGCCGGGTGGCCGTGCCCATGCCGCCTTCCGGGGAATGGCTGCAATATCGTGCAGGCATGGTCGCATTGATTGCGGATCAGCAACGGTTGAACCGGCGAATTGTGGATAGGGGGCTTGCGGCCCCGGAAAGTGTTGAGGCGCAGACCATGCAGCGCATGGCCGAGTCCGTGCGGGAGGCTCTGGACACGCCCGGGCGCTACGGTGAAATGCAGGCCGAGTTGCAGGACCGGCTCGGGCTTGCCCTGCAGGAAAACGGCCAACATGCCGAGGCCAGGCTGGCTTTTTTGCAGGCATTTGATCGTAACGAAGCGCTGGGCCGGACTTTCAATCTGGCCGTGAATCTGCGTTCTGCTGCCTATAACGCGTGGCTGCTGGCCGGGGACGCCCACGGCCTTGAGCGCAAACGGCTGTTGCAACAGGCGCATAACGAATTCGGCAGGGTCGTGGCTTTGGTCAAGGAACACGGGGTCCCGGAACGGGGCACTGCGCACGACAATGGTGGGGCGCTGATCTCCGTGAACCTGCGCATTGCCTTGGACGAGACCACGGCCACGCATGCCATGGACGGCTTTTCGCCGGAACAGGAAATCCGGCTGGCCCGGACGTTTATGACCCGCATTGCTACGGAATTGGGGCGCATTACCGAGGCCCGGAGAGCGCTCGAGGCGCAGTTGCCTGAAACCGTGGTCCCGGCCAAAACACCGGCAGGCCAGCGATTCGGCACCGGCCTTGCCCTGCATCGGGCCGCGCATCTGGCCCGTGCCGTGCAGGACCCGCTGGCCGCTTTTGAGCGGTTTGCCCAGTCCGCGGACATGGGCATTGCCATGGGCACGGCCACCAGCGCCGCGCTGAATGTCATGAACATGGCCCAGTGCCTGCGAGATGCCGAGCCCTCGGCAGGTCAGGACCGTCTGGCTTCCATGCGCACTCGTTTTGTTGCTTTGGTGCGCCGGGTCACGCGGCTTGTGGATCGATTGTCGGACGGCATGGCTGCGCCGGGAATCATCGCGCCTGAATTTCACAATGCCGTTGCCGTGGCTTTTAACGATCTTGCGCAGGCGCGCGAGGCCGGAGCCGTGCGGTCATATTGGCTGTCCCTGGCCATGGGTCATGCCAATGGGGCCGTGGAATACTTCGAAGAAAATCCGCCCGATTCCCGGCAGCAGAGCGCGCTTCTGTGTGCGGCACTGCTCAACAGGGCGCGGCTGGGCGACCAGCTGGGCCTGCCTGGAAAACAGGACCGTGAGCGCGTGCTCACCCTTTGTGACGATGCGTTTTTACCCGATTTCCGATGGCGTGCGCTGGCCGCGTCCGGGCGGCTGCCCGAGGCTCTGGACGTATTGCGTTCATTGCCCCTGCCGTCCATGCACGCGGGGCAAGGCGAGATCATCGCCGCTCTTGCTTCCTTGGTGCGTCAACAGGTTGATGCCGGAAACGTGGAGCAGGCATTTGATCTGGCCGAGGAATTGTCCGAACTGGAGCGGGTCAACCGTACTGCCTGTCTGGGCGTGAGCCTGCCGCAGGGACGGGATGCGGACCTGCTGGCGCGCATTGCGCCTCGGTTGTTGCGTATCCGCGAGTTGCGGCAACGCCTTGATTCAGAACAGGAAGCGTTGTCCGAATCGCAACGGGACAGGGTGCGTTCCCGGTTGGAACAGGAACAGGAGATTCTGGTTTCCGAACTCGGACCGGACCGCGAACGCTTGCCCGGCCTTGCCCGGTTGGCGTCCGGCGAGGACGAGCGGGAGTGGTTGCTTACCATCATGGGTATGGCCGTGCGCCTGGAACGTGCCGCGGACGAACACGCCGCCTATGGCACCGGCCGCACGCTGGAAAAACGGCAAGCCGCGGTGGACGCGTATTCCCGCACGGTGGCACGCGCTGCGGGTTCCCTGCCGTTTGCACAGCCGCCCGGGGTGTTGGGTTTCATCGTACCGCTTCCGGCCATGGCCTTCGACGTCATGGAGAATCTCGGGCCCGGCCGGAACCTCATGCGTGCTTTCCCTGCCGGGGACGGCGGCTGGATCGTTTTTTCCGTGCGGCAGGACGCCCTGTCTGCAACGCTGTCGGCCACACTGCCGGAATCCGCAGACATGTTGGCCGTGGAGTTTCCTTCCCGTGTTCCTGCCGATTTCAATGGAACGCTGGTGCTGAGCGGCACACATTTCGTTCGGAGCGCATACGGGCTCAAGCCGTTCAAGCGGCGGCTTTTGGCGCTTGATGTCGACCTCGACCCTGTGCCGCAGTTTTTTGCAACTGAATCCATGGGGCATAATGCCACGGTGGAACAGACCGAGGAGTTGGCGGGCTGCGCCCAGACGTTGGTTCTTGGCAACCCGGTCCATGCCGGAAGTTCTGTCCCGGTCCGCAGGAACAGGCGCGCCATGCCCGGTGTTCTGGTGCATGTGGGCGGAACGGATATTCCGATGGCCCAACTGGCAGGCAGGGCAAGCAATGTGTCGCTGGCCATGATCGCCGATTCAGGGCTTTCCGTGGCCGGAACCAGGGCATGGTCGGGCAGGAACGACGTATACGAGGCCGGTTGCGTGGCTTCGCTGTTCGGTTTGCCCTCCATGACCTTCATGGCACGGCAGGATATGCCCGGATTTTTGCAACGGTATGCCCGCATGTCGCCGCAACAGGCCATGGCCTCACAGCGCGGGAGCGCAGGGCGCGAAGGGACTGCGGGACTGTTGCTGGGGCATCCGGGACTTGCGCCCGATCAGGCCCTTGAATTGGCCCGCGAACAGTTCGGCTTGCTGGCCGGGCGTGCCTCCCGTGCCTATCAGGCCGGGCAGTATGAAGCCGCCTTGGCCGCGTTCGAGGATTGCATCACCATAGCGCTGGAAAGCGGCGACAGCCAGCATGCGGCCTATCTGCCGCAGTTGTATGCCTTTGCACGCACCAGTGCCTATGAAGCCGGGCAACTGTCCGTTGCCGTGCGCCATGGACAGGCGTTGGTGGAATTGCTGCAACAGGAGGCCCCGGATTCTGCGGAGCATGCACGCGCCGTGCTGCAACTGGGGCTGGTGCATGCACGCGCCGAGCAGTTTGCATTGGCCATGCCGTTGCTGGAGCGGGCCGTGGGCATGTTCGCAGCGCTGGACATGGGGCCGGAACAGGTCCGGGCCATGGATGAATTGGGTACGGTGCTGGAAAACGCGGTGCGTTATCAGGGAGCCTTGCGCAGCTTTGCCGATGCAGCCACGGTTTCGGATGAACTCATGGCCGATGAACTGCTGGCGCGCCAATACATGAACATGGGCCGGGTGCGCGACCTGCGCCTGAGCCAGTATGCCCTTGCCAAGCAGGACTATGCCAAGGCTTTGGAGATTCATGAATTGATGGGCGATGCGGGCGGTATGGCCCAGGCCCGCCTGGACATGGGCCGCTGCGACCGGCTCATGGGTGATTTTGCCGGGGCCGATGAGCTTTTGCAACAGGCCATGGACTCGGTGCGGGGCGACGGGGAAGATGCCGAGCGCATGCGCATGCGCGTTCTCATGGAGCAGGCCAACAATGCCTGGTACCGCGCCCGGTATCAACAGGCCTTCGACATGCAGCGCCGGGTGCTGGAGTATGCGCGTACGGACGATTGGCCGCTCATGCGCGTCATTGCCCGCAACACCGCCGGCATGATCTGGTGGACGCTGGGTGACCATGAACGGGCGTTGCGGGAATTGGAGCGTGCGGAACAGGGCGCCCACGGCCTTGCGGTGCGCAAGGATATTCTCGGGTCCGTGCTCAACAACAAGGGGCTCGTGTTGCGCGACATGGGCCGTCTTGACGCGTCCATGGCTGCGCTTGAAAAGGCGCTTGAAACCGACCGTGCGCTCGAATCGCGCTGGGCCGAGGCCTACGACCTGCGCAACATGGGCCAGACCCTGCTGCGCATGGGCGATGTCTCCCGCGCCGTGGACATGCTCGTCCGATCGTTGGACATGGCCCGGTCCATCGGCAACCGCATCAACGTGGCCAAGATATTGGTAGCCCTCGGGCAGGCCCATGCGGCCCGGCCCGGTTCGAAAAGCGGCACAGCAAAGGCGCGCCAATGCTTTGCCGAGGCCCTTGACCTTTCCCGGGGCATGCGTTTGCGCGAGTATGAATGGCGCGCCCTGCACGGTCTAGCCCGATTGGACGAACAAAGGGGCGGCCGGGAAGCGGCGCGCCAGCGGTTGGAAACCGCCGTGAACGTCATTGAGGACATGCGGGCTGAAATCCGCATGGAGCGGCTCAGGGACGGCTTTGCCCTTGGCAAGGCCGAGGTCTATGGTGATCTGGTCAGGATACTGGCGGACATGGGGCGCGAAGCTGATGCCTTTTACGTTGCCGAGCGTTCGCGGGCGCGCAACCTCATCGACCTGCTCGGTAACCGCAACCGCAATTTGCGCGGCGGCGCGGACAGTGACGCATACAATGCGCTGAAGAATCTCAAGGCCCGCATTGTCGAGCAGGAACGTTTGGCAACGCAGGCGGTCACGGACGATGAGCGGCGGGTCTATTCCCGTGCTCTGGGCGAACTGCAGGACCGCTATACCGACCTGTTGCTGAAAGTTCAGGCCGACAATCCAGAATTGGCGGACATGGTCAGCGTGCACCCCATGACATTGGAGCAGGTGCAACAGGCCATGGAGCCGGATACTGCCATGCTGGTCTATTACACCACGCGCGACGAGTTGTTCTGTTGGGTAGTCTCACCACGGGAAGCCAGGCTGGTGCGCAAGCCCGTGAACATGGCCGAACTGGGTGAGGATATACTGCAGTACCGGCGCATGCTGCAGAATCTCGAACCCGCGGCCATTCATTCCCGTCGGCTGTACGATGCGTTGCTCGCCCCGGTGTTGGACACAGCCCTGAAACCGGAACCGGACGGCTCCACCCGGGTGCGCGCACTGGGCATCGTGCCCCATGGGCCGTTGCATTATCTTTCCTTTGCCACGCTCGGGGATGAAAAAGCCTATCTTGTGGAACGAGCGCCCCTGTTTTACCTGCCCAGCGCAAGCGTCATGCGCTACACGTTTGCACGGCGCGACAATTCCGTTGCGGATCGGGTGCTGGCCGTGGGCAATCCAGACTTTGGCGATCCGTCGCTGGCGTTGCCGTTTGCCGGGCATGAGGTCCGGGCCATTGCCTGGAACCATCCGGGCATGACTCTGCTCAGCGGGAGCGAGGCCACCAGAAAACGGGTGGTGCGGGACTTGGGCAGATACGGCATCATCCATTTGGCGACCCACGGGGAGTTCGATGCCGCCAATCCGTTGTTTTCGGCCATACGGCTTGCCCCGGACAGCGAACAGGACAACGGCCAACTTTCTGCGGATGAAGTGTTCGAACTGGACATCAACGCCGATCTGGTGGTTCTTTCTGCCTGTCAGACCGGTTTGGGCAAGGTTGGTGCCGGCGACGACGTGGTGGGCATGAACCGCTCGTTTCTGTACGCGGGCACCCATGCCCTGGCCTCCAGCCTGTGGCGGGTCAGCGATGTGAGCACCGCCATTCTCATGAAGCAGTTTTATCGGGAATATCCGAATCGCAACAAGGCCGAAAGCCTGCAACGGGCCATGCTGCACGTGTTTCGCCAATATGCGCATCCCGGCTACTGGGGGGCGTTCGTGCTGGTGGGAGATTATCAGTAGTAATGAAAAACGGCGGGCAATCATTGCCCGCCGTTTTTCATGCATCGCCGTTGCGAGGCACTTCGATCTGTATGCCTGATTTCAGCGTGTGTTTTTCCCTGTCGATCAGCACGGTTATTTCCTGGTCGCCCCGGCCCTTGGCCGTGATGCACAGGCTGTGCTGGTCGATACTCACTTCGTACCATATCTTGCGGTGGCAGAACCGGAACACCACGTTGCCCCAATGCGGCGGCAGGTCCGGATGGATGGACACGTGGTTTCCGGAAAGGTCCAGCCCGGTAAAGTCCTGCTTGATCACTTCCAATGTTCCGGCCATGACGCCGGTGTGGATGCCCTCGATGGTGGTGCCGCCCTGCGTGTCGAAAATGTCCGAACGCATGGCTTCCATGAACCAGTCCCAGGCCACATGGCTGGGGTATATGTATCCGGCCACCACGGAATGAACCACCTTGGAAAGGGTGGAGCCGTGGCTGGTTCGCTGTTCGTAGAAATCGTAGTTGCGGCGCAGCAGGTCCACGGGGTCGTCCACCGTGTGTCCAAGCTGGCGCAGTATACGCGCCACTTCGTCCGGTTCCAGTATGTACCAGGTCATGAGCACGTCGGCCTGTTTGGCGACCTTGTAGTTGTCCGGCGAGTCGCCTTCCGCCTTGAGGATGCGGTCCATGCGATGGATGGAATAGAACCGTTTGCGGTAGCTGTCCCAGTCCAGTTCCTTGAGATCCATGTACCCGTCGAACTGGCTGATGATGCCGTCGTCGGTCATGATCACGTTGAGCTTGGTGATCATGTCCTGCCATTTTTCGATTTCCGAATCGGTCAGGCCGATGCGGTTGCGCACTCCGGCCAGAGCCTTGGCCGGCAGCTCCTTGATCATTTCCAATGATTTTTCCAGCAGCCAGACCACCATGATGTTGGTGTAGGCATTGTCTGTGATGCCGGGCTCGTCCGAGCCGGGCAGTTTCTCATGGAATTCGTCCGGCCCCATGACTCCGGCAATGTGGTACTTGCCGCTCTCTTCGTCGAATTCAGCGATGTCACCCCAGAATCGTGCGATATCGAGCATGAGTTCCGCGCCGTAATCTTTGAGGAACGTGCTGTCTCCGGTCATGTTTACATAGCGCCATGCGTTGACAAACACGGCGATGGAAACGTGGCGCTGCCTGCGGGAGAGATCCGGGTCCCATTTCTTTGATTCCGGGTTGTAATGGATTTCCTGGGTTTCCTCGGAACCGTCGTCCGCTGTCTGCCACGGGAACATGGCGCCCATGTAGCCGTTTTCCCGCGCATAGGATCGGGCCGCGTCCAGCCTGTTGTAGCGATACAGGAGCAGGGCCTTGGAAATGTCCGGGAAATGGATGTCGAAGAAGGGTTGTATATAGACTTCATCCCAGAAGATGTGCCCGCGGTATGCCTCGCCGCTCAGGCCGCGAGCGGGCATGCCTGCGTCGATGTCCACGTTGTGCGGGCTGGCCGTTACCAGCAGATGGTAGGTGTGCAGCCGGAGCACGCGTTGTACGAAACGATCACCGGAAATCCGGATATCCGTCTTGTCCCACAGGGATTTCCAGATCCGGGTGTGTGGGCCGAGCACTCCCTGGAAGGTTTTGACCTCGTTTAACGCTTCCATGGCCTGGTCATGAAGGTCTTCGGTGGCGTCGTGGTCGAGGCTGGTGCGTACGTTCACGAATTTTTCCAGCGAGTAATTGGCGTTTTCCGTGGCCCGGAAGCACACTTCCTCCACCACCTTCGATTTCTCCTGGAATGTTCGTTTCTTGACGTCCAGAGGTTTGTTGTCCTCCAGCAATTGCATGCGCGCGGCCATGACCACCTGATAGCGGGAATGGCTGGTTTCCACATGCAGGTACACGCCGTTGCCCAGTTTGCCGCCGGATACCCGCGAAAGGTGCTTGCAGGTCAGCTTGCTGTAGCGGGCCACGCCGCCGTTGGTTACGTTGCCGTCTATTGCCGAACGGATGGTTATTTTTTCGGAGTAGTTCAGCGGCGTGAGGTCGAATTTGAGCGCGCAGAGGTGCGGATCGGCCATGCTGGCCAGCCGTTTGCTGGAAACGCGTGTCAGTCGTCCCACGTTGTCCTTGACCACCATGTGCCGTTCCATGACGCCGTTGCGCATGTCCAGCCGGTGGCAATAGCTCAGGATTTCCATGGACAGCGGGCTCATGAATTGGCCGTTGCCCACCCTGAAGGATACGGGAAGCCAGTTGGGGCAGTTCACGAAGTCGTTGTTGAAGATTTCCTTGCCCTGCACCTTGCTGGGCACCTTGTTGAAGATGCCGGCAATGTAGGTGCCCGGATAGAAATAGAAGGACGAGCATTCGCATTCGTAGGCACCGCGTGTGCCGAGGTAGCCGTTGCCTACGGTGGTCAGGGTTTCGCGCAGCTTTTCGTCGCCCGGATCGAATCCGTTGTAGGTCAGGTGCCATGCGTCCGTGGCCATACCGGTTTCGAACCATTCGCGCATGTCTTCCACCGTGATTTCGGAAAGGTCCGAAACCACCATGTCCGCGCCGAACCGTTTGAGCAGTTCTCCGCCGACATTGCGGGCCACGCCCAGGGTCATGCCGAAGTTGCCTGCGTTGCCCGCCTGCACGCCGGCGATGGCGTCTTCCACCACCACGCATTGGCCGGGGGTCAGGCCCATTTCCGTTGCCGCGGTCACGAAGATGTCCGGATCGGGCTTGCCCTTGAGTCCGAGTTCCGCGGAAACCACGCCGTCCACCTGTACTTCGAACACATCTTCCATGCCGGCCAGCCGGAGTACCAGTTGGCAGTTGCGGCTGGATGTGGCCACGCCCACGTGGATGCCGTTTTTCTTGAGGTCCTCGATGAGTTCCACCGAGCTTTGGAAAACTTCCGGACCTTCGCGGCGCAGGATGTCCTGAAAAAGTTCGTTTTTGAGATTACCCACCGCGCAGATGGTTTCCAGTCCGGGTTCGTCGTCCGGCGTACCGGGCGGCAACTGGATATTGCGTGCTTTCAGAAAGCTCAGCACGCCTTCGAAACGGGGTTTGCCGTCTACGTAGTTCTGGTAGTCATGGATGCGGTCGAACGGTTCGAAGCGCGAGTTGTCACGCTCGGCAACGTGCTTGAGCAGTTGGTTGAATGCTTTTTCCCACGAGAGGGAGTGCACCCTGGCGGTTCGCGTGATAACTCCGTCCAGATCGAAAACAACGCCTTTGAGTTCCATGATCTCCTCGCAGTGGTTGGTTTTCCGTGCACCCCGTTTTTAGGGCAGGGTGCCGAGAATGGTCACAAGCATGTCCGGCTCCGGGATGATGAGCGCGTTCGGGCAGATGCCCCGCACCCGGCGGGCCAGATCGTCGTTGCGGGTCACGAATGCGGCCAGCGTGTCTTTGTTCATGGCCATGGCTGCCTCCAGCATGGGCACGTCGCTGCCCGTGTCGCCGCAGATCAGGTTGGGTCCGTGGAACATTTCGAATTCGAATTCGGTATTCAGGAAATTGACACCGTCGCCCTTGTCGAAATCCTTGGTTCCGGATTCGCCCGTGTCGATGGTCAGGATGATCTCCACGTCAAGTCCCGTGTCCTCGATGCGCAGATGCTCATGTGCGGGATCCAGTTCTTCCACCAGGTTTGCCAGTGTGGCCAGAAAAGCCTTTGATTCCTCCGGGGGGACGGATGTGCTTATATCCTGGCGGGCAACCGTGGTCTGGCCGAACTTGAATTGCAGGCCGGAACCGATGAGCGAAAATTTTTCATATTCGGGTTCGGCCAGTAATGCGGCAAGCCTTGTGTTCAGCCTCTCCAGCAACTCCTGCTTTTCCGCCTCGATGGGGTAGGTGCGGACCCGGCCTTCCAGGTCAAGGCATTCTCGTCCCTTGGACCCGGCATAATACATGACCCGCTCCGGTGCCACGCTGATGTCCACCAGCCCGATATCTGCCAGCGGTGCCGAGGTCAGGATCACGGCGTTGTCGGTCTTGGTTTTGGCGAAACGGGTCAGCATGACCGCGTTGTAGATGGACTGTACCGATGACCGGTAACGGCCGCAGTAATTGTTGACCGTGCCGTCGCGGTCCGTGATGAAGCAGTTGACGTGCCGCGAACCGATGCATTTGCGCCCCTCGGCAACGTGCGCGTCGAAGTTTTCGTGCATGGTATCCAGCATGCGCAGGAACGAATTTTCGCCCAGTTCGAGGTAATGGATGTCCTTGCGGGTTTCGTTGATCTCGTAGTCCATGTCCAGCGAAATGGTGCGTTGTCCGTCCAGCGAGAGAATGCGTTTGCCGTCCTGTTCCGGCACCGCCTCGAGCGAGTTGAGGGCGTTGGTGAGCGACGCGGCCACGTCCTCCGGCACCGCTCGACCTTCGAATATGCACTGCACGGCCGCAAAACGAACGTCCCTGGTCGCCTGCATCAGGGTATAGAAGTCCTTGAGCGTTACCAGTTTGGTGAGTTCTATGTCCGGTGCCGGCATGGCTCCTCCTTGGGTGAAGCCGGGACGCAGTACTTTCCGCGTCCCGGCACTGTAGCTAGGAGTTGGAGATGGTGGCCTCGTAAGTGATGATCACGTCTTTGCCCGGGGCCGCGTCCACCTTGAATTCCACGCCCGCTCCGTGCAGGGGGGTGAATTGGTGGTTGAATTTCAGCAGCTTCCACTTGCCGGGCAGGAAGTCGTGCAAAAGCACGGTGCGCGGGTCGTCCGAACTGTTGCGCACGCGGATCTGCCAGCTGAGCCGATACGTGTTCTTGCTTGTTTTCTGGAAAAAGAGCTGCTTGCGCTCAATGGTGACGTCAAAGGATTTGCCCATGGCCAAGCGTACTTCCTCGCCCTTGGGCGTGTGGTCCATGCGGTCTTCCCCAATGAGCAGCACGCTGCCGTCACTGCTTTCCTGATAGGCGCGTACAATGCCTTTGGGCAGGGGGATTCCCAGACCCGAGGACGTTTCGTTCCTGAATTTCAGAAAAACGTTCACCCCGGGTTTGACCGGCTTGGGTACTGCGCCGAACGCGTTGTATTCGCAGAGCAGTTCCTTGCTTACCTTGATGGACGGAGCTTGCAACAGGCTGACCTGCTTGGTCTGGTTGTTGGCGATGTCCACCGGGCGCGGCAGGGAATAGAGGTGGTATTCGAAAAAGGATTCCTCTTTCATGTTCGGTGCGGCTGCACTTTCCATGGCCAGGGTGCGTCCCTTGAATACGGGTTCGGGTCTGGCCTCATGAACGTCTCCGGCCACGAGCTTCAGGCTGGCGTTCTTGAAGGGCATTCCCGATTTGTTGGTCAGGGTTACCCAGCCCGAAAGCCCGGCTTTCTTGTTCTTGCGGTCCACCTTGAGCACGTAGTCGGCGTTCCATCCCAGCGCACGGGCAAGGTAGGAAACCTCCACTTCGTGCTTGGCCGGGCCTTTGTTCTGCACCAGCCAGACAAGGGCGGGTTTGGCGCGCAGTCCTTCGGGCATGGTAGGAAGCTGTATGGAGCTGTATGGTCCCACGTAGATTTCGTTGCCAATGCGGAAGATGGGTTTGTCGTTGTTGGCCAGCAGTGTGCCCGTGCGCAGGATGCGTTCGTTGGCATCTGCCGGGTCGGGCAGTATGATGTTGATTTCCTTGCCGATGTAGTGGTCCAAAAGATTCTTGGTGTTGACCAGGTCGTATTCGTAGTTCATGTCCAGCACCGAAAGCTTGGTCGGAGCGGAGAGCGACTGGACGCGCAGGGTTTGGGGTTCCACGGTCTGGGGAACGCCGAGGAATTCCACGCGGCTCTTGCCCTGGGGCAGGGTCATGGAGCGCACTTCGTTGATGAGTGCGCGGTTGTTGTTGTAGATGGTTACCGTCATGGACTTGGTGGTATCGGCATGGGCGGCTGCGGCCATGCCCAGCAGCAAGGTGAGTGCGAATATGAGTTTCAGGGGTTTCATTGATCCTCCACGGATTGTTTCTGCTTTCGGCTTCGGCTGTTGAGCTTCACCATATACACGTATTACCCTCGGATACGTTCTTTTGCAAAACCTTAACCGAAAATATAAGGAAAGTTGCCCGGCTGCCAGAAGGACGACCTGCGCCGGAACGAAAAAAGGCCGCCCACAACGAGTCGTGGGCAGCCTGAATATCCTGTGCTGTCGGACGACTAGTCGTCCCAGTCGCCTTCGGGGCCCTTGTCCGTGTCCATGGCCTTGGCCCGGGCGCGGATTTTTTCTTCGGTCCATTCGGAAGGCTCTTCGATCCGTTCGGCCTTGGGACCGAGGTCGTGAGAACCGGCCTCGATAATCAGGTCGTAGGCGATGTCGGCCGTGTCCTTGGCATTGAACACGTTGACCAGCAGGTCGTAGACGAATGCCTCCACGGCCTGAACCATGCGTTCGCGTACGGGGGCGGACTGGCCCTGCCAGCGGCGTTCAAAGGGCAGGTTGAGCTTCTTGTAGTTGCCGCCGGTGATGCCCTGCTCGTCGGCCCAGCCGGTCATTTCGGCCCACAGCTCCTCGGAAAGACCCTTTCCTTCCACTTTGTCGAAGCGTCCGTCCTCGGTCATGATGGCGTTGCCGAAGTCGTTGACCTTGACGCCCCAACTGATCATCTGCAGGGCCGTGGCCACGTTGGCCTTGGTCGTGTGGGTCTGCGCGGCGATTTCCTTCAGGCGGGTGGAATCGTTGCCCGATGTGCCGTGCTGGGCGCCGGAGGTGCCATAGGCCTTGAGCGCGTCGTGGATTTCTGCGGTCAGCCCCACCTGAATGCCCTCGCCCGAGGCTTCAATGCCGTGGGTGGTGCCGTTGTTCAGGGCGATCCAGTCCGGGCAGTGGCCAAAGGCGTTGAGGCCCTGAATCAAAAATTTGGCTTCCACCGGGGTGGAAAGGCCGAATTTGCCTTTGATTTCACCAATTTCCGTTTCGTAGCCGGCCCAAGACGGAATGACCGGAGCCAATTCGAGGTTGGCCAGCAGGTTGTCGTCGTCGGGCATGTGCGAAGCATCGATGGCGATGGAGGTGATGCCTGTGTCGAACACGGAGGGAATTTCTTCCTTTGCCTCGGCAACGTCTTCCCACTTCTTGATGAAATAGTGGTCCGCGTGGATGGCCACGGGGACGGTGATGCCCAGCTTGTTGCAGAGGTAGTCCACCCTGCGGGCGATGTTCCACATGGTGGTGGGGCAGTAGGTGGATTCGCTGCGCGCGATTTCGATGATTACCGCGGCGTTGGCTTTTTGTGCAGCCCTGAGGGTGCCCTCGATCACGAAAATGTTGCGGCCGTTGGCGGCAATGCTCATGCATTTGCCCTTGGCGAGACAGGCCCGGTCCACGACCTTGCCGCTGACGAGCAGGGCGTTGGAATTGGGAAAGTTCTTGACCACGTTCGGCGGACGGCCCACTGCCAGCGCCTGTTCGAATTTATTCTGGGACATAGCCCTTCCTCCTGAGGTTCATTGAAATCGATGCAAAGGCCCAATAAAAACGAAACCCCGGGAAAAGTCAAAGCATACCCGGGATATCGTTCGGCCTTTACGGTCGTGCAGGTTTCAGAGCCCGGCCTCCATTCTCTGGGGGGCGCGGGGTGCCTGACGCACGGGGCGGGGCGTGCGCGGCTGCAGGGTGTATCCCAACTCTTCGGCCATGAATTCGAGAACAGCCACGTTGCGGGTCACCTTGACAATTTCAAACATGGTTTCCGCGCCGAGTTTGGCATGCGTGTCGAATGGATTGAGTTCTCGGAGAAGCGTGGAATAGGGCTTCTTGATCCGTGTGCACACGGTTTTTGCCGGAATCTTTCCTTCAAGCACGATGTCCTGCATCTTTTTTGTGAGGCTCTTTTCGAACATTGGTTCATCCTCCACGGTTGAGATGTTGAGACTTATACCAACAATAGAGGAAATTTTCGTTTTGCGTCAACTCAATCTGGAGAAAAAAAGGACGTATTTGCCCATTGCCGCCGCCGCAGGTCGTGCAATGGCTTGAAATGCCATGGAAACGCGTTGGTTGCGAATAAAAAGAAAATAATCGTTCTAACGGTTGCAGAAAAGCCCCGGCCCGCCAGCGGCGGGCCGGGGACGTTTCAGGCGAGGATTCCTTGCAGGAATTGAGTGAAAAGCGAGGCCACCTGCCCGGCCATTCCGGTCATGCGGTGGTCTGCGGGCAATATGTGCAACGTGGCCTTGTGCAGTTTCGCAAAGCGAACGGAATTGTCCACGGGAACGACGTCGTCATTCCACCCGTGAACGATTTCGATTTGTTCGGGAAGGTTGAAGAACATGTGTTTTTCGTAGCCCGGCAGGTACAGGGCCGGGGCGATGAGGAACAGGCCCGCTACCCGGATTTCACCGGCCGCTGCCGCACTTACGTATCCGCCCATGCTTGAACCGGCGAGTATGACCGGAGATTGCTTTTGGCCGATGTGTTTCACAAGCCGGGCGGTCCGTTCGTCCGGATCTGTTGTGTCCCTGTAGTCCAAGGCATCCAGGGTGAGTCCGGCCTCCTGTGCGGCTGCGGCCATTGCCTTGCTTTTGGCTCCCCAGGGGGCGGCGTCCATTCCGTGTGACCAGTAGAGATGTGCCTTTTGCATGGTGGGCTCCCTGTTTCGGTTTTTTACGGCAGGAATATACTCCTCATTACTGATCAAAGGCAAGGCACCACGTTTTTATTCGTCGAGATGCACGTTTTTGAGAAACTGATCCAGTTCTTCAAGAAGCTCCACGGTCTGCTTGCTGTCTTTGCGGGTGGCGGCTCGGTTCAGGTCCGCTCCAAGGCGGCTGATGGGGTCGAATCCAAAGGAGGAGCCCTCACCGGCAAGTTTGTGGGCCGCGAAAGCCACGGTTTCGAAATCGTTGCCTGTCAGCGCCGTGGCCATTTCTGACACCTGGCGGTCGCAGTTCTCGAGAAAGGACAAGGCCATTTCCCTGAGTTCCGGCTCCACTCGGTAATTGGCACGGGTTCCGGGTGCGGTGTCCTGAGTGGCGTGGATGATCTTGAAGAGGTCATCCTGTTTGACGGGTTTGGGCAGATGAGAGTCCGCCCCTGCATCAATGCATTTTTGCGCATCGCCGCTCAGTGCATGGGCCGTGAGCGCGATGATGGGGGTGCGCTTCATGTCATGGTCGCGTTCATGGTCGCGGATGATGCGCATGGCCCGGTAGCCGTCCATGACGGGCATCTGCATGTCCATGAGAACCACGTCGAAGTGCTTTTCCCGAAATCGTTCCACCCCTTCCTGGCCGTTGGTCGCCAAGGTCACCTCACAATTTTCGTCCCGGAGGAATGTCTCGATGACAAAGGCGTTGTATTGGGAATCCTCCACCAGCAGAATCTGCATGGTGTCCGATCTGCCCGAATTTGCGGTGCGGGAAGGTTCCTCGTGCAGGGACGCGCTGGCCCGGGCACGTTGCAACACGAATGTTGCGTAAAACGTGCTGCCATGGCCGAGGCGGCTCTCCACCCATATCCGGCCGCCCATCATCCCTGTGAGTTGGCGGCAGATGGCCAGGCCCAGCCCCGTGCCTCCGAATTCCCGGGTTGTTGATCCGTCCGCCTGGGTAAAGGAGTCGAAAATGTGTGCGAGGTGCTTGGGGGCGATGCCGATGCCGGTGTCCGTGACGGCGGCTACCAGTTCAATGCCCTGATCCGGCTGGGTGTCGGCGAGATCCAGGGAGATGCGCACACTTCCGTTTTTGGTGAATTTGACGGCATTGCCGAGCAGGTTGGTAATCACCTGACGAATGCGCAGGGCATCGCCGCGCAGCATGCCGGGCACTGCGGGTTCCACGGAACGGGTGAATTTGAGGCCTTTGCTTTCGGCCTTGGGTGCAATAACCGCGCAGGTCCGCTCCAGGAGTTCACGGATGTCGAAGTCCGAGCTTTCCAGTTCCATGTGTCCGGCTTCGATTTTCGAAAGATCAAGGATGTCGTTGATCAGTTCCAGAAGATTTTCCCCGGCCGAGCGGGAAACCTGGACATATTTGCGCTGGTCGTCGTCCAGGTCTGTTTCCCAGAGAACCTCTGCCATGCCCATGATGGCGTTCATGGGGGTTCGGATTTCGTGACTCATGCTGGCCAGAAAGTTGCTTTTGGCCTTGTTGGCCACGTCAGCCTGATGCTTGGCCTCACTGGCCTCCTGCAGGGCCTGGTTCAGGGACCGATTCTTTGCATCCAGCTCCTCGGTGCGCTCCTGAACCCGATTTTCCAGCGTGGTGCTGTAGTTTTCGAGTTTGCGGTTTGCCGTTCGGAGATCCTGCACCAACTGTCGCAACGAGGTCCGCATGTTGTGAAACGCCCGGGCAAGGCTGCCTATTTCATCCCGTGATTCCGTGTTGATGGGAACTTCCATGTCGCCGTCGGCAATGGCCGTGGCGGATTCCTGCAGGTTGCGCAGCGGGGTGAAGATGTAGCGCCGGGTAAAAACCATGGTGGTGAGACTGATGCCCAGAACAAGCGCAAGTGCCAGGCTGAGATATATGCCGACGCTGACCATCATTTGTTTGCGCATGGCCTTGAGGCTGATGGCCATGTTGAATGTGCCTATCCATTCCCCGAATTTGCGAATTTCAACGGTGAGCGTTTTGAATTCCGGATTGTTGCGGAAGAAGTCGATGGAGGGGGTGTCGTAATCCCCCCGGGTGCGCATGAGCATGGTGTCGTTGTCCGTGACCACCTGCACGAAAACGATGTTGGTGTCCTGGAATATTGCATCCACGAAGTCGGCTACCGATGGCTTGTCCAGCTGCCACACGGCCGTGGCAAGGCTGCTGCGGGCAAGGCTGGAAAGTTCGGCAAACCGTTTTTCCAGCTGCTCTTGTATTCCGGCCACGTTGAAGACGATGATCGCAAGGGTGAAAACCGACACCACTGCAGTGACGATTCCCGTCTGGGCAAGGTTGAACTTCCGGTTCAGCGAATGCTGACGACGAAGTGGCTCATGAGTATTGGGATCGTTGGACATGCAGTTTCCTGAAACCCGCTGTGCGGTTTGCCGTTTTCGAGTTGCGCCTTTTGTAAGGGGTTGGTGCGGGCATGGCAACCCCTCGTTGCCTATGGAGTCGCATCACGCAGCAACGGGACGGGGACCGACCATTTGCGGGCGAGCCTGTCGATAACGCCTGTTTTCCTGAGTCGTCGGGCTTGCCGGTCGAATGCGGAAAGAACGTTTTGCGAGAACGAATCGGAAGCCCTGCAGGCCAGGTAGCCGTGCAGGGTCTCAAAGGAAGGGGATTTCCAGAAGGTATTTGCGTTTCCTGTTTCGGAAAGAGTGTTGTCAAAGCATTTTTCATAACCGATGACCGCATCAACGCGTTTTTTGGCAAGCATTTGAAATGCGTGGAGTATGGAATCCACTGGATGGCGAACGGCGGTGTGTGTTTTTTCCC
The DNA here is from genome assembly GCF_008830225.1 of Pseudodesulfovibrio senegalensis. NCBI lineage: Bacteria > Pseudomonadati > Thermodesulfobacteriota > Desulfovibrionia > Desulfovibrionales > Desulfovibrionaceae > Pseudodesulfovibrio > Pseudodesulfovibrio senegalensis. Next base: position 217,614 of record NZ_WAIE01000002.1, read on the forward strand.
ACATGGGGCCGAACGACCAGTCCCGCATGACGCCTATTTTTTTCCCGGCGAACGCGTCCATTGTTTTGGGAACGGGTGTCATGGGAGCGTTTGCATACATAACGATGTTGACGGTGTCTGTGGAACCACGGGAAAAGGCGAATGCTGTGCGCCGGGCCGGAGTGATCAGTGAGGGAAACATGATGTCTGCCATGTTGTTGCGAACGTAATGCTCCACCCTGGCCCACGGTGCGACATGCAGTTCGATCGTGTAGCCCTCGTTGTGCAGACATGTGCGGACCATGTCCCAGCTGAACCCGGCCAACTGGTCGGATTCCGCGCCCGGTTCAAGCCGCTCCGTCGGCCGGGGCCGGGAACCGGGAATTCTGAAACAATACGGGTAGTAATTGTCCAGCGTGGCTATGCGGACGAGCTTTTGGGGTTCTTGGGCTTGGCCGGGAAGCGCCATGAACAGCAATGTCAACAATGCGGAAATCAGCAGGGTTGTGCAGGCGCGGGTGTATCCGGCACGGACACTGGCTGTGCAGTGGGTCATGGTTCGGTCTCCTGCAAAAGACAGATGATGGCTGCCGGTTTGCCGGAAGGGGCGAAGATAAGCGTTCTGGAGTGCCGGAAATTGCACCGGTTGCCGTCGGGCATGTATGCGGGGAGCGTGAATTGCTGGGGTTGGTGGTCATTGAGTATTTTCATGTCCTGCCGCTGGATGAACGCCGCCATTTCCTGGGGATGCAGGCTCATTGAGCCTTTGCCGGCCAAGGCCTGGCTTGTGGTGTTGAAGAGCGTTGCGAATCGTTGGTTGCAACAGATGAAGTTGCCGAACGTGTCCTTCATGCAGGCCGGGTCATCAAGTGCATCCATGATGCCCTTGCCGATGGTGGACAGTGCGGTCGGAAAACCTGTTGTGTCTTCATTGGGCGGCGGGCCGTCGTTTGGACAGGCGGCTTGCGCTGCCGGATTCTGGCTTTGACTGACCTGTGCGCGCAGGGCCTGGAGTTCCCGTTCGTTTTCTTTCTTGGCGGTGATGTCCTGCGTTACGGCCAGAATATGTGGAGCCCCCCGGTGCATGAGGATCGTTCCCCGGAAATCAGCCCAGAAGAGCGAGCCGTTGCGATGTTTTCCCTGTGTCTCCACCTGAAAGGAAATATTGTTTTCCAGTTGTTCGTTGATGGACTGCTCAAGGGACGGCCCGGCGTCGCTCATGATTTCCGGGACGTATTTTCCCTTGAGCTCGCTGTGTCCATACCCGAACAGGGCGCAGGCCGAGTCGTTGGCTTCCACAATGCGCCAATCCATGTCCACGGTGATCAGCCCCTCGGCAACGGATTCCAGAATATCACGGTATTGCTCGTTGCGTTGTTGCAGTTCCCGGCGGCGGCGATACAGTTCCACGAACGTGTTGACCTTGGATTTGAGCACGGGGGCGGACACCGGCTTGTAGAGAAAGTCCACGGCGCCCAGCCGATAGGCCTGCATGGCCAGATCTCCGTCGCCGGTGGCAGCGGTTATGAATATGATGGGCAGATCAGCTGTTCGCTTGTTTTTACGGATTTTTCTTGCGGTTTCCAGACCGTCCATGCCCGGCATGCGCAAATCCATGAGCACAACGCAGAAATCGTGTTGCTCCACGAGGTCGAGAGCCTGTTGTCCGGAAACCGCGGAAACGGTCTCCAGCTGCAGTTCTCTGAGTGCCTTGGTCAACAGCACATGCGTGAACTTCTGGTCGTCGACGATGAGTATTTCCGGTGTGGTGTTCATGGCGTCCGTTGCCTAGAAGTTTTCGAGTTCCCTTTTCAGGGCGAGAAAGTGACTCCGCGCCAGTTCCCTGTCCTGTTCCAGCTCATCTTCCACATCAAGGGCTTTTTGCGCTTGGTCCGGCAGCCCCATATTCAAAAGGTTTCCTTTGAGGGCATGGGCGATTTCTTTGAGTTCTGCTGCCTCATGTCCCTGGTCGAAACATTGTTCCAGCTTTTCAATGCCCTTGGCAAGGGTGGTCAGGGCTTCCTGAATGAGTTCTTCCACATCGGGTTCATTGAGTTCAAATTCGTCGGCAAAATATCGTCTGGAGATATCTCGGAGCATGTTGATCGCCTTTGTTTTTTTTGTTGGCACTGAATTTGTGATCAGATGGACTATGCCATTCCGGGCGGTGCCGCGGTATGATTATTTTCTGCTCGGACGTCCATACCTGCTCAGGATGGTTTGCAATTTTTCCAGTTTGTAGGGTTTGGATATGAAGTCGTCCATGCCGGCATCCTGACATCGTTGCCGGTCTTCGTCGCGGGCATGGGCCGTGAGCGCCACAACCGGAATCTGCAGGCCGGCTTCGCGAATTTTCCGTGTTGCCGCAAGTCCGTCCATGACCGGCATTTGTATGTCCATGAGCACCAGCGTGTATCGGTCCGGGGCATCGGCCACGGCCTGATACGCCTCCTGCCCGTTGGTCACGAAATCAACGCCTTTTACCGTCAGGTTTGCAAAGACCTTTTCCAGCAGGATGCGGTTCATTTTGGTATCCTCGGCTACCAGCACGTGCGTGTCGGGATAGCTGGTTTCGTGGGCAGAGGTCGTTGCGGTCTCTGTGTGCATGTCTTTTGCGACAGGTGCAACCTCGACCATGGGAAGCTCGAACCAGAAGACGCTGCCCGCATCCGGGTGGCTTTTCACCTGAATGCCCGTGCCGCCCATGAGCATGACCAGCCCGTTGGCAATGGCCAGCCCCAATCCGGTGCCCCCAAAAGTCCGCTCCGTGGAAGGGTCCCCTTGGGTGAATACTTCGAATATGCTGTCGATCTTGTCCGGCGCAATGCCGATACCCGTATCCGAGACCTCGAAACGGACCATGGTGGTGTTGGGTTTCGGGGTGCCGCGGGCAGGGCTCAGCGTCAGCGTCACCGAGCCCTGGTTGGTGAACTTGACGGCATTGCCGAGCAGGTTGATGAGCACCTGGCGCAGGCGGGTGGGGTCGGCTTGGACCCATTCCGGCGCGTCAAGGAACTGCATGCGCAGGTCCAAGCCTTTTGTGCGAGCCGGAACGCCATGGATTTCAATGAGTTCAGAAGCCATTTCCCGCAGGTCGACGGGTTCGATGTTCAGGCTCAGCAATCCGGCCTCCACCTTGGAAACGTCCAGAATGTCGTTGATGATTTGCAGGAGGTTGTCCGAGGCGGTCATGATCAGCCGCATGTCGTCCCTGTATCGTTCTGGAAGGTCCGGTGAACGTTCCAGCAACTGGGCCATGCCTACGATGGTGTTGAGCGGCGTCCGGATTTCATGGCTCATGTTGGCCAGAAACATGCTTTTGGTTTCGTTGGCGGCCTGTGCGGCGCGTGTGGCGGCCGTGCGTTGCCGGATCGTGGTTGCGAAGACCAGTGAATGAAGCAGAAGCAGCGCAGCGAAAACCCCCCCCAGTATCAGAGCGGTATCGACGATGCCTGACCGAACCGACTGCTTGCTCAGGGAGAAGACGACGCCGAAGGTATGGCCGAAAATGCGGGCCGGGTAGTAGGCGGACACCGCATTGATGCTTTCGGTGCCGGTGATGGCCTGCTCCATGATGCCCTCAAGACCCTGCTCGATGTCTTCGCTGATCAGTTTTTCCTTTTCCATGGATGTCGGAGATGGGGTCGAAGTCCCCCGTGCCGTGGAATAGATGACACCTGCTCCGGGGTCCAGGAGTTGAATCCAGCTCTCTGGTCCAAGGTACATGCCCCGGACTTCCGAGGCGAAGAGGTCGTTCAGGCTCGTTGTCACGATGACGCGCAGTTCGATTTTTCCGGTGACGCCCCGAACGGGTTCAACGTGGTGGAACTGTTTTCTGTCGCGGACCAGCAGGGGCTTGTCCGTATCGAAAAGTTGTTTCCCGGGCATGGGATTTCGATTGGTAAGGTAGTAGTTTTCCGGTGTCCTGTGCACGCTTATCCAGCGGCCGTCACTGTTTTGGATGGTTATGCGCCGTATGAATTCTTGGTGCCGTGCATAGAAGCGCTTTATCTGTGCCAGCATGGCGGGCGCCGTTTCCACGCGGGAAGGAAAGGGGCCGAAGGGAGTCAGGGCCACGAAGTTGGAAAAATCGTCTGCAAACGTCAGGGCCTTGCGTTCGATGTTGATGCCGGTTCGTCTTGTCTGCTTGAGCAGGCTTTCCTCTCGCACGGTTGCGGTATCGTTCACGATGTTGGAAACGATGATGACCCCGCCCCCAACAAATATCGAGAGGAGCAGGATCATGCCCAGAACCATCCGGCCTACCGGCGAGGCTGTTCGTTTCCCTGATGCGCTTGCGGTCTTCACGTAGGTTCTCCGGGTACGAGAGTATCAACGAAACGTTAATCCATCATGCGGATGATAGTCCACCCCGGTTCGGGGATTCTGGCTGCAATGGCGGTATAATCTTTACCCCGGATGGTTATGCTCGCCCTGTCTGCGCCGTGGTTCAGTATTTTTTCGGTCATGGCGCGTACATCTCGTGAACGGCTCTGGAGCAATGAATGGCCATCGGGCCTGGCAGTATTGTCGGTGATGGAGCGGAGGTACTTTTCCTTTGTTACTGGAGGCATGGAAAGAAGCGACGTCATGGCCTCGTTGCCGGTGATGATGCCGCCCGCATCATCAATCATCAGCACGGATTTGTCCTGCAGGGTGGGAAATGTCTTGGCCATCGTGGCTACGGCTATGTCCAGTCCCACAACTCCCTGCAGCCTGTCGTGGGCATAGACCGGACATATCAGGGAGACAATCCAGCCGCGTCCGGCCGGGTCCACATAGGGATGTGCCAGCCAGACCGGGCCCTTTCCCGGATTATGGATGATGTCCGCCTCGTAGTAGAAGGCAAAGCCGGGGATGTCGGTATGCGGGTCGAACTGCGTCAACACGTCCACAGGTGGGTATATTCTGCAAATGTTCTGTCTGGTGTTGTAATACGCCTGTATCACGCTGGGATGGCTGCATGCGTTCATCAGGGCCGAGTCAAGGCATTCGGTGAGGTAGCCCATGTCCTTGGCTGCCTGCGTTATCGGATTCAGTGCGGAAATGAAGAGCGAAGGCTTCCCGTCCCGTGTTTTCTTGTAGAACACGCCGTTGGGCGCCTGGGCGTACTGTTTCCTGGCTGCAGGGGGGATTGCCGGCTTGTGGGCCGCATACAATTGCCGGGCGTGATCTGCCAGACTGCGGATGTCCAGACGCATGGGAGCAAAAGCCTCGCCGATGTGTGCGGCAACGAGGCGAAGATGCGCGTGAGCCTGGTCCACCTGGCGGTTTCGGTCATCGTCCTGACAGCCGGATACGCCGAAACAGATCAGGGCAAAAACGAAAACCATGGTTTTACGCATGGCAACCTTCCAAAAACAGAAGGGGGCTTTTCGGCCCCCCTTTTGATTTTTTTTGATCAGCCCGCTTCGACAGCGTCAAAGCGTTCGGAGTAACTGTTGTGATAATCCTGCGACGTGTCGTTTTTGAGGGCCTCGAGAGAGTAGCCCATTTCCGCCGCCATGAATTTGAGCGGACGAGTGTCCTTGGTGACTTTCATGATGTCCAGCAGGGTCTCGGCCCCGAGCTTGGCGCTGGAATCGAAAGGATTGATTTCACGCATGAGCGTGGAGTACGGCTTGTTGATCATTTCGGCAACGACCTTTGCCTGAATTCCACTGTCGAGGATGCAGTCCTGCACAACTTTGGTAACGCTCTTTCCAAACACGATTTCGCCCTCCGCTTTGGTTGGTTCCAAAAATCAACACCCGAACAACTTTAAGCAAGTGGTGTGCCACGAAAGGTGTTTCTTGCGGCGTGTGGCGTTATTTATCATTATTCCAGATGTTTGATATGCCGGAATGACGACGTTGCCCAATGGCGACAAGTGTCGCACAAGCAGAAAATATGCGACACTTGAGCACAAACTGTCGCATGCGACGCTTATGTCGCATCGGATTTATATTTGTTTACAAAGATGGGTAACGTGGTGAAGTGTTACGTTTTTTGAAAAGGTAGATGTTGCATGAACCCATTAGATTTCAAGGGGTTCACACAAAAGCAAGGGGGCCGCGAATGCGGCCCCCGTGCTTGGTCCCGGGATACGTAATCTTGGTCCGGGTTCGTTGCCGGTGTGGACAGTGGGGTGGCACAGGTTGGTTTGCGGTCCAATCCTGTTCGTTTGGAGGTGTTGTCCACGCTCCGGCTCATGTGACCGAGAAAGGGTGTTCAGATCTTTCTCGGGCGACTCCGGAAAACGGGGGTTTTCCGCAGTCCAGGGGTGACGTAGGTCTACAGGTTACCAGGAACGCCGTTGCCGTCTTGTGGGGAGGAGCCACACTCAAGGCTGCGCATGACGTGCCTGATGGTTTCGGCATATATCCTCTCTGTGTCGTAAGGTGTGAGGAGCTTGGTCCTTACGGCACCGATGATATTGCCATAAATAATCAGGGCGGTTTCTTCTACGGGAAGGTCCCTGATCGAACCGTCCTCGACTCCGCGAGCAACGGCTTCCCGTATGGCATCGATAATGTCCTGAAAGCGTTCGGCCACTTTTGTCGCGTTCACGCCCGGCTCTATATGGCTGAACGGTGAACAGCGGAGCAAAACGGGAAAAGTTTCCCTATGCTTAATGGTAAATTCGTAATATGAGACCATGTACGCTCGAGCGGCGTCCAGTCCACATTTCTCTTTTGCCGTGGCCTGGCGCAGCGTTTTGATCAGCCGGTCCACCATGTCGAATCCAGCGGCAAGAAACAGGTCGTGTTTGTTGCCAAAATAATGGGAGACAAGGCCGAAAGACACGTTGGCCCGCTTGGAAACGTCCTTCATGGTCGTGCCGGAATATCCCAGCTGGCCGAAGGCTTCCTGTGCTGCCACAAGTATCGCGTCTTTTTTGGTCATTACTGCTGCCATGTTTTTTCTCTCAATTCAGGAATCGGATTGATTCCTCAATCAACATGGATATTGAATATATTGATCAATCAATCAATGTCAAGCACAAAGTTTAAAATTCTTTGCGTGCATTTGTGAAATAATGCACTTGACCTGTTTTGTTTTTAATAATAGGACGTTGGTAATTTTAATTGATAATCGAGGGGGGAGTCATGAAAGGGCTTATATCATGGGGAGCAAGCATTTGGCTGTTGCTGGTTCCCTGTATTGCTGCCGGTGCCGATGGGGGGCAATTCGTCGGCAGCAAGACGTGTGCTGAATGTCATGAAGATCAGTACGAGAATTATCAGAAATATTCCAAGAAGGCACATTCCTGGGAGAGTGTGGAGATCATGCTTCCCGACCTGAAGCCGGATGAGGCCCAGAAGTGTTTCGAGTGCCATACCACCGGCCATGGCCAGCCCGGCGGGTTCGTGAGCTATGAACAGACGCCGCACATGGCTGATGTCGGGTGTGAAACCTGCCACGGGCCGGGCAGCCTGCATGCCGAAGACGGGGATCCCGAACTTATCCAGAGAACACCGACCATCGACCAGTGCCGCACATGTCATAGTGAAGAGCGTGTGGGTGACTTCAATTTCAAACCGCTGTTGTTCAGCGGTGCGCACTAGGGGGACGACATGGATTGGTTCAGGAAACGGCTCAATGTCAAGATTTCCCTTTTGCTCACCGGAATTGCCGTGGCTGTTTTTGCAGCCATCACCGTAGTCAACTCCATTGAGCAGCACAGCGCGTTCTCCGGTCAGCTCGAACAGGAACTGACACGCACCTCGCAGCTGATGCGACAGGCCATTGAAAAGCCCATGGTTACCGGTGACGACGACGGCACCAAGGAGCAGTTCGCCTTTCTTGCGCGTGAGTACAAGGATGTGCGCCTGTTCATGACCAACTTCAAGGGCAATGTGACCTACAGTACCGACCCCTCGTTGGTCCGCAAGGACTTCAAGGACGTGGTCAAGGTCCCCGAACTCGTGAAGGTCGTGGATGCCGGGCTGAGCGATGCTGGCATTTCCACCCTGCGTTTCAGTACGGATCAGGGCGAATTTTACGCCCGGACCATGTCCGTGACCAACGATCCGTCCTGTCACCACTGCCATGGCGCGTCCGAGCCGGTGCTCGGCGAAATGATCGTCATCCAGGACGTCAGCGAAAGCATTTCGCAGTTGAACACCTACACCATCACCGGGGTGACCATGTCGCTGTGTGGCATGATTTTTCTGCTCGGTGCGGTGCTTTTCTTCGTGCGCCGCTCGGTTCTCAGCCGGTTGCTGCATATTGCCAAGGCCAGTGACGAGGTCGTGGGTGGCAACTACAATGCCGACTTTGCCGTCAACGGCGAGGACGAACTCTGGCAGCTTTCGCAGAACCTCGGCGGCATGGTTGGCGAGCTCAAGAACAAGCTCGGTTTTTCCGACGGTATTCTCAACGGCATGACCACGCCGTTTGTGGTTACGGATACGGATTATCATATTACATTCGTGAACCAGCCCATGCTGACATTGTTGCAGATCGAGGGCGCCCCGTCCGATTGCTTCGGGAAACGCGTTGACGAGTTCCTGTATGAAGAACGCCGGGAAGACATGGCAACCATGCGCTGCATTCGTGAGAAAAAGGCCGAACTTGGGCTGGAAGCGGACATGAACACCCGACAGGGCGAAGTGCGGCATCTCAAGGTGGACACCGCACCGTTGTTCGATCTGGATGGAACCCTGATCGGCGCGTTCACTCTGTATACGGATTTGACCGAGATCAAGCAGAACGAAGTCCGCATACTGGAGCAGAATGACAAGATCGCCCGGGTTGCGGAGCAGGCCGTCGGTATTGCCTCTTCTCTGGCTGCGGCCGCCGAGGAGCTTTCATCCCAGGTGGACGAGGCCAGTTCCGGATCGAAGGTCCAGCGTGAACGCACGCAGGAGACCTCGACGGCCATGGAGCAGATGAGCGCCTCGGTCATCGAGATTGCGCGCAATGCCTCCCAGGCCGCAGAAGGCGCGGATACGGCCAGAGGGCAGGCCCTGAACGGTGCCGATGAAGTGGGCAAGGCTGTGGAATCCATTCATCTGGTTGAACAGCATGCCGGAGAACTCAAGGAAAATATGGCCAAGCTGGGCGACCATGCCGAAAGCATCCGCCAGGTCATGCAGGTCATCAACGACATTGCGGACCAGACCAATCTGCTGGCCCTGAACGCAGCCATTGAGGCGGCGCGTGCCGGTGAGGCGGGCCGCGGTTTTGCGGTCGTGGCCGACGAAGTTCGCAAACTGGCCGAGCGCACGCAGGCCGCCACCAGCGAAGTGGGCGGGGCCATCAGCACTATTCTCGACGAGATCTCGGAAAACATCGAAGGCACGGAAACCGCCTCCAAGGCCGTGGAAGTGAGCACCGAATTGGCCGGACGCTCCGGTGAGACGCTGCGGGAGATTGTGGCTCTCGTGGAACGAACGGCTGACGATGTGCGTTCCATCGCCACGGCTTCCGAGGAACAGTCCGCCACCACCGAGCAGATCAACCGCTCCACGGACGAAATCAACGCCATCGCCGAGGAGACGGCCCGCATCATGGCCGGATCTGCCGAGGCTGTCACCGAGCTGGCCCGTCTGGCCACGGAACTGGATCATCTCATTCAGGAAATGAACGCCTGATAACAAAACGTACCATTGAAAAGACCCTGTCCGGAGTCGGGCAGGGTCTTTTTTTATGCTGGTTTCCGGGCGGCACCCCGTACTCATCGTTGGTTTTATGCGGCCTGTTTTGCCATGGGCGCGGGGTGGTCACTGCGCAGCAGGCGCACGCAGGCATACACCACCGGGGTATCCAACGCCGCAATGAGCAGCTTGATGGCCCATTGGCCGAGGATGATTTCGCCCACGGGCAGGATGCCCCAGAACGCCACCGTGACGAAGATGGCCGAATCCATGAGCTGGGAAACGGCGGTGGACAGGTTGTTGCGCAGCCAGAGCGCGCGGCCTGACGTTTTCCGCTTCAGCAGGTGGAAGAGCCAGACGTCGTGTTTCTGGCTGACCACATAGGCCAGCAGCGAAGCCGCCACGATGCGCGGGGTGCTGCCGATCACGCTGGCGAACGCGGGCTGGTTCTGCCAGAAGCCCGGCGAGGGCCAGATCACCGCCAGCCAGCAGATGAGCGTTGCGCACACGAGGCTGGCGAACCCGGCCACGACCATATCCGTGGCGCGTTCCGGTCCCCACAGCTCGCCCACTATGTCCGAAACCGCGAAAGTGATGGAATAGGCCAGAACACCGGCGGGCACGGCAACACCTAATACGTTGATGATTTTGCTGGAAATGACGGCGGCGCTGACCAGCCCGCCCACGAAAAGGCCGACGAGCAGGGTATGCGCCCTGCGTTCAAGGGATGTCATGTGTTTCTCCTGATGGATGAACAATCCGTTAGCTGTAACAATCCGCTGGCGGGCGGCAAGACCCGGGCGGTTCCTTTGCCGATTGCTCGGAATCCTTGCCATCCGCCACCGTAAAAGTCAAAATGCGCGGCCAAGACACAAGGAGTTGAAAATGAAAAGAACCAAAAGCCAGGACAAGACCGATCACCTCAAGACACTGGGCAAGGGCGGGGAGACCTCATACGTCTCGGACGGCCCGCATTCCGGCATCCTTGAGGTATTCCCCAACAACTATCCCGACCGGCCCTATATCGTGAGCATCGAGTTTCCCGAATACACTTCCCTGTGTCCCAAGACCGGGCAGCCGGATTTCGCCACCATCGTGGTGGAATACATCCCGGATCAGCACATCGTGGAATCCAAGAGTTTCAAGCTCTACATGGGTGCCTACCGCAATCACCAGTCGTTCATGGAAACCATAGCCAACACCATGCTCGACCATTTCGTGGAGGCGCTCGCCCCGCACTGGTGCCGGGTCAAGGGGTTGTTTTCACCGCGGGGCGCGACCTATCTGCATGTGTTTGCCGAGCATTTCAAGGAAGATTCTCCCATGATCGAACAGGTGCGTGCGGCCGTTTCCGAATGGAAGCAGGAAGCCGGGAGGCACAAGTCCTGATGCGGAGGGCAAATATAGGGCAGCCTGCTGCGTTGTTGCAACAATACTATTAGTGCACGGCGCTGCCCTGCACCCGCAAGGGACACGTCTCTTGACCCTTTTCTGCCGTGCATTCTGCGAATGCGCGGCGGGTGAATGAATCAACAGGGAATACTGCAGGAATTTTTCCCCCACACATATGACACCAGCGGCCCGGTCGGCATTGCCGGCCGGGCCGCTCGGTAAAAAGTTTCGGAGATTTCAAGGAACCCTTTTCAAAAGGTTTTTTGGCCGTCGGAGGCAAAAAAAAAGCCCGATCAACTGACCGGGCTTTTTTTATGAATATGGTGGCAGGAAGTTACTTCTTCATCTGTTTCTGGATCTTGGCCCAGGAGTCGCGCAGGGTGGCGGTCCTGTTGAAGACCAGCTTTTCACCCGGCGTATGGTCGCGCAGGTCCGTACAAAAATAGCCGGTGCGCTCGAACTGGAAGTTGGTGCCGGGTTGCATCTCGGCCAGCGCGGGTTCCACAAGGCAGTGGGTGAGCACGTTCAGGGAATCCGGGTTGATGTAGTCGATGAAGGTTTTGCCGTCTTTGGCCGCATTGGGATTGTCCACGGTAAAGAGCTTGTCGAACAGGCGGATTTCCGCGGGTATCGCATGCTTGGCCGAAACCCAGTGCATGGTGCCCTTGACTTTGCGTCCGTCCTTGGACCAGCCGCCCTTGGTTTCCGGGTCATAGGTGCAGCGCAGTTCAACCACTTCGCCGTTTTCGTCCTTGATCACGTCCGTGCAGGTCACATAGTAGGCAAAACGCAGACGAACTTCGCGGCCCGGTCCCATGCGGAAGAACTTCTTGGGCGGGTCTTCCATGAAATCGTCCCGTTCAATGTAGATTTCCTTGCCGAACGGAACTTTGCGCGTGCCCATGGATTCGTCTTCCGGGTGCAGGGGCATTTCGAAAACGTCTTCCTGATCTTCGGGATAGTTCTCGATGACCACCTTGAGCGGGTTGAGTACGCCCAGATACCGGGGTGCACGCTCGTTGAGGTCCTGACGCAGGCAGTGCTCCAGCAGCGCGGATTCCACGGTGGAGTCTGCCTTGGCCACGCCGATGCGTTCGCAGAAATCGCGGATGGATTCCGGGGTGTAGCCGCGTCTGCGGAAGCCGCAGATGGTGGGCATGCGCGGATCGTCCCAGCCGCTTACGTGACCTTCCTGCACCAGCTGGATGAGCTTGCGTTTGGAAAGCACGGTACCGGTGATGTTCAGCCTGGCGAACTCGTACTGGTACGGCCGCGCGGCAAAGCCGGGATGGGCCTTGAGTTCTGCCAGAAATTCCGGGCAGTCCGCAAACAGGGTCTCGTCCTTGATTCCTTCGAGCAGGGTGTCCAGCACCCAGTCGTAGAGCGGGCGGTTGTTTTCGAATTCCAGCGTGCAGATGGAGTGGGTCACGTTTTCGAACGCGTCCGAAAGACAGTGCGCGAAATCGTACATGGGATAGATGCACCATGTGTCGCCGGTGCGGTGATGATGGGCGTGCTTGATGCGGTAGAGCGCGGGGTCGCGCAGCACCACGTTGGGCGAGGCCATGTCGATCTTGGCGCGCAGCACACAGGTGCCGTCCTCGAATTTGCCGTCGCGCATGGAGCGGAACAGCTCGAGGTTTTCCTCCACGCTGCGGTCGCGGTAGGGCGAGTTCTTGCCCGGGCTCTTCAGCGTGCCCCGGTACTCGCGGATTTCGTCCGCGCTGAGGTTGTCCACGTAGGCGCGGCCCATGCGGATGAACAGTTCGGCCACGTCGTAGAAAAATTGGTAGTAGTCCGAAGCGAAGAACTGGCGGTCTTCCCAATCGAACCCGAGCCAGCGCACGTCCTCGCGGATGGAATCCACGTATTCGGTGTCTTCCTTGACCGGGTTGGTGTCGTCCAGGCGCAGGTTGCACTTGCCCCCGTATTCGGCGGCCACGCCGAAGTTCAGGCAGATGGACTTGGCGTGCCCGATGTGCAGGTAGCCGTTGGGTTCGGGCGGAAAGCGCGTGTGCACGCGATTGCCGTATTTGCCGTCTTCAAGATCACGGTCGATGATCTGGCGGATGAAATCCTTGCCTTTTGCCGGGGCTTCGGGCTGATTGCTCATTCGTGTCTTCCTTGTTCTTCTGCGGCGTCGCGCAGCTGGATGTATCGAAAATCGTTGAGTGGAAATACGGTAAATCCTTGAGGCGGTCAACGCAAGAGGCCGCGGCAAACGGGGAAGATCATCTCCTGCAGCGCTTGCCGGGCATGAACGAATTGCGCAGAAAGCGGGGCGAGAGGAAAATGAACGGATTGCGGAGCACGCTGTCCGGCAGGATGTGGTACCAACGGTAGCCCAGCGCACGATAGTAGGCGCAGGCCTGCCGGAAACAGCCGGATTCGCGGGCGGCCAGCAGTGCGGCGTCGCGCTGGCAGCGGGATCGGGCCAGCTGGTGCAGGATGCGTGTGTCGCAGCCGTGCCGGGCCAAAAGGGTTTTGATGCGGCGGTATTCCCGGTGCCGGGCAAGGCCGTCCGCAAGGGCGAACCCGCAGACCACGAGCCAGCCCGCGCACCACAGGCCAAGCATGGCCGCCTCGTATTCATGGCCCTGATTGAGCAATATGACCGCGTTTGCGCCCAGAAAAAGCGCCAGCAGCAGCGAACCCAGCGCCGTTCCGTGGGGCCATGGGGCGCAGCGCAGATAGTGCAGTATGCGTCCGACCGGGCGTTTCATGAGTATTCGCTAATTGTTTTCCGGCAGGGCCAGACTCAGGCCCAGCAGCACCAGAACGCTGCCCGCCGCTGTTTTCATGCGCGGTTCAAAGCGCGGATTGCTGCGCAATTTGTCGCCGATCAACCCCGAGAACAGGGCCACCATGCTGAAGACCGCAAATCCCGAGGCCATGAACAGGCCGCCCAGCACCAGCATCTGCAATTCGGGGCTGGCCCCGGTGGGCGTGACGAACTGGGGCAGGAAGGCCAGAAAGAACAGGGCTACCTTGGGATTGAGGATGTTGGCGATGATGGTCTGCTTGAAGATGGCCTTGGGGCTGATTACGTCCACCTTCTGCTCGGCGTCCGCTCCCTTGCGGCTGCGGATGGTCTGGATGCCGATGTAGATGAGATAGGCGGCCCCGGCGTATTTGACGCACTGGTAGGCCACGGCCGAGGTGCGCAGAATGGCGCTGAGGCCCACCACCGCGAACAGGGTGTGGGCGATAACGCCGATGTTGAAGCCGCAGGCTGCGAACAGCGCGGCCTTGCGGCCCTGCGTTATGCCCCGGGTGAGCACGTAGAGCACGTCCGGCCCCGGCGTGATGGCCAGCACCAGCGACGCGCCGATGAACATGAGCAATTGCGTTGTGTCGAACATGGCGGATATGTGTGGCCCCGCCGGAAGACGTGCAACCGGCGGGGCCGTTGAATGCTACAGGTTGGCAAGCAGGATTTCGCCGAATTCGGCGCAGCCCACCTGCGTTGCGCCGGGAATTTGCCCGGCGAGGTCCACGGTGACCTTCTTTTCGGCAACGGCCTTTTCCACGGATGCGTGGATGAGCGCGGCGGCCTCGTGCCAGCCGATGTGTTCCAGCATCATGGCCCCGGAAAGGATCAGGGAGCCGGGGTTGGCCATGTCCTTGCCCGCGATGGTCGGGGCTGTGCCGTGGGTCGGCTCGAAAAACGCCAGCTTGTCGCCCATGTTCACGCCCGGGGCAAGCCCGAGCCCGCCCACCTGTGCGGCCAGCGCATCGGAGATGTAGTCGCCGTTCAGGTTGGTGGTGGCCACCACGGAATACTGCTCGGGCCGCATGATGCATTCCTGGAACATGGCGTCCGCAATGCGGTCCTTGATGATGACCGGGCCGTCGCCTTCACCTTCGCGCACCACCTTGCCCGCGTATTCCTGCTCGGCCAGTTCATAGCCCCATGCCCGAAACGCGCCTTCGGTGTGCTTCATGATGTTGCCCTTGTGCACCAGCGTCACGGAATCGCGGCCCTGATCAATGGCAAAGTCGATGGCGCGCTTGGCCAGACGCTTGCAGCCGTGCTCGGTCATGGGCTTGATGCCCACGCCCGCGGCCATGTCCACGTTGGCGCCCAGTTCGTCGCGCAGAAACGCGATGAGTCGCTTTGCTTCCGGGGTGCCGGAGGCGTATTCGATTCCGGCGTAGACGTCTTCGGTGTTTTCGCGGAAGATGACCATGTCCACGAGGTCGGGACGCTTGACCGGGGATTCGATGCCCTTGAAATACTTGATGGGCCGGATGCAGGCATAGAGGTCGAAGGTTTGGCGGATGGTCACGTTCAGGCTGCGGAAGCCCTTGCCCACCGGGGTCTGAAGCGGGCCTTTCATGGCCAGTTCCGCGCCCTTGAGCGCGTCCATGGTGGCCTGCGGCAGGTATTCGCCGGTTTCGTCAAACGCTTTTTGACCGGCCAGCAGTTCCTGCCAGTCCAGCGCGTTTTCCTTGCCGTAGGCTTTTTCCACGGCGGCGTTCAGGACCGGGCGGCCTGCGCTCCAGACTTCGGAGCCGATGCCGTCGCCTTCAATGTAGTATACTGTCTTTTGGGCCAAGACGACCTCCTTACGGGTGGCGATGTGATGCGGCGTGTTGCGTTCGCAAAAATGGAAACGCACTATAGCCGTGGCCGGGCGGGTAAGGCAAGGGCTTTGGCTTCGACGAAAATGGTGATAGGTAATCCGCACATATGATTGCAGAAAATTTGATAGCGAAAATGGAGACGGTCAAGGCGCTGCTTTCGGGCGCGCGCCATGTGGCCGTGCTGACCGGAGCGGGAATTTCTTCGGAAAGCGGCATCCCCACGTTTCGTGGCAACGGCGGCATGTGGCAGGGAGAGCAGGCCGAGGAACTGGCCCGGCCCGAGACCTTTGCCCGCGAGCCGGAGCGGGTCTGGGAATTCTACAACTGGCGGCGGGCGACCGTGGCCGGGTGCGAGCCCAACCCCGCGCACCGTGCGCTGGCCGAACTGGAACGGCGCGTGCCGGAAATGATGGTGCTCACCCAGAACGTGGACGGCCTGCACCAACAGGCCGGGAGCCGGAACGTCATTGAAATGCACGGCAGCCTGTGGCGGCTGCACTGCACGCAGTGCACATATTTCGAGGAAAACCGCGAATCCCTGCCGCCCTTGCCGGAATGCCCGCGCTGCGGCAATTTGTTGCGGCCCGGCGTGGTCTGGTTCGGTGAGGCATTGCCGCGCGGCGTGTTGTCCGCTGCGCTGGATTCCGTTTCCCGCGCAGACATCCTGTTGGTGGTGGGTACGTCCAGCCTTGTGCAGCCTGCGGCCTCGTTCGCGCACATTGCCAAGCGCGCCGGCGCGGTGTGTGTGGAGGTCAACCTTGAAGCAACGCCCAACACCGGTTTCATGGATTTTGCCCTGCACGGCAAGGCCGGGGAGATTCTGCCCGCGCTGGTGGAGTGAATACGATACAAGAAAGGCCCGCCGGAAGCGGGCCTCTTCATGCAAATACCGATACAATCTAATCCACAAGCATTGCTTCCCGAAGCTGTTTTGCCGCGTCTTCGCCCATGAGCCGTTCCGCGAGTGCCAAGGCAAAGGCCATGGCCGTTCCCGGTCCGGAACCCGTGATGACCGTGCCATCCTCGGTCACGGGCTGTCCGGTGTGTGCGCCGGGTGCAAGCCGGTCCGCAAAACTCGGGTAGGCACTGGCCTTTTTTCCTTCCAGCAATCCTTTTTCGTGCAGGACCACGGCCGGGGCCGCGCAGATGGCTCCGGTCAGCCTGTTGTTTTCGTCCTGTTCGCGCAAGAGTTCTACGAGCCGGGCGGATTCGGCAAGGTTGGCCGCGCCGGGCATGCCGCCGGGCAGGGCAATGAGGTCGAACGGTCCGGCGCAGTCGTCCATGAGCGCATCGGCCAGCACGGTCACGTTGTGCGCGCCGGTCACCTGTTTGCCGTTTGCGTTCACTGCCGCGGTGGTCACGTCCGCTCCGGCGCGGCGCAGCACGTCGATGATGGTCAGGGTCTCGATTTCCTCGAAACCCTGTGCAAGGGGAACCAGTACTGTCCTGCTCATGATTTTTTCCTTTGCAGCTTGCGCTTGTAATAGGTGGTGTACAGGGCGGCCGCCGGGTTGTGCCCGAGGACGTGGTCCTTGGCCACGAGGGTGGTCACCGGGGCTTCGGATTCCTGCGTGAACATGGCGTCGTGCCCCACGCACAGGCCCAGCATGATGTTCAGCTCGGTCTTGTCGCGGTTCAGGGTCCGCGCCTGCCCCACGGGGTTGCAGGTTATGCGCTTGCGGCCCGGGGTTTCGGGCGCGGTGCCCACCTCGTGCTTTTCAATGCCGCACAGCTTGCAGCAGACAGAGGATACCGTCAGCCCGGCGTCCACCAAAAGCTGGTGCAGGCTCTTGGCCTCGTCCGCAACGGAAACGCAAAAGGCCAACCCGACTTTTTTGTATCCCATATGTTTGATGAAAGACAGGGTCTGTTCCACCCGCGTGGCGGGCCTGCCGCCGGATGCGGCCTCCGCGGCCTTGAGCATGGCCGAGGCGTTTTCGTCGTTCTGGTACAGCTCCACCATGTGGGGCCGCAGGTTCGAGCAGTTTCGTCCGGTGACGCACTTTCTGTCGTCACAGGTGGCGCATTTCATCTGTATGTCTCCGATATTCGGCCCGGAATCATGGGCCTTGGTTGCTTTCAATCCGTCAAATCCGTTCAGATGCGGCTAGGTGTATAAGCGGGTATGCCGTGGAGCGCAAGGGGATGGCCTGCGGCGGGGAGGGTGTATGTTTTTTCACTTGGCTGAGTTCAGAGTTGCGAAATAAGTGTGGTGTTCGCCTTGATTTGAAGATTTAGGCAAGTCCACTTGCCTGAGGCGGCTTGTATTCGGTGCTAGCGATACCCACGTTGCCACTTGTGGCGGGGCATACTGTAGCTACCAAAAAAAAGGCTCCGAGTTCGTCGGAGCCTTTTTTATCAACATTTATGGAAAGCGCCTTGGCTGAAAACAGCAGGGCCTTTATTGCAACGGTGAAAAGATGTTTAGTCTTCGCGGCTTGTGATTTCCAGCAGGTGGTAGCCGAACTGGGTTTTTACCGGGCCATGAACTTCGCCAACTGCTTCGTTGAACACAACAGTGTCAAATTCCGGGACCATATCGCCGGGGCTGAACTGACCGAGATCGCCGCCACGCTGTCCGGAAGGGCAGGTGGAGTGTTGTTTTGCCAGTTCACCAAAATCTGCGCCGTCTTGAATTTGTTTTTTCAGGTCCAGACAGGTTTGTTCATCACTAACCAAAAGATGGCGGGCAGATGCTTTTGCCATGTGCATGCTCCTGTAAGTTTAAATGTAAAAGTTTTAATAACCATCTAAGTTGAAAATAATATTTACGAATTGGAAGCGGTTTTACAACCCTTTCTTCCTCTCAATCCATTTTTCCACTTCGGGCGCGCGGTAGTCGGTGAAGCTGTCCAGCAGTTCGGGCGAGCTGGTTCCATGGAAGAAACGCAACGCCGCCCTGAAGGGAAAATGCCATAAACGGTTTTTTTCGTTGTGTCGCCAAAAGTTCATCGCAATGAGTCAGTCACGTCCTGGATGCCATTGTCATTGGCTTTGTCCAGCGGCATCATGCGCGGGGCTCTAAGGTCGAAGTTTATCTGTTGCAAGTCCACTTTTCGGACACGACGGTTGCGCATGGTATGGTAATAGAGGGTTTTGTTCTTGGTATCAGTAAGAATCGTATACTGGGTTCCGGACAGCAGGGGGGTCTTGCCCTTTGAACCTTGTGCCCCTTCGGACTGGGTGGCGGGAAGGTTGAAGCTGTCTAGAATTCGGAATGTCTCTTGTATCGTATCCTCTCCACCGCTGGTCTGCCGGGCCGTTTGAAGAAGCAGGACGGCCCGCACAAATCGTGAAATCGAGGTATAGTCACCGGGGAGGCCGATAAGACCGGAACCTCCGGACAGAGGAGTAATGTCCAAGTCTCCCCACTTGGTGTCGGGGAAGGGGGCGCTGCTGAGTTTGCCATAGTTTCGCAGGTTGGTCAGGTGCCAGTCGTAGGTAGGATTGTTGGTGATGACATTCGCTGTTTTTTCGATGTAGGTTGCATTGCCTTTTTGGAACTCGATAACAATGCTGTTACCTTTCGGGTCGACGATCATGCCGTGCAGGGGAAAGGGGGCTTTGAGTGTCGGGTCCACTACCGGGACAACCTTCACGGCATCCACCTTGTCCTTCACTTCATCAATATTGGTGCAGCTGGAGAGAATGTAGGCGAGCAAGTCGCTGGGCGCGATGGATTTGTCTGCCAAGGCCGGATTATATTTGGCATACTCCGCAAAACCCTTGTGATAGAACATGCCCCCGGCCAGTCCGGCATCGTTCATGCCTGTGTTGATGACGCGGTCCATAAGCAGAACCCCGGCAAAGCCATGCTCGGATTTCCAGGATTTTCCACCACTGCCGTCTGACATGATGGCTTGGAATTCCGTCCCGTGAGGGTAGATCGCTATTTGGGGCTTGAGATCGAATTTGCCCCACTCTTGGGTGCGGCCAAAGACAACAGTACCATCCTTTCCCTTCAGCAGGATACCGGTACATGCCAAAGCCGTGTTCCAGCCGGTCAATGTGATCAGGCAAAAAAGAATGAGCGTGAGCCGTGTTCCGTTCGTCCAGCGCATGAAGCCTCCTCGGTTTACCAGTAACCGTACAGGCTCCCCAAAAATATGACAACCGGATGTTGTTACCTGCTACAACCCTTTCTTTTTTTCGATCCACTTCTCTACCTGCGGCGGAGTGTAGGTGAGGAATTGGTCAAGCAGTTCGGCCGGGCTGTGCGAGGCCAGCACCATGTTGCGGTGTTCCTGCACCAGAAAGCCCTGCTGCACCACGTTGTCCAGAAACGCGGTCAGTTGTTCGTAGTAGCCGTTCACGTTGAGCAGGCCGCAGGGCTTGGCGTGGTAGCCCAGCTGGTTCCATGTCAGCACCTCGAAGAATTCCTCGAAGGTGCCGATGCCGCCGGGCAGGGCGATGAACGCGTCCGAGAGTTTGGCCATGAGCGCCTTGCGTTCGTGCATGGAGTCCACAACGTGCAGTTTGGTCAGTCCCTTGTGGAAGATTTCCTTGGCGCGCAGTTTTTCGGGAATCACGCCGACGACCTCGCCGCCCGCGGCAAGGGCGGCGTCCGCCACCCGGCCCATGAGGCCCACGCTGGAGCCGCCGTACACGACGCCCAGCCCGCGCTCGGCAAGGGTGGTTCCCAGTTGCCGGGCGGCTTCGGCATATTCCGGGGAATTGCCCGGATTGGAGCCGCAGAACACGCATACCCGTTCGATGATCATTTGACCTGCTCCACGGCTTTTTTGATGTCCGCCACGAATTCGTCCACTTCCGCCTCGGTGGTGGCCCACGAGGTCATCCAGCGCAGGGTGTGGGAGTGTTCGTCCCAGACGTAGAAATAGTATTTTTCCAGCAGAATTTCCGTGGCCTCGGGCGGGATCTGGGCGAATACGCCGTTGCTCTGCACCTCGCCCTTGATGGTCACGTGCTCCAGCTCCCCGGCCTTGTGCGCCAGCCGTTTGGCCATGTCGTTGGCGTGGCGGGCGTTTTGCAGCCACAGGTCGTCCTGCAGGTAGCGCAGCATCTGCGCGCCCACAAAGCGCATCTTGCTCACGAGCTGCATGCCCTGCTTGCGCAGGTATTGGAAGCCCTCGCCGATCTCCGGGTTCAGGAAGACCACGGCCTCGCCCATGAGCAGGCCGTTTTTGGTGCCGCCGAACGAGAGCAGGTCCACGCCCAGCGCGGTGGTCAGGTCGAAGAACGAGCAATCCAGCGCAGCGCAGGCATTGGCCAGCCGTGCGCCGTCCATGTGCACCAGCAGGTCGTGGTCCTTGGCAAAGTGCACCAGCTTCTCGATTTCGTCCGGGGTGTAGAGCGTGCCTTCTTCCGTGGTCTGGGTGATGGAGATGACCTTGGGCTGGCTGGCGTGCACGAATCCCACATGGCCCAGATACGGGGCGATCATGCCCGGCGTGAGCTTGCCGTCCTCGGACGGGATGGTCACCAGCTTGGTGCCGCCAAAGGCCTCGGGCGCGCCGCATTCGTCCATGTGGATGTGGGCCATGGACGAGCAGATCACGGAATTGTAGGTGCGGGTCACGGCGCGCAGACCCAGCACGTTGGCGGCGGTTCCCGTGGTCACGTAATGGATGCGCGCGTCCTGACCGAAGTGCTCCTTGAGCTTGGCGTCGGCCTGTTCGCTGATGGGGTCCTCGCCGTAGGCGCGCATGTAGCCGTGGTTGGCCTCGACCACGGCCTGCATGATGGCCGGGTGCGCGCCGGAATTGTTGTCGCTGGCGAATGAGCGCAGCTTGAAATCGTCTGATGCCGTGGTGTTCGATGTCATGATGTTTTAGCGTTGGGTTGAAGTGAAGGGGAGCGGTTTGCCTATTGCTTGACGCGGGCCGTGGCATCGGTGATGCGCAGGGCGAAGACCGCGGTCTTGGGCACGACCTTGTCCTTGTAGGGCAGTTGTTCGCCCGCGTGCTTCAGGGTGATGGCGTCCAGCCCTTGGATTGTCTTGTCTTCGGGCAGCAGGGCCGGGGTCGCCGTGCCCATGACGCTTTTGAAGCGGTAGCTGAAATCGCAGGCCCCGGGGCCGGTCTTCGGCTCCATGTCCACCACGCAGGAAAAGCCCACGGGCAGGCCTGTGCTCAGGGCGCGGAATTTGCGTCCCCGGCGGCCGGAGTGGATGTATATGGCGTCTTCATTGCGCGCGAAGTTCACGGGCATGGAGCAGGGGCCTTCCTCGTCGTGAAAGGCCAGCCAGAGCACCTCGGCCCGGTCCAGTATGTCGTTGATCACGGGTTGCTCCCGTGTCACGTCTTTTCTCATGACGGCTCCTTGTGTATCGGGAATTGCCATACAGGGTGCAAAGGGAAATATTTATGCCTGTGCGCCGCAGAAGGCAAACAGGTTTTTGGGCTCCGGCAAGGGACCGGCAATGGCGGGGCGGATGTGCCGAAGGCCGGCACGGCAGCTAGAAATCCATGAGGTTGAGGGGGTCCAGCTGGGTGGACCTGACGCGGCGGAAAACGATTTCGTCGTGGAACATGCCGTCCTTCATCTCGATCTCCCATTCACCGCCCGAGCCGAAGCTGTTCCACAACTCGTCGCGGATGCCCTGACGCACGAATACGCACACTTCGTCTTCGGTCCGTTTTTCCAGCTCCGTGACGATGGCGGGCACGAGACCGCAGGTGACATGCTTGAGATCAATGACGTTTCTGAGGTCTTCCATGACTATTTCCCGATGCAGAAGTCGTCGAAGATGGCGTTGAGCACTTCGTCCGAGCTGATGGTTCCGGTGATGGCATCCAGTTTGCTGCAGGCGGTTTCCAGCCGCACGCCCAAAAGGTCGTACGGCACGCCCCCGGTTGCGTCCGTTTCCATGGCTTCCAGCTCGGTGCAGGCTTGTTTCAAAGCTGCGGCCTGCCGTGCATTGGGAACCAGTTCGTCCGGGTCGGGCTGTTCCTGACCGGCCAGCAATCGGGCGCGCATGGTTGCGGTGAGCTTGTCCAGATTCTTGCCGGTCTTGGCCGAAACCTTGACCAGCTCGAACATGTAGCGTTTGAAAATCTTCCACGGCTGCGGCTCTGCCGCGATGCAGTCGACCTTGTTCATGACCGCGATGGTCTTGCCCGGGTCCAGCGTCAGGCAGGCGTCAACGTTTTCGTCCGCAATGGTGGCGGAGTTGTCCACCACAAAGAGCACGAGGTCGGCCTGTTCCATGAGTTCGCGGCTGATGGTCATACCTGCCAGCTCCACGGTGTCGTCGCTTTCGCGCATGCCTGCGGTGTCTGCAAGGCGCACGCGCAACCCGTCCAGGTCCAGCGTTTCCTCGATGTAGTCCCGCGTGGTTCCGGGCACGTCCGTGACAATGGCCCGGTCACGGCCCAGCAGGGCGTTCATGAGGCTGGACTTGCCTGCGTTGACCATGCCCGCCAGCACCACCAGCGCGCCTTCGCGCCAGGCCTTGGTGCGCTCCACGGCCGCCAGCAGTTCATTCATGCGTGCGCGGACCTGCGAACTTTGCGTGACCAGTTGTTCCGGGGAGAGGCATTCCAGCTCCTCCTCCGGGAAATCCACGGCAATGCAGAGCTGGCTGCGCAGGCCTTCCAGCTGGGTGCGCAGTTCGGCGATGGTCGCCCCCAGCAGGCCGGAGTGTTTGATTTGCGCCATGTGCGCTGCCGCGCGGGTGGGCGCATGAATCATTTCCGCCACGGCTTCGGCCTGTGTCAGGTCCATGCGGCCGTTCAAGAAAGCGCGCAGGGTGAATTCGCCCTTTTGGGCGAGGCGCGCGCCCGCGTTCAGGCATTCCTCCAGCACCGAAGCGAGGATGGCCTGCCCGCCGTGGCAGTTGAACTCCACCACGTCTTCGCCGGTAAAAGAGTCCGGGCCGGGCATGTAAGCCGTGAGCACGTCGTCCAGCACATTGCCGTCGGCGTCCTTGAGTTGGCCGTGGTGCAGAGTGTAGGGCTTGAAATCGGAAAATTTGTCGGAAGATGCGTGAAAAAGGCGCTTGGCAATGGCGTGGGAAGCCGCGCCGCTCAGGCGGATGATGCCCACGCCGCCTTGCCCGGAGGGCGTTGCCACTGCTGCGATGGTGTCTTTTCTGTGCGCGGCATGGGTCATGGGTCGCCTCGTGATGTCCGCGTCAGCACGCGGGAATAGGGGGGGCCGGCGGCTTCCCCCACGGAAACCGCCGGCGCAATCGGATAAAACAACTAGTTCCGCTGGTTGCGGCGGTTGTTTTTACGCTTGGGTACGATGAGCACGCGCTTCATGGGACCGTCGCCCTTGGAGCGGGTAAAGACGCCGTCGCTGTCCTGCAGGGCCAGATGCACGACCCGGCGGTGATAGGAGCTCAGGGGCTTGGTGCTCTGGGTGCGGCCGTTGCGGCTCGCCTTGTCCGCGAGGTGCTGGGCGATCTGCCTGAGCTTCTCGTCCTGACGCTCGCGGTATTCGCCGGTGTCGATCTGGATGCGCACGGAGGTTTCCATGCGGCGCGACACAAGGCGGTTGGTCAGATATTGCAGGGAAGACAGGGTCTGGCCTTCGCGGCCGATGATCAGCCCACTGTTTTCCTCGTCGTCGATGAAGACCTTGATGCGGTCCGGATCAAAGGTGACGTCCAGCTTGGTCTCGCCCACGATGGGGAAGAGCAGCTTGCCGGTCACTTCACGGACAATGGCTTCCAATTCGGCCTTGTCCATGTCCGCGAACTCGTCCACCACCTCTTTGGGCTCCGGAGCCGGTTGAGGCGCGCGTTCCGGGGCCGGAGCCTCGGCCTGCGGTGCGGCTTGTTCGCGCGCAGGCTCGGCCTTGGGTTCCGGCTTCGGTGCTCTGGGCTTTTGCTCACGCTTGGGCGCGGCCTTTTTCTTTTCCTTTTTGGGCTCGTCCTTGCGTTCGTCTTTGCCCTCGTCCTTGCGCGGTGCTTTGGCGGGCTTTTCTTCCTGCCTGGGAGCGTCCTTTTTGGCGGCAGCCTTCTTGCGGTTGCCGTTGAGCAGGTCTCCTGCATCCATGGTCACACGGGGGCGGGCCTTGATCTCGGCCTTTTTCACACCCATGAGACCGAATATGCCCGTGGAACCGCCTTTGACGATTTCTATTTCCAGTTTGTCGCGCTTCAGAGCAAAGTGCTCGCAAGCGGTTTCGATGGCTTCATCCAGGGTTTTTCCCTGGAAATCCTTGAATTCACTCATATGTGATTCCTTGATCCTTTCGAGGGGGCCTGCCTCTTGGTTACGCAGCGTTGTTTTGGGCCTCTTTTTTCTTGTTCTTCGCGATCATGAGCCACTGCTGGCCGATGGACAGCAGGTTGTTGAGCAGCCAGTAAACCACCAATCCGGACGGGAAGTTCAGGAAGATGAATGTGAACACCAGGGGCATGAACATCATGATCTTCTTCTGGGTCGGGTCACCGGCCGTGGGGGTCATGAGTTGTTGCAGGAACATGGTCGCACCCATGATCAGGGGCGTGACATAGTAGGGGTCTTTGGCGGAAAGGTCTGCCAGCCATACGATCTTGGTGAAGGGCACGAATTCGATGAACGGTGCGTGCCGCAGTTCGATGGCGCCGAGCAGGGCCTTGTACAGGCCGAAGAAGACCGGAATCTGGAGCAGCATGGGCATGCAGCCGCCAGCAGGGTTGACCTTGTAGGTCTTGTACAGCGCCATGGTTTCCTGCTGCAGGCGCTGCTTGTCGTCTCCGTACTTATCCCTGAGTTTGGTGATCATGGGCTGCAGCTTTTTCATGCGTTCCATGGATTCGTAACTTTTCTGGGAAAGCGGCCAGAACACGATCTTGATCATGATGGTCAGGATGATGATGGCGATGCCGTAGTTGTGCACGTACTGGTACAGGTAGTCGAGCACCACGAGCAGCGGTTTGGCCAGTACGTCGAACCAGCCGAAGTCCACGGTGCGTTCCAGCTCGTTGGGCATGGTCGCCAGCATGCCGCGGTCGCAGGGGCCGACATAGTAGGATGCCTTCATGGTCTTGGCCACGTTGGGCAGCAGGGTGGCGGGCTCTTCCACGGCCATGCGGAAAATGTCGTCCTGCACGCCGGAGTACATGATGGCATTTTGTCCATCCGGAATAATGGAGAAAAGGAAGTAGTTGGACTGGATGGCGGTCCACTTGAGCAAGTTTCCGGCGGTCACGCCCTGTTCCTTGAGGTCATCGCGGTCCGTTTCCTCGTCGCGGCCCGAGTCGTTGAGCCAGGAAATGCGGGTCGGGTTGTAACGGTCGTCCTTGGCCGTCATGGACTGGGCGGCAGCGGTAAAGGATACCGAAGCTTCGAATCCGGTGGCGCTCATGTTGGTGACGGTCAGGTCTTCCTCGATGAGGTAGGTCTTGGCGTCAAAGGTCAGGCGGCGCTCAAGGCGGTAGTCTCCGGCCTGGCCGGTGAACACCAGCGCCTGCTTGCCTTCCTCGAGATTCAGGTCCGTGCCGGAAAAAGCCCATTTGCCGCCGAGCCAGGTGTGCAGTTCCTGTCCCTTTCGGGTCAGGATAACGCCCATGGGGCCCTTGGCAACGGCCTTGGCACCGACAAGGTCCACATCCGGGGAATCGGCGTCAATGGTCTGTTTGTATTTCTTGAGCACAAAGGATTCGAGGATGCCGCCGTCAGTGTTGAAAATTGCGGTATACAGCGGGGTTTCCACCGTGACCTTGCGGCCTTCGGTGGGCTTGAAATCCTGCGGGCTGGGTGCAGGTGTTGCCGGAGCCGCCTCGGACATGGAGGCTGCCTTGTGCGTTTTCGCGGTCTGATTGGCCTGCTCGGGCTGTTGCGCGGGCGGCGGCGGGGCAAAGAAGAACTGCCACGCGAAGACCACGAGCATGCTCAGGGAAACGGCAAGAATAAGGCGTTTGTTGTCCATCAGTTTGTCTCACTTTTGGGTTTGGGGCATGGCCAGATGGAGGGGACGGGGTCATAGCCCCCCTTGCATAAAGGCTGGCAGCGGACAAGGCGCAAGAACGTCAGCACGAAACCCTTGAGGGCACCGTGAGTGGAGAATGCCTCCAGGGCATATTCAGAGCACGAGGGAGTGAACCGGCAGCAACCGGGTTTCAATGGAGAGATGCAATACTGGTAAAAGCGAATGAGCGCCATACAAATGAAGCGCATCATTTCCTCTCATTGGAGTTCTTGCAGGCTGCTTCCCGAACACGGAAAAGCAGTGGGGCGAACTCCTCTTCTGCGAGGGTGATATCCAGCTGCCCGGGATCAAGCCTGCGTTTGGGCACTATGACGAGGTCCAGCGGCAGGTCGATTTCATGTTGATGCAGTCTGAAAAACTCGCGCACTACCCGTTTAACGCGATTGCGCACAACTGCCGGGCCCACCTTACGGCTAACCACCAAGCCCAGCCGGATGCCGGGCTCGGTGGTGTCCCTGCGCAGGGCAAAGACTATGAAATACCTGCAATGATGCTTGACGCCACGCTCAAAGCAAGCCGTAAACTGGGGCCGACGAAGCAGTCGGCGTTCCTTTGGCCAGCTTAGACGGCTAATCTCTTGCGTCCTTTGGCGCGACGGCGGGCAATCACCTTCCTGCCGTTTTTGGTGCGGGAACGCACCAGAAAGCCGTGGGTCCTTTTCCTGCGAGTCTTGCTGGGCTGATATGTTCTTTTCATATCTGATCTCCTGAGAGTAGAATTGTCGTTGTTGGCAACGTCGAACGGAAGCATATAGCGGGAAGTACGGTGTCCGTCAAGGGCCAGCCCGATGCTTTTCGCGATTGCCGCCTGTTGTCGGCTTTTCGCCGACGGGGGATTCTGATATATGAACTTTTGATGAAATGCGAGTGAAAAAACGGGAGTTTTTTTGCCCTGACCGCGAGCGGCCCATGCCCGTATGCCGGAAGTGGCGCCCGCCAGCCAAACGATCATTATTAATTCGGCGTTTTTTTTTCGCCGGGGAGTTTGTCATGAGCGATGCCGTTGCACATTACTGGGAATTGCGCCTGCAAGATGTTGCCCAGGCTCTGGAAGACAACAATTTTACGACTTCCGTCGTCAAGGACGGGGCAGGAGCGCGCCGTGTGGTGCTGGAGGAGATAGTGCCCTCCGTGGCTCCGAAATCCGTTTCCTGGGGCGGTTCCCTGACCGTGGTCGGTTCGGGCGTGTATGAGGCGCTCAAGGACAATCCGGATTTCGAGGTCATCGATACCTACGACAAGAGCCTTGCCCCGGACGCCATGGTGGAACGCAGGCGGCAGGCCTTGCTGTGCGATTTGTTCATCACCGGAACCAACGCCGTGACCGAGGACGGCTGGCTGGTGAACCTGGATATGATCGGGAACCGGGTCGGCGCCATCAATTTCGGGCCGCGCAATGTGGTCATCATTGTGGGGCGCAACAAGATCGTGCCCGGCCTAGAACAGGCCATTGATCGCATCAAGGATTACGTGGCCCCGGTCAACGCCATGCGCCTGAACAAGAAGACGCCGTGCAGCAAGACCGGCGTGTGTCACGACTGTAGCAGCCCGGACCGCATCTGCAACGTGTGGACCGTGACCGAGAAGTCCTTTCCCAAGGGGCGCATTCACGTGATTCTGGTCAACGAGGACATGGGCTTTTAATCATGGCGCATGATGCGGTCGGCCGCACGTACCGGGAGACGGTCCGACCTGCCGCCGGTGAGGTGAGTTTTCAGGTCGTTGTGGAGGAATCCGACCTTTTCGTGTTGGCTCCGGCAGACCTGAGCCGCGAGGCCGTGGACGTGGTGCGCGAACTGCGCGGCCAGATCAAGAACCACATGCTGCTGCATCCCGGTTTCGGCGAGAGTCTTGTGCCGGTTTCCGTTTCCGATTCTGGCCCCGAGGTCGTGCGCCGCATGGCGCGGGCCGGGGAGCTGTGCGGTGTCGGTCCCATGGCCGCGGTGGCCGGGACCGTGGCCCAGATGGTGGCCGAAGCCCTGCACAAAGGGCGCGGGGACGTGGTGGTGGAAAACGGCGGCGATGTTTTTTTGCATTCATCCCGCGAGCGGGTGGTGGCCCTGCTGCCCGACCCGAAGGGCGGCTCCCGCGTGGGCATCCGCATTGCTCCGGACAGGTTCCCGCTGGCCGTGTGTTCGTCGTCCGGCAGGATCGGGCATTCCCTGAGCCTCGGATGCGGGGATCTGGTGACCGTGCTTTCCAAAGACGCTGCCTTTGCCGATGCCGCGGCAACGGCCCTGTGCAATCTGCTACGGGACGGTGACGATGTGCAGCGTGTTCTGGACCGTGCGCAGGAACTGGTCCCGGCCGGGTTGGAAGGCGTGTTTGCCCAGTGCGGTCAATCTGTGGCCGCGTGGGGCGATTTGGAGCTGGTGGCCGTGGGTTAGTCCTGCCTGGTGCTTTTTTTGATGACCTGATTGAGCAGGTCCACGTGGTTGATGTGGATCATGAGCTTGCCCTTGTCGTTTTTTGCCAGGGACAAAAAACCCTGCGATGCCATGTTGGCGATGTAGCCTTCCACTTTTTCCCTCGGGGCCACCAGCGTTTCCATGAGCGTGCGCACCGCGTGGCCGTGCTCGAGGTCCATGCATCCGTTGGCAGCGAACAGGTCCAGCGTGCGCACGATGCCCATGGGTACGCTGGGGACGCGCATGGCTTTTTTGGTCGTGGTCTTCAGACGGCTGACCAGCACCGTGAGGATGGACGAGATGACCTGCGGTGCGGTGCGCATGTAGTCGTCAAGATCGTCGCGGGTAACCACGATGACTTCGGAGTCCTCAAGGGCCGTGGCTGTAGCGGTTCTGGTCTGGTCGTCCAGAAAAAGCGCCATTTCACCGAAAATGGAAATGGGGTTGATGATGGCGAAGACCTTTTTGCGTTCGTCCACGGTGCCGGATATTTCGATTTTGCCGCGTATGAGAATGTAGGCAGCGTCGCCCCGTGATCCCTGATGGAAGACCACGTTGTGCTTGAGCATGGTGCGGGAAAGGAAGTTGCCTTGCGAAACCCGCTTCAGAGGCATTGTGGGCTGTTGTCCGAGCAGGGGCATGCGTGTCTCCGTGCTGTTTGCAGTACAGGCGTGGCAATGATTCTGGTCATTGCATACACGAATTATCCGATTTTGTCCTTTACGCTTTGAACCTTGGCCGTCAAACCGTTTGCGCGGCCTTTGCGCCAGTCGGCCTTCATGGACATGTATACGCGTTCGCTGGATTCCTGCATTGCGGCGAGGCAGCTCCCGGCCACGGCTGAAACGTCGTCCCACGTGCCTTCGATGCAGGTGCCCATGGGGCCGAATTCGTGGGCCAATCCGGATTCGCGGATGATTTTTACGGCTCTGGCCACATGCGGACTGACGCTCTCGCCCTTGTCCATGGGGAATATGGAAAGTTCCAGAATTACACTCATAGTATGCTCCTTTGCGATAAAAACGCTGATCCTTATTGACATGATGGGGCTGTTTGGCTAGAAACAGCGGACCTTTTTGACAAATAAGCACGATTGCCGCATCCACGAGGTGACGTAGGGAGTGGCATTTCATACGAGGAGCGGGGAAGGATTTGCGGCCTTCCCCTCTTTTTTTATTCCTTGCTGCAATAGCACATGGACGCATAGTCCAGAAAACGTCCCATCATGTTTTCTGCCGGAAGCTCCGGCAGTTCAGTATCTTTCAGCTCCTCTTCCATGGCCAACGAAAGGATGATCGGCACCACCCGGCTCTTTCTGGCGCCCGCCCCCGTGAAACCGGCCAGTGCGCCGCCAAGGTCCACGGGCTGGTGGATTTCGGCGACCTCGACGCCGGGAGTGAAGACGTTGCGACAGTTCTTCGGTGATCCTGTCACCGAGTACTGGCGGCATGTAATGGGGCGCTGCGGATGGATGGAGCATGAATCGTCCACCAGAAACGGGCAGGAAATGTCCAGTTCCCAGTATTTTCTCTGCATTTCCCTATAGCCGGGCGTGTCGTGGACGCGGGTGCGGAAGAAATCCATCATGTATTCCAACAGCCCTGCCGAGCGGAGCTTGTCCAGTCCCGATTCGAACCCGGCCATGACCTGCTGCCGCAGGGCGCCTTTCAGGCTGCGCACCACGCGCGTCAGATGCAGTGCTTCATGGTCGCTGACCGGAACGAGTTGTTTGCAGCAGTGACCGCACCCGGGGCCGCAGGCAAGCGTGAGTCCTTTTGCCTCGTATTCCATGACCGTTCTTCCAAAGGCGATGTCCGCGATGTCAAACAGTGCGGGCAGGATATCGGCTATCTGAACCAGCCCTGCGGGCAGGTCCATCTGGAGCGGCAGGGGCGACAGAGCCCCTCTTTCGAGAACGAAACGTGTTTTTTTGTTTTCCGGGCTTTTCCTGATGGGTGTTTTCATGTATGTAGTAATAACCAAAAGCTATTTGTTTGGGAAGGCTGGCTTGTTCCGACAGGGCGCGCCAGCAGCTGGGTGGCATTGCGAAAAAAGTGACGAAGTGACGTCTGCTGTCGCATGGGCTTGTCACCTTTGAAACTTTTTTGACACCTGCTATTGATTTTGTTTGTAAAGGCGGGTAGTGAGTGGTTAATTAATCTTTCCGAGA
Organism: Pseudodesulfovibrio senegalensis; assembly: GCF_008830225.1. Classification (NCBI taxonomy): domain Bacteria; kingdom Pseudomonadati; phylum Thermodesulfobacteriota; class Desulfovibrionia; order Desulfovibrionales; family Desulfovibrionaceae; genus Pseudodesulfovibrio; species Pseudodesulfovibrio senegalensis. The sequence goes on from NZ_WAIE01000002.1 coordinate 248,614, forward strand.
GGTTATGACACTTTTGAAAGATTGATATGTGAATAATGACACGATAATATTATTCGTGTCACATGGGTGGCTGGTGCGTTCGGGCAATTGCCCGGTATCTTATGAGTGGATAAACGGCGTATTTACGCCATAAGAGACTCATACTTTTTACGGAGGTGTTCTATGAAAATTTCCGTAGGTCATGGCAGAGACGGTGCTGTGGAACGGTTGGAGAAGCGGGGTGTTTCTCGCCGTGATTTCATGAAGTTCTGCGGAACCGTTGCCGCTGTCATGGGCATGGGCCCTGCTTTCGCTCCGAAAGTGGCTCAGGCTCTGACCTCAGACAATCGGCCTAATGTCATTTGGCTTCACAATGCGGAGTGTACCGGATGTTCCGAGTCCATTTTGCGTACAGTTGAGCCGTACATCGATGCTCTGATCCTCGATGTGATTTCCCTTAACTACCATGAGACCATCATGGCCGCAGCCGGTGAAATGGCCGAAAAGGCCCTGGTTGACACCATGAAGGATCCCAAGGGTTACGTCGCAGTGGTGGAAGGCGCAGTGCCCACCGCCGTTGCCGGCGTGAACAACGAGCCCGGCGCTCACGGCAAGGTTTCCGGCCACACAATGCTGGACACCACCGTGAAAGTGGTCAAGGGCGCGCAGGCTACCATCTGTTATGGTACGTGTGCCACCTACGGCGGCGTTCAGGCTGCCGCTCCGAACCCGACCCAGGCCAAGGGCGTCAGCGAAGTGGTTCCCGGCGCTCCCATCGTGAACGTGCCCGGCTGTCCGCCGAACCCGTTCAACCTGGTCGGCACCATCGTTCATTATCTTACCAAGGGTCTGCCCGAGCTGGACGAAGTCCTGCGCCCGGTCGCATTCTACGGCGAGAGCGTGCACGACAATTGCCCGCGTCAGGAATTCTTCGACAACGACCAGTTTGCTCCCTCCTTTGGCTCTGAAGAAGCCAGGAAGGGCTGGTGCCTGCGCAAGCTCGGCTGCCGCGGTCCCGAAACCTACAACAACTGCCCCACTGTCAAGTTCAACCAGATCAACTGGCCGGTTCAGGCGGGTCACCCCTGCATCGGTTGCTCCGAGCCCGGATTCTGGGACGGAGAGAACTGGGAAGGCATCAATTACATGTATGCCGATTTGACCGAAATCTAGGACAGTTCAGCGTTTCGTTAACAAAGTAGACGAGTTAGACGAAGCAAGGAGGAAACGATATGGCTGGTTGCACTCCTAAAGCCGCTCCCGCCTGGACATGGGCCGAGGGCAAGGGCGAACGGGTTGTTGTCGACCCGGTTACCCGCATTGAGGGCCATCTTCGCGTTGAAGCCATCGTCGAAGACGGCAAGATTATTGACGTGAAAAGCAGTTCTCAGCTTTTCCGTGGACTTGAAATCATTCTGAAAGGTCGCGATCCGCGCGATGCTCAGCATTTCACCCAGCGCTCCTGCGGTGTCTGCACCTACGTGCACGCACTGGCATCCACCCGCGCCGTTGACAATGCTGTCGGTGTTGACAAGGTTCTGCCTCACAACGCCACCATCATCCGCAACTTGGTCATGGCCGCTCAGTTCATGCACGACCACATCGTGCATTTCTATCATCTGCATGCCCTGGACTGGGTCAACGTCGCCAATGCCCTGAACGCCGACGTGAGCAAGGCTGCCGAACTGGCCAAGGCTGTTGCCGGAACCGTTCGCACCCCCAAGACCTTCTCCAGCAAGGAAGACCTCCAGAAGACCAAGGATACCGTTCAGGGTATTGTGGATTCCGGTCGTCTGGGCATCTTCACCAACGCCTACTTCCTGAAGCCCGGCGGACACGACGCCTACAAGCTTCCTGCGGAAGTGGACCTGATCGCCACCTGCCACTACCTGAAGGCTCTGCACCTGCAGGTCAAGGCAGCGCGCATGATGGCCGTGTACGGCGCAAAGAACCCGCACACCCAGTTCACCGTCATGGGCGGCGTGACCTGCTACGAAGGCCTCACCGACAAGTACATCAACGACTTCCTGGGCCTGTACGAAGAGGTCAAGGACTTCATCCTGGATTACTACATCCCGGATCTGATCGCTGTTGCCGGTTTCTACAAGGATTGGGCCGCCATCGGCGGAACCACCAACTTCCTGAGCTTCGGCGAGTTCCCCGCACAGGGCGGCGAAGCCGATCTCAACTCCCGCTACATCAAGCCTGGCGTCATTTACGATCGCAAGATCGGCAATGTGAAAGCCTTTGATCCCGAAAAGATCGAAGAGCACGTCAAGCACAGCTGGTACAAGCCGGGCGATCCCAAGCATCCGTACAAAGGTGTCACCGAACCCCAGTACACAAGCTTGGACGACAACGAGCGCTACAGCTGGATGAAGGCTCCGCGTTACGACGGTCGCAGCATCGAAGTGGGACCGCTGGCTCACTGTCTGGTCAACTTCGGTCTCGGTCAGCCCGAGTTCGTCAAGTACGTCAACTTCGTGCTGGACAAGCTGGAAGTCGGCCCCGACGCTCTGTTCTCCACGCTGGGTCGTACCGGCGCACGCGGCATCGAGTGCCTGATCATCGCACTCAAGACTGCCGAGTGGGTTGAAGACCTCAAGGAAAACGTGGCCAAGGGCAAAGTCGACATCTGCAAGGATTGGGACATGCCCGAAAGCGCCATGGGCGTGGGTTTTGTCAACGCTCCGCGCGGTGCCCTGTCTCACTGGCTCGATATCAAGGGCGGCAAGATCGACAACTTCCAGTTGGTCGTCCCCTCCACATGGAACCTCGGCCCCCGTTGCGACAACGACCTGGCCAGCCCTGTGGAAGAAGCCCTCATGGACAACACTCCGATCTTCGATCCCGAGCGTCCGGTCGAAATCCTTCGTACCGTTCACTCCTATGACCCCTGCATCGCCTGCGGCGTGCATGTCATCGACAACAAGACCGGTAATGTCCAGAAGTTCAAGATCCTGTAATTGACGGGAAACACAACCAACACTGGCGGGAATCCGGGGTTGACCTCCGGGTTCCCGTCTTTTAATTGAAATCAATGGAAAACACAGAAACACGCATACTCGTTCTCGGCGTTGGCAACGTGCTCTACACGGACGAAGGCTTCGGTGTCCGCGTTGTGGAGGATCTGGAGCAGAATTACGAGTTCCCCCCGCACGTCACGGTTATGGACGGCGGCACACTTGGCACCAAGCTCATGGGGCCGATCATGGAATGTGACGCGTTGGTCATCGTTGACATCGTGCTCAACGACGGCCAGCCCGGTGATATTCATCGTCTCATGGGTGACGACCTCAGCAAATGTCTTGCCTTCAAGAATTCCATGCACCAGACGGACTTGCTTGACGTGCTTGCAAACTGTAAGCTGATCGGGCAATGTCCGGCTGCGGACAAGGTGGTGCTCATCGGGGTTGAGCCCCGGGATTACCAGACCATGTCCACGGCGCTTTCTCCTGAACTGGAAGAACGCCTGCCGGAGGTTGTCGGTATAATGCTCAAGGAAATCGAAGCCGTTGGCGGGTCCTGGAAAAAGCGCACGACGGATAATCCTTCAGGGGAGAAGATTTATGTGCCTCGCAGTGCCAATTGAGATTTTGGAAATCGAAGACGATATGGCCACCGGCCGGGTTGGCGAAGGGGATGCCACCATCCAGACTTCGCTGATGCTTCTGGACGAGCAGGTTGATGTCGGCGACTGGATTATTGTCCATGCCGGTTTTGCCTTGCGCAAGCTGGACCCGCAGGAAGCCCGGGAAACTTTGAAAATTTTGCGTGATATCGTGCGGCTGACCGAAGAGGCCGGCATTCAGCAGGACATGCTGTAGACGATTTGACGCATCGGTGAAAAAAGAGAAACACGGAATCCGGTTGCCGGATTCCGTGTTTTTTTATGCCTTGTGTCCGCCGGCAGTATGATGCTGCCTGCTTTCCGGCGGCCGGTCCTTGCCGCGCTGCAGCAATGTCTGCGCATCGTGCAGGATCATGTACAGGCAGGGCACGATGCCCAGGGTTATTGTCGTGGCAAAGACGATGCCGAATCCCAGGGACAGGGCCATGGGAATGATGAATTTGGCCTGTCGAGAGGTTTCGAAGATGATGGGCATGATGCCGAAGAACGTTGTCAACGTTGTCAGCACGATGGGACGGAATCGTTGCGTGCCGGCCTCAATGATTGCATCGTGCACTTCCTGTCCGGTTGCCCGCAGTCCGTTGATGCGATCGAGGAATACCAGCGAGTCGTTGACCACCACTCCGGTGAGGGCCACGATGCCGAACAGGCTCATGAGTGAAAGCGAGTAGCCCATGATCAGGTGCCCGGCCACGGCGCCCACCATGCCGAAGGGGATGGCGGTCATGATTACCATTGGCTGGAAATAGCTGCGCAACGGAATGGCCAGAAGGGCGAAAATGCCGAGCATGGCCATGAGCAGACCGGTGAAGAGTGAGGAGATGCCTTCGGATATGTCGGCCTGCTTGCCTTCAAAGCCATAGCTCAGGCCCGGATACTTGGCCATGAGACCCGGCAGCACGTTGGCCACCACATCAGCACGTATGCGGTCGGTCTGGCTTTCAGGCCGGATGTCCGCTGTAACCTCGATGATGCGTTGGCCGTCGCGTCGGTCGATGGAGGTGTAGGAACGTCCTTCAGCCATGTCCACGGCGTCGCGCAGCAGCACTTCCTTGCCCTCGTCCGTAAGCAGTACGAAGTCGTCCAGACTTTGTTCGGTCATGCGTTCGCTTTTGGGCAGACGCACCATGACCGAAACCTCGTTGCGGCCGCGCTGGAAGCTGGTGGCCTGTGTGCCGTAATATGCGGCGCGCACCTGCCGGGCCACGGATTCGGCGCTCAGGCCGAGACTTTTGGCCTCCGGGCGTATCGTGAAGTCGAGTTGCCGCTTGCCCGGCAGGAAACCGTCGTCGATCTCACTGGCATTGGGATAAGTGCCCAGCTTTTCGGCCAATTCTGCAGCGGCGAGTTTGAGCGTATCCACATCCTTGTGGCGAAGCTCCACGGTGAAGGATTTTCCCGAACCAGGGCCGCCCTTGTCGCTCTTGAATGTGATGGTGTCCAGCCCCGGAATTCTACCGGTTTTTCTTTTCCATGCCTGTACGAAATCGAATGTGGACATGGGCCGCTGTTCCGCATCCGTGAGATAAAAGAATGCCTCCACAACGTGGGAGCCGGACGAGTTGTCTGCGTTGCCGCCTATCTGGGCATAATATCCCTTGCAGAGGGTGTCCTGGCCGTTGGCCGCACCCACTGCCTCTCCGGATTTCAGGAGCTGGTCCCGAACTTTTTTGCTGGCCTCAACGGACGATCCGTAGGGCAGCACCGCAAGGCAGTATGCGTAGTCCGACTCCGTGCGCTCCATGAAGGTCAGGCCGATGCGACCGCTGGCAATGTAGGCCCCGGTCAGCAGCAGAACGGCCACGGCCGAGGCCAGCAGCATGTACCGGGCGTTCAGGGATTTGGCCAGCAACGGCCTGTATACCCTGTTGATGAAGCCCTGCAGCCATCGGTCCACATGGCGTTGTATCCTGACGATGGGTTGCAGCAGCGGGCTGCCCTTGCCGTGTACATGGGAAAGGTGGGCGGGCAGCACGAACAGGCTCTCGATCAGTGAAATGGCGAAAACCACGCAGACCACGGCCGGAATATTGACCATGAATTTGCCCATGACTCCGGGGATGAAGAACAGGGGCATGAAGGTCACGATGTTGGTCAGCACGGAAAAGATCACGGGTACGGCCACTTCACGCGCCCCGGTAATGGCCGCCTGCTTCGCGTTCATGCCTTTCTGCATGTTGGAGTAGACGTTTTCGCCTACCACGATGGCGTCGTCCACCACGATGCCGAGCGAGATCAGGAAGCCGAACATGCTGAGCATGTTGATGCTCACGTTCGTGGCGGGCATGAACAGGAATGCCCCGCAAAAGGATATGGGAATGCCCAGCCCCACCCAAAATGCCAGACGCGGTTCAAGGAACAGGCCGAGCAGGATGAACACCAGCCCCAGGCCGAGGTAGGCGTTGTTCAGCAGCAGTTCCATGCGGCTTCTGAACATGTCCGAATGGTCGTTGAGGATTTCCACGGACACGCCTTCCGGAAGCTGGTTTCGCAGTTGCGCGAGGTATTCCTTGCCCGCGTCGGAAACCTCGATGGGCGTCTGGTCACCGACCCGGTAGACCTCCACCTTGATGGCGGGTTCGCCATCGTAGGTGGTGATGATGTCTTCATCCTCGAATGCGTCGATGACCGTGGCGATGTCGCCCACAAGCACCTGTGATCCTGTGGACGTTGTCAGCAGCGGAGTGGCCGCAAACTGGCTGCCGTAATCCCTGCGTTCCTTCATGCGTACCAGTATTTCGCCGCCCGAGGCCTTGATGCTGCCTCCGGGCAGTTCCACGGACGCGGCTTCAATCTTGTTGGCCACGTCCTGCAGGGTGAGGCCGTACGCGCGCAGCTTGTCCTGCGGGATCTCGATGGATATCTCGTAATCAGGCACCAGTGACAGTTCGGTCTTGGTGATGTGGGGGCTCAGGGTCATGTCGTCGCGAACCTGCTCGGCAAGGGTGCGCAGGGTCGTTTCCGGCACGTTGCCGTGCACCATGATCTGGAGCACTTCGTGACTTCGGGATATGGTCGTCACCTCAGGGTCGTCGGCGTCCTCGGGAAAATTGGTGATGCGCTCCACTTCGGACTGTATTTCGTCCTTGAGCTTCATGAGGTCGTAGCCGCTGACCGCTTCCACGGTCACGGTGCCGCTCTGTTCCCGAGCCGATGATGAAACTTCGTTGACCCCGTCCAGTCCGCGCACCGCGTCCTCGATGGGCAGGATGATGCCTTTTTCCACCTCTTCCGGGCTGGCGCCGTCGTAGGAAACCGAGACCATGACCCAGTCCAGCTCAAAGTCGGGCATGACTTCCTGCTTGATTTGCGGCAGGAACAGCAGTCCTCCTATCATGAGCACGGCCATGAGCAGGTTGGCCGCAACGGTGTTGCCGGCCATCCACGCGATGGGCCCTTTCCCGTTATCCTTCATCCGGGCCTCCGGCGGCCACCTGTACGGTCATGCCGTGTACCGGTGCGGAAAGGTCGGAGGTGATGATGGATTCTCCGGGCTTTATCTGGTTGCGGACGACAACGTTGGAAACGTCTTTCCAGACCGGGTCCACCTTGCGGATTTCCAGTTTGTTGCCTTCGCCGAGAATCCACACTGAGCTGTCGTCGTGCAAGGCTGTGCGGGGAATGACCACCACATCGTCCAGTTCCCTGCTTTGAATCCTTGCCCGTACATAGGTGCCCAGCAATAGCGGCGGTGTATCCTTTTCCCCTTTCATGTTCAGCGGATCTTTCACGGTAATGAGTACTCGGGCCATGCGGCTATCCGTTTCAAGAGACGGCAACAGGCTGGTTACGCGCCCGGTGCGGGTATACGTCTGGCCGCCGCTTTTCACTGTGATGCGCACCGGTGATCCGTCGTTTTCGTGTCCCTGGCGGGGAATGGCTACCCAGCCGAGACGGTCGGAAGCAATGGAGGCCTCGACCCAGAATTCGTCCGTGCCCACAAGGGTGGCCACGGTGTCGTTGGTGGACAGGGTGGACCCTACGTCCACATTCTTTTCCTGCACGATGGCAGCGAACGGAGCCTTGATGGTCGTGCGTTCGAGGTTCAGGCGCGCGTCGCGCAGGGTTGCCTCGGCTGCGGCCAGCGCGGCTTGCGCCTTGAGCAGGTGCGGCTTGCGCAGGGCCAATTCCGCCTCCTTGCTGGTGGCGGGCTTGGTGCCCAGAACAGCCCACTCCTTTTTGGCCACGTTCTGATAGCCTTCTTCCACGCGCAGGTCGTACCGGGCTTCGGCCACCGTGCTCTTGGCCTCGTTTACGGCCAGTTCGTATTCCTCCCGTTCGATCTGCACCAGGAGTTCGCCCTCGCTGACATGACCGCCGGGCTTGAAGTGCGGGGTTACGGATTGCACCCGGCCGCTCACCTGCGAGCCGATGGTGACTTCCTTGGCAGCTGTCACGGTACCCATGATCGGCAGCCAGACCTGATACCCCTTCAGCTGTGCCGGTGCCGTCGTTACCAGCGGCAGCACACGTTTGGGCTTGGCCTTTTGGGGCTTGGGCGCAGTGGCGATCATGGCGCATGCCCCGGCCACTGCGGCCGCCACAATAAGCAGGGGCAGCAGGAATTTGAGCACAGCAGAGTATTTCTTTTTGGGTGCTTCCCTATTGGTCATGGTTTTACCCTTGTTCTTCATTCGGAGATTCGTCTTTTTGGTCTTCGGCAAGAGGGAGGGCATGCATCCAGTCGCCGCCGAGGGCCTCGTACAGACCTATGCGGTATTGCAGCAATTCCAGTCGATTGGTGACCAGCGAGATTTCAAGATTCTGTACGCTGGTCAATGCGCTGAGCACGTCCAGATATTCCGTGAGCCCGGCCACGTAACGGGCCAGCGCTTCCTTGAAGTTGTTGCGCGCGGCATCCAGTTCCGCCTGCAGGGCCGCAACGTACTTGCGTTGCCATTGTTCCCCGGCCATGGCGTTTTCCACTTCCATGACCGCCGTGAGAACGGTTTCCCGGTAGGCGTAGAGGTGTTCCTCGGCCACGGCGCGGGTTCGTTCCACTTCGGCCCTGCGGCTGCCCCCGTCGAATATGGGGCCGGTGATGGATGCGGCCAGCGCGTACATCCAGCCGTCGAACAGGGTGGCCAGCTGTGCGCCGTTGAACTGGCCATTGCCGGTCAGGCTCAATGACGGCAGGCGGTCCGCCCGCGCAGCAGCCACGCTCCAGTCCGCAGAGTGCAGGCGCAGTCCGGCCGCACGCACGTCCGGTCGTTTTGCCAGAAGGTCTGCCGGCAATCCCGAAGCAGGCGGGGCAGGCATGTCCGGAAGGGGACGTTCGGCAAGGACTATCGTGCTCCCGGCTGGTTTTCCCAGCAACAGGTTGAGCTGGTTGTGCAGGGTTTGCTGCTTGAGGAGTATGGGCGGGAGTTTGGACTTGGCGCTGGCCACGGCCTCGCGCTGCTGATAGACGTCCAGCGCCGTGGACAGGGCATTTTCGAAACGCAGTTCTATCAGTTCGAGATAGGTCTCGTTTGTCTTGATCTGGGCGCGTACCAGTTTTTCCAGTTCACGCTGTGCCTTGATTTCCAGCCAGCGAGAGGCCACCTCCGAAGCCACGGTCATGGCGGTGGCGGCCATGTCTTCCCGGGTGGCGTTGGCTTCCAGCGTGTCGGCCATGGTGGTGGCGTTGATGCGGCCCCACAGGTCCAGTTCGTAGCTGGCGGCCAGCCCCAGTTCATGGGTCTCGGTATTGTATGCCGGGCCGCCGCTTTCCGGGCGTGTGCGCGTGTGCGAATAGTCGCCGGATGCATCAAGGCTGGGGTATTTGGCCGCACCGCTTTTGACTGCCGAGGCGTTGGCCTGCTTGAGTCGCGCCCATGCCTGAAGCAGGTCCATGTTTGCCGTGAGCGCAGTCTCCACCAGTCCGCTCAGTTCGTCGTCGTCGAAATTCTGCCACCAACGGTCCGGGGTGGCAGGTTCCTCGGGATACAAGGAATAGGCCGCAGGCAGGCTGCCCTCGGGGTTGGTTCGTGGTTGCGGCGTGAATTGTGTGCAGGCTCCCATGATGATGAGCAGCGGCAGGAATCCCGCAACAATGAGTTTCTTTTTCATGTATTCCCCTGAAAAGGTGGTTATGCCCCTTTGTTCGCAGGGGAAGCGGGTATGGTTACATGGGTAACAAAAAAATAGTATGTTCTTGGAATATTGTTTATTTGATGAGATTTTTTTTGAGTTTAATGATTCGGCCGTACGATTCGCGGATGCGTTCCATGGACACGGCGCCTTCTTCCACAAGAGAGCGGATGACGGCCATTGCCCTGACGGCAATCCGGGGATCGTAACTCAGGTTGTTGCCGAAAAGCAGCATGTCTGCGCCCGCGGCGATTGCGAGCCGGATGGTTTCGCGAAAACCGTATTGTGTGCTGATGGCCTTCATGTTCAGGTCGTCGGTGACCACCACGCCCTGCCACCCCAGTTGTTTGCGCAAAAGACCGTTGATGACCCGGGGCGAAAGGGTTGCCGGGTGGTCAGGGTCCAGTTTGGCGTTGAAGATGTGCGCGGTCATGATCATGTCCACGCGGTTTTGCGCGATGAGGGTGCGGTAGGGAGTCAGTTCTTCGGGTTTCCATGTGTCGGTTACGTCCGTGACTCCGAGATGGCTGTCGCTGCCGGCGCTTCCGTGCCCCGGGAAATGTTTGATGCAGGAAAGTACGCCGTGAGCGTGCAGTCCATTGATGAATTCGCCGGCAAATGCGGCCACCCGGTCCGGCCGGTATGAGAAGCTGCGCCCGATGGCGCCGATGGCCGGGCTTGCCGGGTTTTCGTTCACATCCACCACCGGGGCGAAGTCCAGATTGAACCCTGCGCCACGCAGCATGGCTCCGATCTTTTCCCCGGCCAGCAGTGCCTGCCGGGTATCCCCAGTGGCCCCGATGGCCTGAGCAGAAGGTGTCTGCGCAAAGCCGTATCGGGCCTTGAGGCGTTGGACCCGTCCTCCTTCCTGGTCCACGGCCACCAGCAGCGGCACCTCGGCCGCGTCGCGGAGTGTCTGGGTCAGCCGGGCCACCTGTTGCGGATTTTTGATGTTGCGCTCGGGCTTGTGCAGAGCCACATCGTAATCGAAAAGAATCACGCCGCCGAGGTGGCGTTCCCTGATGTCGAGCATGATCGGGGAGTTTGCGTTTACGTCATACCCGCGGAATCCGATCATGAGCATCTGGCCGGCCATGCGTTCGAGCTGCCGGGCGTCCTTCCGGCTCAGGGGAGAAGCCGTTGCCGGAACCGTCATGACAATCAGGAGCAGCGTCGCAAGCACGGTGCAGGAGGAAGTGATCTGTTTCATGGGCTGGAGATACATCCTTTCCCCTGCCATGTGAAGCTGTTGCATGTGACACTTCACGAACGGGGCATAACGGTTTATCAAAAGGCATGAGGATCGAACCGCCCCGTCCCACCCTCTTGCGCCGCCTGCTGCATCCGGCATGGACAAACGTTGTCCCCTTGGTTTCCGGTCGAGACGGCGACGACTTTCCGCATGCAGGGAATCCCGGCGAACGGACATTGCAGGATTGGCGGCTGGTGCTGCTGGCCCGGAACATCCCCTGCCGCATTCGTACGGATCGGGAGCATGGCGTTCGCAAGCTTGTTGTTCCGGCGTGGTTTGCCCGACGCGCCGCAGAGGAAATCGGTTTGTATCTTCGTGAAAACCGCGACGATCCGGTTGTTCTTCCGGCAGAACCGTTACGGGCTCCGGGGGCGGTTTCCCTGCCGTTGGGTTTCATGTGTTTGATGATTCTTTTTCATGCGTGCACCACCATGGCCTTTCCCGTGGTCGGGATTTTTCCGGGCCACTGGGAGCCGCTTGGCAGCGCCCATGCCGAGCGCATGCTGGCCGGGGAGTGGTGGCGTGCCGTCACGGCCCTGACATTGCACGGTAACGCCGCGCACGTGCTGGGCAATGCGGTTGTGGGAGGGACTTTCCTGGTCATTCTGGGCAGGCAGGTGGGACCGGGACTGGCATTGTTTTTAAGTCTTGCCTGTGGGGTTGCGGGCAATATGATCAATGCCGTTGTTTTGGGACCGCCGCATGATTCCATAGGTTTTTCCACGGCGGTTTTCGGAACGGCCGGGCTGTTGGCCTCGGTACACCCTTTTGTTGCCGGCACGGTGGCGAGGGCCGGACCCGTGAATGTGAGCGCATGGCTGTTCCGGGGCATGCATTCCTTTTTCGTGCCCATGGCCGCGGGGTTGGGGTTGTTGGCCATGCTCGGTTCGGGCGGAGAGAATACCGACCTGGGCGCGCATTTGTTCGGCTTTTGCTCCGGACTGGTCACGGGATTGCCGCTGGGCCTGTTCGTGCGCTCGCACGGACCGCTGGCCCGACCAGTTGATCGATTCGCTGCGTGGTTGTGCCTTCTCATGATAATCGTCGCCTGGATAGTTGTTTCCTGCTAATGATTGGCATGGTTTGCATTGTTGGCGGCGTGTTGTATTCTTTCTTGGTCTGGATCATCTTTTAACAGCAGGAGGGCATGGTGGCGGACCATGTTGTTTCCTTGCAGGACGTGACGTTTGCCTACAACGGCACGCCTGTTCTCGAGCATGTGAATCTCGAAATCGAGCGCGGTGATTTTGTGGCCGTTCTCGGCCCCAACGGCGGGGGCAAATCCACCTTGATAAAATTGTTGCTCGGGCTGATTTCCCCGCAGCAGGGAACCGTGCACGTGCTTGGGTGTTCTCCCGGCGAATGCGGTGACCGCATCGGCTACATGCCCCAGTACACCAACGTGTCCGGTTCCTTTCCCATCACGGTTCTGGACGTGGTTTCCATGGGCGTGGTGCGTTCCGGGTTTGCGGGCGTGGCCGGATTGCGACCCGGAAGGGATGCGATGCGCAAGGCGCTCGGGGCCTTGGAACGCGTAGGGCTTGAGACTTCGGCAGGGCGCTGCATAGCAGAACTCTCCGGAGGGCAACGGCAGCGGGTCTTCATAGCCCGTGCTATTGTTTCCGATCCCGATCTGCTGCTGCTGGACGAGCCCACGGCCAGCGTGGATCAGGAAAACCGGGTCAGCCTGTTCGGTTTGCTCAGGGAACTGAACCGCAACATGACCATCATCATGGTCAGTCACGATATTTCCACCATTGCCAAGAGTGTCAAATCCGTGGCCTGTGTGAACAGGACCCTGCATTTCCACAACGCCCCGCTGATAACCGGCGAAATGTTCAAGATGGCCTATGGCGAAGAGGGGGGCTGTTGTCCCGTGGAGCTGGTGGCGCATGGCGACATTCCGCACCGGGTGCTGGAACACCATCATACAGAGGATAATGACTGATCATGGAAATGCTGCATCTCGAATTCATGCAAAATGCCCTGCTGGCCGGGATTTTGGCCAGCATCATCTGCGGCGTGATCGGAACGCTCGTGGTGGTCAACCGCATTGTCTTTCTCTCCGGCGGCGTGGCTCATGCCTCATATGGCGGCGTTGGGTTGGCCTTTTTTTTGGGCCTGCCCGTTCTGCCGGTGACCACGTTGTTTGCCCTTGGCGCAGCCATGATCATGGCCTGGGTGACCCTGCACCGCAAGGAAAGGGCCGATACCGTTGTGGGTGTTCTCTGGGCCGCTGGCATGGCCTTGGGTATCATCCTGCTGGATATCACCCCCGGCTACAACGTGGACCTGATGAGCTACCTTTTCGGGAGCATTTTGGCCGTGCCGCGCGCGGATCTTTGGCCTATGGCGGTTCTGGCCGCCGTTGTCCTGGGCGTAACCCTGGCCTGCTACCGGGGTTTTCAGGTCATGAGTTTTGACGAGGATTTTGCCCGCGCCCGCGGGGTCCCTGTGGATTTCCTGCATTTCTTGCTGCTGGGGCTCATCGCCCTTGCCGTTGTCATGATCATCCGCATCGTGGGGTTGATTCTGGTCATTGCGCTGCTGACCATTCCCCCGTTCATGGCTGAACGGCGTTCGCGTTCACTGGGCGGCATGATGCTGCGTTCCAGCTTGCTGAGCGTTTTTTTCTGTGTGGTCGGTTTGTGGATATCCTATGCCATGGACATCACTTCCGGTGCGGCCATCATTGCGGTCGCCTCGGTGGCCTTTTTTGCGTCATTTTTGCTGCCAGCACGGGCAGGGAAGTGCTAGTCGCCCCGTATCCATTGCCGGAGCTTGATCTGAAAGGCGGGTTCGATCATGAATTGGGCCCGGGACAGGGCAGGGTTCGCCCGGGCAAAGAAGACCTTGATGCGGTCGCCCTTGTTGAGCCGTTGCCATCTGTCCCGTGGCAGGTTGGCCATGCCCACGTGTTCGATGCCTTCCATGTCGGAATAGCGGTAGGTGATCAGGTACAGGGGGCCGTCCGAATCAGGTTCCGTGCGTTTGGAAAAAACAACACCCCGTGTCGAATGTTCGCCCAGTGCGCGAATGCGCTCTTCGCGGAAGGTGTCGTAGGGCAGTGAACTCAAGGCCCATATGATCAGGGCCGTTCCTGCAAAGCCCAGGGCAATGCGCATGATGCGGACAGCCTTGGTCCGCGGGGGGCCGCTTTTGTGGTATCTGTCTCCGAACATGGCTGAACAATAGCCTGCAAGCAGAAGAGTCGCAAGTTCCAACCCCTTGTGAAAACGGTTGCTTTTTGCGTCGAGCTGAATACAATCCACTCCGGCCGCCTGCGGTCCGGGAATATTCAATGAATCATTGTACCATAGATACCATAGAGCAAAGCATTTTGCGCATGACCGCAACGGTTCGGGAATCCCTTGCGCGTGAGGTTGCGCGCAGCTTTGGCGAAGACCCGGGCCGGGAAGCTCTCGGCTGGTGGGTGCTCGCCTGCGGCAAAAAGCTCGACCCGGACGATTTCCGAAGCCGCGACGCGGTCCGCGATGAATTGCGGCGGAAGGTGGCTGATTCCGGCGTCATTCTGGCGGAGCATGTGTGGGTTTGGGATGAGGCCGGCGTGGCGCAACTGGTGGTCGCCACCTTGCCCAACAGGGAGCGGGCCGAACGGGTTGCCGAAAAGCTGCGCACCAAAGGGTTGACCATACGGGTTCGTCCGGAAAAGATATGAAAAGAAAAAGGGCCGGTCCTCATGGACCGGCCCTTTTCATTATGTCTCATGAAGGCCGCTAGGTCTGCTGGCCCGTGAGATAGGGCGTGAGTTCCGCCACTTCCTCGAACAGGAAATGATCGATCAGATGGCAGAGCATGTGCCCCGCGGCTATGTGGATTTCCTGAATCACGGGCGTGTCGTCGCTGGGTGTGAGTATCAGGTAGTCGCTGACCGGGAGCATTTCTCCGCCGTGTTGGCCTACCATGCCCACGGTGATGACGTTGCGTTTGCGTGCTTCGCGCATGGCCCGGATCACGTTGGTGCTGGTGCCGGAGGTGGACAGCCCGACCAGAATGTCTCCCGGGTTGCCCAGCGCCATGACCTGCTTCTCGAATATTTCGTCAAAGCTGTAGTCGTTGCCGATTGCCGTTATGGCCGAGGTGTCCGTGGTCAATGCCAGGCCGGGCAGTGGCGGGCGTTCCATCTTGAAGCGGTTGACAAGCTCGGCCGCAAGATGCTGGCTGTCGGCAGCGCTGCCGCCGTTGCCGCAAAACATGATTTTGCCGCCGTTGGCAAGGCTCACTGCCATGGTCCGTGCGATGTCCACCAGCGACTCCGCCCGTTCGTCAAAGAACTTCTGGCGTGCCGTGATCCCGGCCTGGGCATGGTCCATGACCTTTTTCAATGCGTTTTTGGACATTATCATTCTCCCGTGAGGGCTGTGTTTCGTGACGATTGCAATGCAAGGCGAAGCGTATCGGAAACAGGGGGTTCGCGCAACGCGTTGTGGGCTGATGTACCGATTTCCCGGGCGCGCGCAAGAAAAATCTTTTGTTTCGATTTGATTTGCGCTAGACGGGCCGATGGCACCGTTGAGGCGTTTGAACGCGAAATGTGTGTGCTTTTACAACGCTTTTTCTAATCAAAGTCGTTATTTTTCAAATATATATGCGGAGAGTTAAATGATCAGTGAATCCAGGAAGGGTGTAGCTCGGCTTGTGGTCAAATGTCAGGACAAACCCGGGATCGTCGCTGCGGTTTCCGGCTTCCTCCACTCACGTGGGGCCAACATCATCCATTCGGACCAACATTCGTCGGATGCCGAGGGCGGCATGTTTTTCATGCGCAACGAATTTTACCTGCCCGGTATGGACATGGACGGCCTGGAGGCCTTCAAGCAGGAGTTTTCCAGGGAAGTGGCCGAGCGGTTCGGCATGCGTTGCTGGAGCATGAACCCCGCCTGGGTGCGCAAGAAAATGGCCATTCTGGTTTCCCGGTATGATCATGCACTCATGGAGTTGCTGTGGCGTTGGGCGCGCGATGAAATCTACGCGGATATCACCATGGTGGTCAGCAACCATCCGGACCTGCGTGAGCCGGTCGAGACCTTTGTTCCCTTCCATCACGTGCCCGTGGGGCGCAGTCCCGAGGAAAAGGCCGAGGCCGAGGCCCGGATTCTTGATATGCTCGAAGGCCAGGCCGATGTGGTCGTGCTTGCCCGGTATATGCAGATTCTGTCACCGAAGTTCGTGCAGCGGTATCCGATGAAGGTCATCAATATTCACCATTCCTTTCTGCCCGCTTTTGTGGGCGCGGACCCGTATCGCCGGGCTGCGGAACGCGGGGTCAAGCTCATCGGGGCAACGGCCCATTACGTGACCGAAGAACTGGATCAGGGACCGATCATCGAGCAGGACGTGATTCGGGTGAAGCACAGCCACAGCATCGACGACCTCAAATCCAGCGGTGCGGACGTTGAACGCCACGTTTTGGCACGTGCCGTTCGCTGGCATGTGGAGGATCGTGTCATCGTGGATGGCAACAAGACGGTTGTGTTTCAGCGCTAACGACTGCGTGGGCCGGGTGTCGGCGTTTGGTTGCGGCCGTATTCAGGATCGGGTCGCGTTCTCGGCTGGAGTGTTGGCTGATCTGGGTGCCGAGACTCCGTATTTGGAAAGTATTTCTGCAAGCTTGGCGTTCAGGTTCGTGGTGGTGCGGGATACCTGCTCCAGGTTGACCAGTACCATGATGTCCACACGGAACAGGGGGGTCCCCCAAAGTGTCTTGATGCCTTCGAGAAATTCCGGTTCCACCTGAAGCGCGTTCAGGATCTGGCCCAGCTGTTTGGGCTGTTTGGCCCGGAAGAGCATGTATTCCTTCTTGGTGCTGTCGACGGCAAACAGCTTTGCCTTGCGGATTTTACTGATGCCCGGCAACTGGTCGACCTCTGCCTCGGTTGTCCTTCGGGCCCGCGCACTGCGCACCATGATCTTGCCGCCCTCGTCCATGCCGATCTCCCGGAGGATGTGCATGAAGTGGTGCTCCAGCATGAAGAAGAGCACTTTTTCAAGGGCCGCGGTGTTGAAGTTGCGCATGAGCGGGACAATGCTTTTGGTTTCCCCGGGAATGAATTTTTCCAGTGCGGAAAAGAAATTGCGGCTGGTCATGCCGATGGCCAACGTCGCCCCAACGCCCAAAGCCACCACCTGATTGAGCAGGAATTCAAATGAATTTTCCCTGTTCCCCTCTTCCTTTTCGACCTTGTTCTTGTTCACGATTCGGTTTTGGTATTCCCGGGCAAAGTCCTCGGATATGGGGTCAATGCATACGATGCGTGCCGCGTTCAGGTAGTCTCCTTCCTTGAGAAAGCCCTCGGGCATGAAGGAGAGACCGCGTAACAGCGTGTTCTGCACGATCTTGGCCCTGCGGCGTTCCTTGAAGCCTGCTTCGCTGAGCTCATAGGTCTTTTGCAGCCGGGTTTTTTCGATGGTGGCCGAGGTGGGGTTCAACTGGGCCAGAATGTCATCGAAGAGAAAGCGGATGACCAGAAAGGAGCGCTCTTTGGACAGGTTGTATTTGCGTTCGGCCAGAATTTCCTTGTGCGCATTTTCCACGCGGCTGGCCACGAAATGCTGCACGAAGGCATGCCAGAAATTGATGTCCAGTTCATATTTCTCGATCAGGGCGCTGTAGTCGTTGAGGGATTCCTGTCCAAAGTAGCGCAGCACCATTTCTTCGAAGTTGTCCGTGATCAGGGCCATTCCGTAAACGATGCCCTGCACGCATTTGATGAGGATGACCTCGGTGTTGTGGAGCTGGGCGCCGACAACGTCCATGGCCTTTTTGTCATCGTTGGCCCGGGCCTTGTCGTAGCGGGTCACCAGGGTCATGAAAATGCCGGCCATTTTCTGGATGAAATCGTATCCGGGATGTTGGCCCCGGTTGCACATCAGCTCGATGACGCTGTTCTGCTGCGCCTTGAGCAGGGGAAATTCGTTGATGTTCCCGTGGTTGATGCGCACGAATTCGAGCAGCATTTCCCGTTCGAGAACCTCGCGCAATGCGGCTCCGTCCTTGAGTTCGAGGAGTTTTTTGCGGTAGGCGGCATATCGTTGCTCTCGTGAGAGTTGCTGATTGCCTTGAGCTGATGAACTGTTTTGGGTCATTGATATCCGTTTTGGCCGTTGGAGGTCGTGATTTCCGTGTTCCAAATGATGAAATAGCGCAAACCTTTCTTCAAGGCAATAAGCTGCCGTTTTTGCTTGCGTGTATTTTCTGGAATCAGGGGCGGTTCTGAGCTAGGGTCGTGCCGGCGGGAGCTGTTCCGCCATGCTTTCGGCAGCGTTTTGTCCGATGGCGAATCTGATTGATGGAGTCCATGATGATAGTTTGTACCCGTTGCGGGAATCCCAATGACGACAAGGCGCGGCGCTGCAAGCGTTGCGGCCATAAGCTTCAATCGTCGATACGGCCTGCGCCCGGGCCTTCCGCGCAGTGGGAAAAACTTGAACCCATGCGCTCGCATATCACCCCGGAGCGGCGGGCCGAATTGATGCGCATGTTCGAAGCCTGTGCCTATTCGTTGGCTGTGGTGGCCGCCGTAGCGTTTTCAGCCGTTTCCGGGCTGTGGTGGCCCCTGTATGCCGTCATGGCCGTTGTGGCCGTGTTGGTTGTGGTGCGCCGGTTGTAGGCTATTGGCCTGCGGCCGCGGGAGCGTCAGCCGGTTGTTCGGCTTCGGTGCCGTTCAGGTCGTCCAGCGCCCGCTTCAGGTCTTCGTCCAGAAGGTCGGGAATGGGCCGGTTCCAGAAATCTTCCGCCGACTGTTCGTCCAGCGTCTTGGGCGCACAAACCACGATTTTGCTTCGTTTGGGGCATTCCGGGTTCAAATACTCCACCACACTGCATTTGGATGGCATGTCGAAGACGTAAGGAATTGTGTGCGTGATCCTGTGGAATTCCTTGCCTTCGATACGGATGTATCCGCCTCCCACACCGCAGTAGAACTGGGTTTCCTTTTTCGCATAAAAGGTGCTGAACAGATACAGGCCGTCCTTGACCTTGGCCACCATGTTGAGTTCCACGGGATCCTTGCACAGCATGCGGGAAAGTACCTGTCGGCACAGCTCGATGTTCATCGTATCGATTTCATCGCTGCGCGCCTGCGTGGGCGCGAGCATGAACAGGGCGAGAAGGAGGGCGGCCAGAAATCTCATGGTTGTCACTCCGTAAAAAGAAACATTTGAAAGCCTTCGGAACTGTCTGTTTCGCATTGTTCCTTGCATCCCGTACATTGGTAGCTCCCTTTCTTGAAGTACCAGGTGGCTTTTTCCGGGTTCGGGCACTGAAAGTATTCGTACACGCTGTCGTCGACTGCACCCCGGTAACGGGTGTAGCCTTCCTGTTTTATGTATTCCGTGAATTTCATGCCGTTTTATGTCTCCGCCGCGGCGGTTTGCGTAAAGGGGGCATGGTACGAGACTCATCGGCGTAAATGCAAGGACAATTTAGGGGCGGGCAGTGTGTTTGATCTTTTGTGGGCGGAGTTTTTTTTCAGTCATGTTGCGGATTGTGCCAATTCCGTTGCAGCAGTCAAAATAAAAGATTTGTTTCATCTCACGTGGTAAGAAATGAAGGCTATTCATAAAAAAGGGGGAGCCAAATGAGCATACGGACCAAGTTTATGCTGTCCATCCTGTTGCCCGTGTTTATTTCCGTGGGCATCATAACGACAGCCGTGTACATCCAATACGAGGACACCGTGTTGAATCTGTTCGAGGATGCCTCGCAACAGCAGCTTGAACGAATTGACGATTATGTGACGCAAATATTCAAGGAGGCAGAGGCCACGGCGCGTTATGTGGCGGAGTTGCCCGCCTCCCGCAACGGGATGGGGAATTGGCCGGTTTATTACGACAAGGTAGGCGAAGTAAACATTCCCAATGACACCATGTCTGCCGAACAAATGAGCGTACACGATACATTCACCCGTTTGCTTAAGGCGCATCCCGGCTATGCCTATGTGTATGCCGGTTTGGAGGACGGCGGATATGACCAGGCGCCCGGTGCCGATGGCATGCAGGGCTATGACCCCCGCAAGCGGCCGTGGTATAAGGAAACCATGGCCTCGGCGGATGATGTGGTCCTGCTTTCGGCATACATCACGACTGAAGGCGTCCCCGACTCGGGCGTGACAGCCAAGATTCGAGACAGTTCCGGCAAGATAATCGGTGTTTCCGCCATCGACATCAGCCTTGCGGGGCTTACCGAGCTTACTTCTTCCATCCGCTTGGGGCGGACCGGGTATACCATGCTGGTGCAGGGGGACGGAACCATTCTTTCCGATCCGTTGCATGAGGATTACCTGTTCAAGAACGTCAGCGAAGTGGGCGGCGGCATGCTTGCCCCTGTGGCCTCCAGTGAAGGGGGGATTGTTGCGGACCTGACGGTTGATGGAAAGGACATGATGGCCAGCGTACTGGTCTCGAAGAATACCGGATGGAAGCTGGTCACGCTGAGTGAACGGGATGAAATCATGGGGCCCGCCCATTCAGCCACCTTGCGTACCGTGAGTATCGGTCTGATCGTTGCGGTGCTTTTCGGTATTGCCGGATGGCGGGTAGCTTCTTCCATGAGCACGCCCATCGTGGAGAGCGGCATGTTTGCCAAGCGCATTGCTCAGGGTGACCTGACCGCAGACATACAGCACCAGGGCAGGGACGAGGTCGGCATGCTGGCCGGAGACCTGCGTGAAATGGGCGGCAGGCTTCAAAATGTCGTCGGAAAGGTCCGTACTGCCGTGGACGGCGTGGCCAGCGGATCGGAAGAGCTTTCCTCCACTGCGGAGACGCTTTCACAGGGGGCCACGGAACAGGCCGCCAATGTGGAAGAGGTCTCATCGTCCATGGAGGAGATGCTGTCCAACATCCGGCAGACAGCGGAAAATTCCAGAGAAACCGAAAAAACGGCATTGGCTTCTGCAAAGGACGCACAGGAAGGGGGCAAGGCTGTTCGGGAAACCGTGGACGCCATGAAGCAGATTGCCGAAAAGATTTCGGTGGTCGAGGAGATAGCCCGCCAGACCAATTTGCTGGCCCTGAATGCGGCCATTGAGGCGGCGCGTGCCGGTGAACATGGCAAGGGCTTTGCGGTGGTTGCCGCGGAGGTGCGCAAGTTGGCAGAGCGTTCGGGGCTGGCCGCTGCGGAGATCAGTGAGCTTTCGGATTCCAGTGTGTCTGTGGCAGAATCCGCAGGAGAGATGCTTGACCGCATGGTGCCCGACATCCGTCGGACCGCTGAACTGATTCAGGAAATTACAGCCGCAACCAATGAACAGAATGCCGGCGCTGATACCGTAAACAGGGCCATCCAGCAGCTCGACTCGGTGATTCAGCAGATCGCTTCTGCTGCGGAGGAAATGTCGTCCACGTCCGAAGAGCTTGCAGCGCAGGCCGCTCATTTGAGCCAGACCATGGACTTCTTCAATACGGATTCCGGAGAGGCCCGGCGGGCGCTGCGTGCGGCGAATGTCCGGGCGGTGGGGCAACAGGCTGTTCCTGCTCTGGAGGCCGAAGACGAGTTCGATAAGTACTAGTTGCGGCCGAAAGGTCGGACAAAGCTTTGCAAAGGGACGGTCAATGAGGCCGTCCCTTTTTTTCGGGCTGTCGACGTGTGTTCATTTCTTCATTTGTGATGAATGAAATCAGGTGGCTGATGTGGTTGGGCCATGCGCGGGGGGCGCTTGTTTTTTTCGCCTGTTTCCGTCAAGCCCGAACTGGCGGGGCTTTGCGGTGGCATTGGGGCCGACCGGGAGAAAGTCCCGGTTTTTTGTGTGGAATATTGGATGATTTGTGTTTTCAATCAGAGGCCCTTGTGCTACAAGAGTTTACTCGATTGTCACACCGTTTTTTTTCTCTTTCAATCCCCCCTGTTGTCGAAAACATACCTTGGTCTAGAGTTATGCAATTTTTTTTCTAAACTTGCTCTAGAAAAAGCACTGTATTTTCACGGATATGTCAGAATTATAATTGTGGAAAAAGTTTTTGTGTTGTCGATAAACACCTCTAGTTGTCTCTAATCGCCATTTTAAGACGAAGTTTGCAAAAAAATACCGAGAGCCCCCTGTACAAAAAACAGGTGGTGGTTTATGGTGCCCCTCATGGTTCGGACGCTGCCTCACGGCGGCGATTGCACTCGAAAATCGAATACGGACGACCGCACGCAACAGTGTGATTCTGGGCAGAGAACGCGACTGTTTCGGACGGCTCGGCCGGTGCCCCCGGCCTCGTCTGCATTCGATCATCCATAACTTCAAAATGACGTTTGTCCGCGCGTGTTTTTGCGGACGAGGGAATGATGGGTACTACATCCAGCGTATGGGATTATGTCCGCGGTTTTGAGCATTTCAGCCTGTGTGACTGGCCCGGTAGAACAAGTTGTGTTTTTTTTCTTGGCGGCTGCAATCTTCGCTGCCCCACCTGCCATAATTACAAGCTCGCATGGCATATGAATGAAGTGCCCGTGGTGCCGGAAAACGACCTGCGCATCTTTTTGCGCGACAGGGCCAAGTGGCTTGACGGCGTGACCGTTACAGGCGGGGAGCCTTCCTGCGTACCCGGTCTTGGCGAACTCCTTTATGAAATCAGGAAATTCGACCTGCCGGTGAAGATGGATTCCAACGGTATGCGGCCCGAAGTCGTGCGCGACATTCTCGATGCCGGCCTTGCAGACGTCTTTGCCGTGGATGTGAAAGGACCATATTCGAAATACCCTGAATTGACCGGCCATGCGGTGTCCGAAGTGACGGCACGCACCCGGCTCGAAGAAATATTTGCCATGGCTCGCCAGCATCCGGATTCATTTTATTTCCGGCTGACGAAAGTGCCCGGCATTACGGATGCCGACATTGAAGAGGCCCGCAGCTACCTGCCGGAAGGTTTTGAGTTGAAACTTCAGGATTTTGTGCCACCCAGAAGGAGGACCGAGGATGCCCAGCCAGATAATGAAACGCGACGGGCGGTTGGAAACGTGGTCGACTGACCGCATCGCCCAAGCCATTTTCAAAGCGCTCAACGCCAACGGCATCAAGGACCCGCTCCTGGCCAAGCGTCTGGGCAGAAAAGTCGAGCAGAAGCTCGATGGCGTGGACATTCCCGAGCAGGAGCACGTCCAGAATACCGTTGAACAGGTGCTCATGGAAGCGCGGCAATACGATGTGGCAAAGAAATACATCGTTTATCGCGAAAAGCGCCGCGCCATTCGTTCCCAGCGCGAGGCCGTGCTGGACGTCATGGGCGTCATTGATGAATACCTCGGCAAGGCCGACTGGCGCGTCAATGAAAATGCCAACATGACCCATTCGTTTCAGGGCATGATGCTGCATCTTTCCGGCACGGTTCAGGCCCGTTATTCGTTGGAAAAGTACCCCGAAGAAGTGCGGCTGGCCCATGAGCATGGCTATTTCCATATTCATGACCTTTCTTTCGGCCTTGCCGGATATTGCGCGGGCTGGTCACTGCGGGACCTTTTGCTGGAGGGGTTCAACCTCGAAGGCCGAGCCTCGGCCGGGCCTGCCAAGCATTTTGATACCGCGCTCGGCCAGATGAACAATTTTCTGGGCACGCTCCAGAACGAATGGGCCGGTGCGCAGGCGTTCAACAACGTGGACACCTATCTGGCACCGTTGGTGCGGTTCGACGGACTGAGCTACGAGCAGGTCCGCCAGTGCATGCAGAAATTCGTGTTCAACCTGAACACCACCTCGCGCTGGGGCGGACAGTCGCCGTTTACCAACCTGACCTTTGATCTTGTGGCCCCCAAGCACATCGCCAAGGAGCCGGTGATCATCGGCGGCAAGTTCCACGACGAGTTGACCTATGGCGACTTTGAAGAAGAAATGGCCATGATCAACAAGGCCTTCATCGAAGTCATGCTCGGCGGCGACTACCATGACCGCATCTTCTCGTTTCCCATTCCCACCTACAACGTCACCGAGGACTTTCCGTGGGATTCCGAGATTGGCGAGCTGCTGCTCAAGCTGACTTCCAAGTACGGGGTTCCCTATTTCCAGAATTTCATCAATTCGGACCTCAACCCGGAAGACGTGCGTTCCATGTGCTGCCGTCTGCAGATGGACATCCGCGAACTGCGCACCAAGACCGGCGGCCTGTTCGGCGCGGGCGACCTGACCGGCTCCATCGGCGTGGTTACCCTGAACCTGCCGAAGCTGGCCTACCTGGCCCAGTCCGAGGACGAGTTCCTGGACATGCTCACCGAGTACGCCGAGCTGGCCAAGGATTCGCTGGAATTCAAGCGCAAGGTGGTCACGGACAATTTGGAAAAGGGCATGTTCCCGTGGTCGCGGCGCTACCTCAAGAACGGCCTCAAGGGCCATTTCTCCACCATCGGACTCATCGGCGGCCACGAGGCCTGCCTGAACATGCTGGGCAAGGGCATTGAAACCGAGTCGGGCATCCGGTTCATGCGTCGCGCCCTGAACCATCTGCGCCGGGTCACTTCCCGCTTCCAGGAAGAGACCGGCAACCTCTACAACCTTGAGGCTACGCCTGCAGAGGGCACCAGCTACCGTCTGGCCAAGATCGACAAGGCTTTGTATGCGGACATTCAGGCACAGGGCAACGGCACGCCGTACTACACCAACTCCACGGCCCTGCCCGTTGGCATTTCCGACGACGTCCTCTACGCCCTTGAACACCAGAACAATCTGCAGCCCCTGTATACGGGCGGCACGGTATTCCATACCTTCCTTGGCGAGGCCGTCACGGATATTGCCGCGCTCAAGAGCTTTATCATCAAGGCATTCACCAAGACCAAGATACCCTATGTGTCCATCACGCCGACCTTCTCCATTTGCAAGGAACATGGATACATTCAGGGCGAGCATTTCGAATGCCCCACCTGCGGCAAGGAAGCCGAGGTCTATACCCGCATCGTGGGCTACTACCGCCCGGTTTCCCGCTGGAACAAGGGCAAGCAGGCCGAATACACGGACCGCGTGGTGTTCAGCGATTATCTTTGCAACTGATTCCCGTCCTCCTAACGGGTTTTCCACCTCCAACGTGGCTGAGGCCGGACATTGTGTCCGGCCTCAGTCTGTTGAGAAGGACAAAGCTTGTGACCGCCTGCGGCGGCATTGATCAACAGGATTTCGCCTCCGGCGGCAAGGGACACGTCCCTTGACCCTTTTTTGTCCCGCATTCTTTGGATGCGGGGCGGTAAGAATGTGTGAGAAAATACACGGGGCCGCTCGTCGCTTTCATTTTGCGCTTTGCTTTCCACTCTTTCTTTGGTCCCATCTTTTTGGAAGAGATACTCCAAAAATAACTGCGGCCCGGCCTGCGAGAGCAGGGCGGGCCGCAGCGCCAAAAGTTTTGGGAGATGCTCAAGAACCTTTTTTCCAAAAAGGTTCTTGAGCCGCCGGAGGCAAAGCTATTGTTTTGCCACCCCGGTGCGCACCAGTTCCAGAAGCGTGCGCACGGCAAATCCGGTGGCACCACCATCGTACACCGGCGTTTTTTTGGCTCCGCTGGCAGGTCCGGCAATATCCAGATGCGCATGGCGTGTGCCGTCCTCGATGAACTGGTCCAGAAACTGGGCTGCGCTGGATGCGGCTCCCGGCCGTACTCCAGAGTTTTTCATGTCCGCCACGTCCGATTTCAACCCTTCGAAATAAAGGTCCCACATGGGCAGGGGCCAGAAGCGGTCGCCTGCGGCCTGCCCGGTTTCGCAAACCTGTCGGCTCAGGGCCTCGTCCTTTGTGAAAACGCCGCCCACCTCGTGGCCCAGCGCAACCACACAGGCCCCGGTCAATGTGGCGAGGTCGAAAATGGCCTCGGCATCGTATTCGCGCTGCGCCCATGTCAGGGCATCGCACAGGGCCATGCGCCCTTCGGCGTCCGTGCTGATGATTTCCACGGTCTTGCCGCTCATGGTGGTGACCACGTCGCCGGGCCGGTAGGCACGGCCGTCCGGCATGTTTTCCGTGCAGGGCATGATGCCGATGACGCGCCGTTCATAGCCGGTGCGACCCAAGGCCTCGAACAGGCCCAGCACTGCGGCGGCCCCGGCCATGTCGTCCTTGAGCTCATGCAGGTTGGCGCTCGGCTTCAGGGAGATGCCGCCCGTGTCAAAGGTGATGCCTTTGCCCACGAAAATGATGGGCTTGTGATCTTCGGTGCCCTCGGGAGCGTGCTCCAGAACAATGAATTTCGGCTCTTCCTCTGCGCCGCGCGCAACGGATTCCAGCCCGCCCATGCCCATGGCCGCGATTTCATCGCGCCCGAAGGCGATTGTGGAGAATCCGTAGTGCTCGGCAAGCTCCTGTGCCGTTGCCGCCAGATGGCTCGGGGTGACGATGTTGGCCGGGCCGTTGGAAAGGTCCCGCGCCAGCATGACGCCCCGGGCCGCAGCTTCGCCGCGCAGGGCCGCGTCCTGCATGGCCTGCGTGGGCGAGGCCGGGGTGAAGATCGTCAGTTCCTGCGGCTGCGGGTCCTTGTCTTTGGTCTTGAGCTGGTCATAGGCGTACAGACCGAGCAGGGAGCCATAGATGATTTCTTCGCAAAGTTGTTCCGGGGAAAGCGCATCGCCGATTGTGGTCAGGTTTTCCAATGCCACGGCGCAGGATTCCAGCTTGAGCGAGCGGCAGCAACGCACCCCGGTGGCTGCTGCATGGCGCATGCGCTGGGCATCCATTTTTTCGGGCTTGCCGAGCCCAACGGCAATGATCCGTTGAATGTGCGATTCCGCAGGCCCGTGCAGGATCACGGTCTGGTTTTTGGCGGCGGTGAAATCCCTGAGTGCGGGGTGGGCTGCCAGCCAGTCCGGCATGGAGTCGGCGGCAAGGGCTGCCAGCGGTTCGGTCGTTTGCGTGGCAAAAACGAGCAGGGCCGGTGCTTGCCGCTGGTCTGCGGCGGATTCGGAAAAGAGAATGTCCATGAAAGCCTCCGATCAGCGTTTTACGAATTGTTCGGCATTGTAGCTGCTGCGCACCAGCGGGGCGCTGAACATGTGCGGTATGCCCTTGGCGTTTCCGGCTGCGGCGTATTCGTCGAAGCTCGGCGGTGGCACGTAGCGCTGCACCGGCGGATGCTGGCGCGAGGGCTGCATGTATTGGCCGATGGTCACGATGTCGCAGTTCACGGCGGCAAGGTCATCCAGCACGCGCAATACCTGCGAGTCGTTTTCACCAAGGCCCACCATGATGCCGCTCTTGGTGGGGATGGACGGATCAATCTGCTTGGAATTGACGAGTACGTCGAGGCTCTGGCGGTAGTCGGCCTGCGGCCGGACCGCATCGTACAGCTCGTGCGTGGTCTCCAGATTGTGGTTCAGGATGTCGGGCTTGGCATCAAGCACGGTCTTGAGTGCGTCGCGGTCGCCGAGAAAGTCGGGGATGAGCACTTCCACGCTGCAACCGGGCTGCACGCGCCGCACGGCCTCGATGGTGGCCGCGAAATGCGCGGCCCCGCCGTCGGGCAGGTCGTCGCGCGTCACCGAGGTGATGACAACGTGCTTGAGCTCCAGCCTGCGCGCAGCCTCGGCCACGCGGTCCGGCTCGGTGGCGGACAGCGGCTCGGTGATGCCGGGCGTGATGTTGCAGAACGCGCAGTTGCGGGTGCACACGTTGCCCATGATCAGGAATGTGGCCACCTTATTGCCAAAACATTCCCAGCAGTTGGGGCATTTGGCGCTTTGGCAGACCGTGTTGAGTTCCAGATCCTTGAGCAGGTCGCGGGTTCCCGCGAACGTGGCGTCGCGCGGCAGTTTAATGCGCAGCCACGGCGGTATGCGCAAAGGCTTTTTCAAATTCTTCTCGGAAGACATCTTTTACTTCCCGGACGGTGATTTCCCTGTCGGCCTCCATGCTCAGGGATGTGGGCGAGGCCCCCTGAATGCCGCACAGGGTAATGAGGTTGAAGAGACTGACGTCCGGTCCCACGTTCAGGGCCAACCCGTGATAGGTGACCCATTTGCGGACGCCGATGCCCATGGAGCAGATTTTGCGGCTGTGGTCCACCCATACGCCGGGATGCCCCTCGCGCCGGGCGGTGGTGACCCCGAAGCGGGCACAGGTGTTGATGACCGCGCTTTCCATGTCGTGGAAAAAAGCGCGCATGCCGCCCGGGCGTTTTTCCACCCGCCAGATGGGGTAGCCCACGAGCTGGCCCGGAAAATGGCAGGTGATGTTGCCGCCCCGGGTGGTCTGGGCGAGGGTGATGCCTTGCTGGGCAAGAAATTCCTCGCCCACGTGCAGGTTTTCGCCGCCGCCCTGCCTGCCGTAGGTGATGACCTTGGGATGCTCCAGCAAAAAGAGGGTGTTGTCCTCCCGGCCGTCGATGACCGCCTGCAAGCGTTCCAGCTGCAGGGCTTCGGCTTTTTTATAGTCGATGAGTCCCAGGTCTACGATATTCATTTTTTCTTGCCCTGCTTGATGGCCACCGGCAGCACCACGGCCCCGGATTTGGCGTCGGTTGCGGTTTCCTCGGGCCATTGCGGCACGATGAACTGGCCGGGATAGAGCAGCGGGCCAGTCGCCGGATAGTGCAGCAGGGTCAGGCCGCGGTCGCTGCATCCGTACTGGCCCCGGCCCTCGGGCAGGGGGAAGGGTTCGGAGATCACGCGCACGGCCTCGGCATGCTCGGCTTCGCCTTCGGTCATATACAGGAAGCTCAGGCTCAGCCCGGTCTTGGTCAGTCGCGCCCGGCGGGTCAGGTTCATGAGTTTTCCGGGCGCACCTTCAATGCCGAAGTTGAAATGGCACCATGGCGACTTGCCCAGCCCGGTCATGGGACACTCCCCGGCGTGGGTGCACGGGGCCAGCGGACTCAGCCTCTGCTCCAGCAACAAGCCGCGCAGGGCGGAAAGGGTTTCGCCGGAACGTCGCAGGCCCGGTTCGATCAGCAGCAGGCGACCGTTTTCGGCCATGTATTGCCGCAGGGTGCGGGCCAGCTTGCCCATGGGGTCCTGCTGCTTGCCGCGCGCGCTCAGGTTCAGTTCGTTGAGGGTGTTGGCCGCCACAACAAGGTCGCCCTTTTCGCGCAGCTTCATGCCCAGCGAGCCCTTGACCGTGACGATGCGCCACGGAGCCTTGGGTCCGGCAATACGGTCGAAGAGCTTGCGGCCTTCGTTCATGACCTTGGGCGCACGGTCCACGCATACGAAGGTCAGTTTGCGATCGCGCAGGGCGGGCATGGACATCCACATGGCCAACGGCACGGTCATCGGGCCGGAACCGAGGTCTATGATGGTGCCGTTGTCGCGCACCGAAGGGTTTATGCCACTGAACAGCCGGGACATGCGATACAGGTTCCACGGCAGGAAATAGTGCAGGTAGGCGCCCAGCAGCCGGGCGTCGCCCATATAGTCCTTTTTCAGTGACTCGCGGTCCGAGGTCAGGCTGTCTGACAGGTCTCGCACGTTTTTGTGCAGCACTTCCCGGTGTTTGCCCTTGAGCGGAAACGTCTTGGACAGGGTCGCGTGAAAGCGGTCCAGCATGGCCAGCGTGTCCTTTTCCGGGCGGGGGAACAGATTTTTAATCAACATGGGTAAAACGCATCCTTTCCACGTATCGGTTGCCGAAGGACGGATCGTCGGTCAGGTCCAGCACCCGCATGGATTCGGGCGTTTCGGCCAGCCAGAGGCGCGCCTCGGGCCGGGTCAGCAACAGTTCGGTTCCGGCCAGCGAGGTGTTGCCCGCTCGTGTTGTGCGGGCGCACGCGTCATGCGGCAGGAATCCGAGGGTTTCGAGATCATCAAGGGAAACATGCTCGCCCATGGCACCGGCAACATGCACGGCGGCCAAGTCGCCCGGAGCCAGTCCTGCATTTTGCAGGAGCTCGCTCACAGCGAGATTGAACGCGGCCTTGACCTTGAGGATTTCCTCCATGTCCGAGGCCGGTACGATCAATCCGGGCATGACCGCGAATGCTGGCTCGTCGCCCAGTTGGGTCAGGCGTGTTTTGAGCTTCATGGCGAGCGGTGTGCACCCTGACCGGAAATGCCCGTGTTCGTCAAGCACGCCGTTGGCAAGCAGCAGGGCGGCGAGGGAAAGATACCCGGTGCCGGTCATGGCCTTGTGCGGCGTGGTGTCGCCGGGGTTTTCGCTGTTCGGGATGCGTTGCGGTGCAATGCCCGCCGGAGTGGCGGCAAATGCGGAGATCACACCCGGACCGGCCGTTTGCCCATGGCGCAGGCCCACGCCTTCCAGCGCCGGTCCCATGGGCACGCTGGCGCAGATACGCTCGGTTTCGGAAAGGCTGAGCACGAACTCGCCGTTGGTGCCCATGTCCGCCAACAGGTGCGGAAAGGTCTCGTTTTCGGAAAAGTGTATGGCCGCCAGCCCGGCGCTGATGTCTGCCCCCACGAAGGGCGCGTACAACGGGGGGATGAAGGCCGGGGGCAGGTTCGGGGATATGGTGCGCGTGTCATTGCCCGCATAGGGCAGGGAGTAGGGCGCATGGGCCAGTGTGGCCGTTTCCAGCCCCAGCAGGATGTAGGTCATGGCCGAGTTGCCGGAGATGGCCATGCCGATACACTGGCCCCCCAATGTTTTCCGGGCCGAGGCCGCGTATTCTTCAAGGCGGCGAATCACCAACGAACGCAGGGTTCGGGCGTGTTGCGGGTCGGCGGCAAGGGCAAGGCGCGACATGACCTCGCTGCCCAATCCGGTTTGCGGATTCAGCCCGGTCTGGAGCAGGGTTCGTTTCCCATTCACAAGGGCTGAACAGTGGATGCTGGTGGTGCCCAGATCCACGGCCAGCAGAAAATTTCCGCCGGATTGCCCTGTGCGTGTTTTTGTGGCCGGGCTTGTCCGGGGCCGGGGAAGTTCCAGCGAGCAGGGGACGGAATCGTGCAGACAGGCCAATCGCCACCCGTCCGCCAGTTCCTCCCCGGAAAAGCGTTTGTGTTCTTCGGGGTGCGGGGTGGGTGGTTCGCTCAGAAAACGCACCGCGCACAGGCCGCATTTTCCCAAACCGGAGCACAGGGGAACATCCTGCCACAGGCCAAGCAAAAAGATGGTTCTGGCCAGCGAGACATGCGGCACGCATTGGGTGGTCATCATCTCGCCGTTGGCGGTGGTTATTGATATATCAGTCATTCTTTTCCCTGCCTGAAGCCTGAACAGGTATGCTACAGCAAGCTGTACAGGGTGTAAACTTTGCGATTCGCAAAAACGTCTTGGAATAATATAGAAGTGGTGATAAATACCCCATTCTGAGAGGCCGGAAATGAAAGATATTCACGATGATCGGCAGGGGCTGTACCGTGCCACCCGTTTTCACCTGTATGCCAAGGTTGCGAATCAGGATGTAGCCTTTGGCGTGCGCGATATTTCCGTGGAATCGCTCGGGTTGTCCGTTGAGGGAAGGCTCACCGTGGGCATGCAGTTCAGCGTGTATATCTTCCGCGGCGAAGTGCCCGTGGCCAGCAACCTGCGCGTGCAGGTGGTGCACTATGAAAAGGGGTACGCCCGCTGTTCCTATGTGGACCTGACCCGTGGGCAGGCCCAGTCCCTGCAGCGCATCGTGACCCGCCGTCTTGTGGCGGGCGCTCCCATACAGCGCCGCAGGATGTATTCCTAACGCCGGTCCAGTCGCTTCATGGCTTCGTCCAGATGGGCCAGCCAGATATCTGCCAGAACATCGTATTCCCCGGCTCCCTTGAGCACTGCCTCGCAGGCGATTCCGGCCCGCTCCAGCACGTTTTTCCATGAATGGTCGGCCTTGCCCACCATGTCTTTGGATGCGTGATGCCCCGCGCCGAACAGGAAGGGAAGCAGAAACGCCTTTTCCACACCGCGCTCCAGCAGGGTGTCGCGTATTTTTTCTATACCCGGCTCGGCTTCCAGCGCGCCAACGAACACGTCCGGGTCGCGCAGCTGGATACAGTGATGCAGCCCTTCGTAGTAGACGTTGCCGGGGTGCAGGGTCCCATGCCCCATGAGCAGCACGGCCTCGCGTTTTTTCCTGTGCGCGGGCAGCACCGAGAGTATGGCCCCGGCCACCTGTTCGATGTCCTCTTCCCCGGCCAGCAGGGGAAAGCCCACCTCCACGCGTTCAAAGCCGTTTTCGCGCAGCATGAACTTGCTGGCCAGTGGCAGCAGGTCGTGAAATTCCGAGCCCGGGATCATGTGCAGGGACTGCACGGCCACGCGCCGCACATTCAGCTGCAGTAACCGTTGCAGTGCTTCGGCCACGGAGTCGGCCTGTTCGCCTGCTCGAGTCATGCGTCCGCGTATTGTCCGGGATGTGTAGGCTTTGAGTACGGGTACGCCCGGCCATGCGGTCCGGACGCGTTCGACCATATGGTCGAGTGCGGCCACCGAGTTTTGGTGGCGCGAACCATACGAGGCAAGTATTATGGCGTTATTCATGCGTATTTTTGCGTACCAGCGCCAGACTGAAATAGTGCGGCCGTTCCGGGGCGTCCTTGATGTCCATGAGTATGGATTCGTTGTCCATGCCCAGGCGTGAAACCAGCACGGTCCTGTCGTTCAGGCGCAATTCATTCAATGTGTCGCGTATTTCAGCGAAGTTCTTGTAGGCCTTCAGGATAACGGCATTGTCCGCTTTGTCCAGTAGTTCCTTGAGCCGTTCCTTTTTGCACACGCCCGATGTGAGCACAAGGCTTTCCTCGGACTCGGCCAGCACGAACCCCACGCGCGCCGCTGCTGCCTGATAGGAGGTGATGCCCGGAACAACGCCGATGCGCAGGTCGGGTTCCAGCCGTTTGAGCATGTTTTGCAGGTAGCCGAAGGTACTGTATGTCAGCGGGTCGCCCAGGGTAAGGAAAACCCCATCGTTTCCTGCATGCAGCTCCCTGGCCACGATGCGGGCGTTGGCTTCCCACGCGCTTTGCAGTACGGCCTTGTCCCGCGTCATGGGAAAGCCGAGTTGCACCACGCGCACGTCTTCGCGCATGTGGGGGCGGGCGATGTTCAGGGCCGTGGAATAATCGTTCTTGGTGGATGCGGCCGCAAATACCACATTCGCGTTGTGGATCATTCTGACTGCCTTGAAGGTCAGCAGTTCCGGGTCGCCGGGGCCGACACCGATGCCGTGCAGCATGCCGGGCTTTGTCATGGTTTGTCCTTTATGCCTGTTTGTTCAGGGAGTGTGATGTTTTTCATTGTTCGGTCTTGGCGGGCAGGCGCAGCAGGGAGCGCAGAGTGGCGATGCCTTCAAGCAGCCGCATGGTGGGGCGCGACACGATGTCCTCGCTGACCGTATATACTCGTCCTTCGCGCACGGCCTTGACCGCTGCGAACCCGGGCGTTTGTTTTATGTCCGCTGATGAAGTCCTGTTCATGGTTCCGGTCTGGGCCAGATACACGTCGATATCCGCGCCGTGGGCGATGATCCGTTCGGCACCGTATTCGGCGATGTTGGTGCCATGTCTCGGCGTTGCATCCTGTGCCGCGTTGATGCCTCCGGCCGCGGCAAGGGCGAACATGGCCGTGGAATCCGGTGAAAAAGTGCTCAGCTTGCGGTGGATGGATTCGAAAAAGACTGTGGGCCGCTGTTGCATGGGGATTGTTTCAGTGGCTTTTTTCAAATCGGCCAGCCGGGTCTTGAAGTTTGTGACCATGGATTCGGCTTGTTGCCTTGCCCCGGTAAGCGTGCCGAGGGTTCGCCAGTAGTCGTAGGTGGCCTTCATGCCCATGGGCTGGAGCGCGGCCACGGTCACGCCCGCTTTTTCCAGTCCTTGCCATAATGCCGGATAGGCACGCCAATGCATGGGCCGCACCAGCACGAGGTCGGGCCGGGCGGCCAGAAAGCGTTCGATGCCGTCGCGGGCGTTGAAGCGCGGCCGCGTGGTGATTTGCGCCGGATAGTCGTCGCTGCGCGATATGCCGATGAGCGCGTTTGCGCGTCCCAGCGAGCAGATATTTTCCGTGTGTGCGCCGTACAGGGAGATGATGCGTGTAAACGGCTTGGGCACGGCGATTGTTCTGCCCACGGAGTCCGTGACCACGGTGTGCGCACGTGCCTCTCCGACCATGATCGGCAGTATGGCCACCAGAAAAAGAATTGCCACGCGCATACGGATCATGGCGTAGCCTTTTGTTTGAAGGACACGGCCAGCGAGCCGGAAAATTCGTCCCGGTACACCCGGCAGTCCACGCCGAAGACTTCGCGCACGGCCTGCGTGGTCAGGGTTTGAGCCAGCGGCCCGGACGAATGGACGCATCCGTTGTGCAGAAACACGATGTTGTCGGCAAAGGCCGCCGCATGGTTGAGGTCGTGCAGCACGGCCACCACGGTTTTGTCTTCCCTGCGGACCAATGTGCGCAAGGCCTGCAAGGTGCGCAGGGTGTGGCGGATGTCCTGATTGGCCGTGGGTTCATCCAGCAGCAGGACCGGCGTGTCCTGTGCCAGTGCGCGGGCCAGCATGGTGCGCTGGCGTTCGCCGCCCGAAAGGTCCGTGATGCGCCGCTGAGCGAGTTGGGCGACGTCCATGGTTTGCATGGCCTCGTCGGTCAGTGCCTGATCGGTCCAGTCCGGGGTCATAAAGCGTGGAATGTGCGGGTGTCGCCCCATGAATACTGTTTCGCGTACGCTGAAAGGAAAGGAAACGTTGTGGAATTGCGGCATGAGCGCGGTACGTTGCGCCATTTCAAGGGGGTTCATGGCCGACACGGGTGAACCGAATAGGGTTATGGAGCCGGATTGCGGCTTGCGCTGTCCGGTCATGAGGTCCAGCAAGGTGGATTTGCCGCTGCCGTTGGGGCCGACCACGGCTGTGAACGCTTTGCTTGCAATGGTCAGGTCCAGCCCGTCAAAGAGCGGTTGCCCGTGGCCGAAGTGCAGACCGCGGATGGTATAGGCGGGACCGTTCATGTTATCTCCGGGCCAGTTTGCGGCTGAATATGAAACAGAACACCGGGCCGCCGATGAGGGCTGTGAGCACGCCCACCGGAACTTCATGGGGGAGCACGGCGCGGGTCAGCGTGTCCGCACCCAGCAGCAGTATGGCCCCGCCCAGCCCTGAGGCCGGGAGCAGCAGTCGGTTGTCCGGGCCGCAGGCAAGGCGCATGAGGTGCGGCACGATCAGGCCCACGAAGCCGATGATGCCGGATACG
Source organism: Pseudodesulfovibrio senegalensis (assembly GCF_008830225.1). NCBI lineage: Bacteria > Pseudomonadati > Thermodesulfobacteriota > Desulfovibrionia > Desulfovibrionales > Desulfovibrionaceae > Pseudodesulfovibrio > Pseudodesulfovibrio senegalensis. Next base: position 283,586 of record NZ_WAIE01000002.1, read on the forward strand.
GCCACACAGGCCGCGGCCATGAACGTGGCGATGCCCAGCAGCGCGGCACGCGTCATTTCCGTATTCACGCCCAGCGAGCGGGCCGTGGTGTCGCCCATGGACATGATGTTCATGTCCCGGGCCAGGAAAAGGCAGGCCGCAAGTCCGACCCCGGCCACGATCACGGCCAGCAGCGCCTCGGCCCATGTTTTGGCCGCAAAACTGCCCATGAGCCAGTATATGATCACGGAAACCCGCTCGTCGGCCATGTACTTCATGAAGCTGATGCCCGCCGAGAGCATGGCCGAGACAATGACGCCGGAAAGAATCAGGTTGGTGGGTGAAAGCCTGTGGGTGCTGCCGGCAATGGCCATGACCCCCAGCAGGGTGGTGGCGGCACCGATGAAGGCGCATGCGCCCACGGACCATACTCCCGCGAAATCCAGCCCCAGCAGCAGGGCCAGCGACGCGCCGAACGCGGCTCCCGAGGAAACGCCCAACGTGAACGGTTCGGCCAGCGGATTGAGCAGCACGCCCTGAAACGCTGTTCCTGCAACGGCAAGGCCGAAGCCCGCGGCTGCCGCCGTGATGATGCGCGGCAGCCGCACATTGAAGATCACTTCCGAAATCATGGGGTTGGAAAAGGGTTCCGCTCCCCACACGCGTTCCGCCAGCACCGAAAGAACCGTGGCCGGTTCAACGGGGATGAAGCCCATGCCCGTGGCCGCCACCATCAGGCACAGCAGTGTACCCGAGAGGACGGCGACCCAGAATACGGGTTTTCCGGCGGCGATGCAGGGAGCGGTCATATGCATTGTCCTCTGGAATGGCCTATCGGGCCATGGCGTCCTTGAGGTGCTCCACATAGAGTTGCGCCCATTCGGGAACAACACCCAGTCCGCGCAGCTCGGTGTGCACGTCGAAGCCTTCCTTGGTCAGCATGACCTTCCAGGAGTCGTCCTCGGCTCCGGCCATGTCGTTGCTGGCATGGTCGCCGGCCACGATCATCAGCGGTTTCATGAGCACGCTTTTCTTGCCCGTAGCCTTGAGTGCGGCCAGAGCCTCGTCGAATCCGGGGAATCCTTCCACGCAGCCGATGATCACGGGCCAGCCGTATTCCTGCTGCAGGACAGACTGGAACTCGGCATAAATGCCCGTGGAGAAGAAGTCGTTGCCGTGGCCCATGTAGATCAGTGCGGCATCCATTTTTCTGGCCTGTTCCACGTCGGTTTTCAGGGCTTTGGCGGCCACGGCCAGGTCGGTTTTGTAGGGGTGGCCTTCACCAGGCATGCCCAGTGCCGGTCTGCCCAGTGCCAGCCGGGCAAACGGGGTGTGTCGGGGCTTGAGCGCATGAATGGAGCGCAGGCCAGCCAGCAGGGTCACGGTGTCGTGGAATTCCTCGCCCGCAAAAACGTGCAGGGACTGGACCGTTATGTCGCGGTAGCCCATGTTCTGCAGGTCCGCAATGGTGGCCAGCGGGGTCCTCACGTGCAGCACCTCGGCCGGAATGCCGGGGTTGGTCTTTTGCCACGCCTTGTCCTGGCTGCGTTCGATCCAGATTTTGCGGATGATGTTGGAGGTGAAGGCCAGCTTGACCGGCACGTTGGGAAAAGCCTTTTGCACGGCTTTCTGAATGGCCAGAATGGAAGTGATGGCTTCGGGGTAGGAAGTTCCGAATGCCGTAAGAACAATGGCTTTTTTGCCAGAGCCTTTTTCGTTGCCGTGGCCTGCGTTTGCCGCAGTAGCCGCCAGCAGCAGGCTCAGAGCCATCAGTGTGACCAGAAGCCGTTTGCATGAGTTGTGCATTGATTCCTCCGACTGTTGGGAGGGGCTGGTTGAATGAAGTGTGCATAAGGAAAAGGCGTAAAGACTGCGCCTGCACTGATGTGTCCGTTCGGCAATTGCCCCGTTGCCGTCGAACTCTCCTCGGACAGGCTTCGGGCAGGTCTTCCGGCTTCCCTCCCTGTTTTCGGCCTTCCCGGGGAAACCCCAGTGGCATACGAAGAAAACAGGTTGTCGAGGATTACGGCGGCGGGACCGCTCCCGATTCACACGGGATTCCCTATCAAGTCCTTGCGGACACCTGAAGCAGAGCCGTTGTATTCAAGGGGGGTGAACGGTGTCAAGTTACGAGGAACGTTCATCCATCTTTTGCAGCAATTCTTCGGTATCCACCACCAGGGCGTCGGATTCGCCCATCATGCCGTAGCCGAGCAGGGGTACGTCGAAGACTTCTTCCACGGGCACGGTGAAGCGGGTGATGACCACCTGTTGCTGGCGGATCACGTCGTCTACCATGATGGCGGCCTTGTAGTCGCCGGTGCGGACCACCACGGTCTGGGATTTGTCCACGTCCTGAATCTCGGGAACGATGCCCAGATGGTCGCCGAGGCGCAGCAGGGAGTGCACTTCCCCGCGCACGTCCACGGTTTCGCGTCCGTCGGGAAGCTCAACCACTTCGTTGGTGTTGGGCACGTAGATTTCCACCACGTCGCGGCTGGGTATGATGAAGGTTTCTCCACCGACCCTGCATACCAGCGCTTCCACGATGCCTTCATTGGCCGAGCGGTCGAGCGGAATGCTGATGATGAACGCCGCGCCCTTGCCCAGCGTGCTTTCGATGGTGATGTCGCCGTCAAGGGATACGCGGATGGCGTTGACCACCGCGTCCATGCCCACGCCGCGGCCGGACACGTCCGTGATCTTTTCCGCAGTGCTGAACCCGGACATGAGCACGAATTGGAGAATTTCATCTTCGGTGTATTCGGTATCCGGGTCGGCAAGGCCTTTTTCCAGCGCCTTGGCCTTTATTCTTTCCGGATCAAGGCCTCGTCCGTCATCACGCACTTCGATGTATGCGAATTCGCCCTTGCGCCATGCCGAGAGTTTTACGCTGCCGGTTTCGGGCTTTCCTGCCTCGATACGGCCTTCGGTGGTTTCAAGACCATGGTCCACTGCGTTGCGCAACAGATGCACCAGCGGTTCGTTCAGGGATTCCACGATGGTTTTGTCCAGGGCCAGACTTTCACCGGACATTTCGAAATCAAGCTTTTTGCCGATTTTCTGGCTCAGGCTTTTCACCAATCGATGCATGGGCATGAAAATTTGTTTGAGCGGAACGAGCCTGATGGCGTCCACCTCGAACTGGAGCTTGCTGATGACGTTGTCCAGTTCCCGGAGGCTGGCCATGACCTTGGAGTCGATGCCCAGACCGCCTTGGGCGATGACCGCATAGGTGACCATGAGCTTGCCCACCAGTTCGATGACCCGGTCCAGCCGGTCCGTGCTCACACGAATGGAGGAAATGGCCTGTGCCGCGAGGCCTTTCTCCTGTGGCGCGTCCTTGGATTTGACGGCGGGTTTGGCTGCCTGTTCGGCAGGGGGATCGGTTTGCTCCGCTTCGCCCGTGGTGGCAGCTTCGCCGCCCATGGCCGCGGCAATGGCTTCCTCGGATTCCTGTTCGGCTGTTTCCGCCTGTCTGGATTGTTCGGCTACAGCTTCGGAATCCAAGACCGCCGGTCCCTGATCCAGTATGCCTGCCAGGGAGTGCAGGAATTGCTTTTGTGCATCCACGACGTTCAGCATGGACGTTATGATTTCCGTGCTTACGGGCGTGATGCCGTCGTTGAGCATGTCCAATATGGCGATGATTTGTGCGGACTGGATTTTCATCCGCGAGAGTCCGAGCGAGGCCAGCACCTCGTCGACGTTGCCGCCCCCGGCCGCTTCCAATGCCAGAACTTCGTTCTCCAGCGCTTCTATACACTCAAGGATGGCTTCGCGCATGGTCAGTTGTTCTCCGTGCCGGGAGCCGCGTTTGTGAAATAGGATTCTTCATCGGGGTGGACGGCGACCCTGTCGTCCATGCCCCAGGAGTAAAACGTCGTCTTGCAGGCCGGGCACATGCCGAAGACGGCGATTTTGAAAGCTTCCGAGTATGCGGCTATGGTTTCCCATGCCGCGGAGTTGAAGGTGAGCACACGGCTCAGGTCCAGCAGGATGCTGCTTCCGGGGTCCGCCTGCATGATGGCTGAAGTAAGCAGATCCCTTTGCGGGGCAAGGTGAACCCGGGCGTCTTTGACGCGCAGCACGAGCACTCCCTGTTTTTCTTCGGTGTCCACACCGTCGAAGGCCAAAGCCTCGTCCTGCGGCCCTGACCCGGAAGCCTCGTCTATCTTGCCGAGAATTTCGTTGGGCTCTTCCTCATCGGGCACGCCTTCGTCGCGGATCTGTTCCACCACCTGAAAGATCATGTTCACGGCGCGGGAGAGCAGGGTGATGTTCTCCGACGACTGCTCTACGCTCCCAGCCTGAACTTTCTTGAGAAAGTCTTCCACCTTGTGCGTGAAGCCCGATGCGTATTCGAACCCGGACATGAACCCGGTGACACCCTTGATGGTGTGCAACGGGCGCGAAAGAATTTCTATTCCTTCGCCGAGGTCGCCGCCTTCGAGCATGTCGATGCCTTCAAGCACCTGTGGGTAGTATTTGTCGTTGACCTCCGAAAAGAATTCGTCAACCAACGCATCTTCTTCACTCATGAATGATGGTCCCCGGCTTGCGGGTTACTCCTTGAGCAACCCCAGTTTTTCGAGTTCGACGAAGAGCTTGTCCTTATCCACGGGTTTGACGATATATCCGGATGCCTCGCCTTCGTGAAACGATTTGATCACGGTTTTCGGATCGTCCAGGGCCGAGGTCATGACTACCTTGACCCGTGGGCTCAGTTTTTCATCCCGCTCCAGGGTGCGAATCTGTTCCAGAGCCTCGATTCCGTCCACCTCTGGCATCATGATGTCCATGAGGATGAGTGAATATGGATTTCCCTCGCTGTGGGCCAGCTTGAAAGCGTCAACCGCCTCCTTGCCGTTGACAACGATGTCTATCTCGAAAAGGCTCATAAGAAAGGACCGCAAGACTTTTCTGCTCAGGAATTCATCTTCGACTATCAGGGCCCGCATGCCTGCTCCGTTGCCTGTTTTGGTTTAATATTCCGTAGGATCACTTTGTTCTCAAAAACGAGTAAAAGTCAACCGGGCTTCCAAGAAAATAATGTTACTACTTGCGTTTAAAGTTCTTTGTCGATACGACCGCGAACATGAACATACCAGTGACACAACGGCGCAGGGAGCGCATTGAACAGGTGTTGGCCAAGCGGCAGCCCGACCTGACTCTTGTCATGGATAATATATGGGATCCGCACAATGTTTCCGCGGTGTTGCGCAGTTGCGACGCATTCGGAGTCCACGAAGTCCAGTTGTATTATACAACGTCGCCGTGGCCGGATCTTGGCAAGCGCACCTCGGCTTCGGCAAAGAAATGGGTCCGGAGGATTCGTCATAACGACGGCCCGGGCATGATCCAATCCCTGCGCGACAGGGGGTATCAGATATTGCGCACCGGGTTTTCGGAAACGGCCCGGCCGGTCATGGCTTTCGATTACACGATCCCCACGGCCATCATCCTGAGCAACGAACACGACGGAACCGCGCCCGAGCTTGCGGAATTGGTTTCCGATGAAGTATACATTCCCATGCAGGGAATGGTGCAGAGCTTCAATGTGTCCGTTGCAGCGGCTATCATTTTGTATCAGGCCTTTTTGCAGCGCAACGAAGCCGGGATGTATGACTCCCCGCGTTTCGACGACGATGAGTTCCGGGCGCTCTGCAAGGATTGGTACAGTCGATGAAATGGTGTCTTTCCACGTTAACCTTGTGGAGCAACAGTGCAGAACGTGCTTGATTGCCTGAGCCGCGGAGGGGTGGCCGTCTATCCGACCGAAACGTTGTACGCCCTGGGGTGTGCGGCCACGGATCAGGACGCCTGTGCGCGGGTGGTGGCCCTCAAGAAACGACCGCAAATCAAGCCGTTGCCGTTGATCATCGGATGGCAGGGCGGGCTTGAGCTGGTCACGGACCACGTCCCGTTTTCATTGATCTCACTTGCGGAGCACTTCTGGCCCGGCCCCCTGTCGGTTTTGGTGCGTGCCCGTGAATCCCTTGCCCCGCAGGTGTCCGACAAACAGGGATTCACTTCGGTGCGGCTCAGTCCGCATCCTGTTGCCGCGGCCCTGAGCCGCGAATTGGGCGTGCCCCTGGTGGCCACCAGCGCCAATATCAGCGGGCATGAAGCCACGGCCGATCCCGAAGCGCTTGATCCCGATCTTCTGGCCGGGGTGGACGCGAGCTACCTCGACGCTCCATTGCCGTTGGGCGGTGCCCCGTCCACGGTGATCCGGCCGGGAAACGACAACGAAATAGAGGTCGTTCGTGCAGGCGCCGTTGCCGTGCACATGCTCGAGGCCGAAGGATTCGTCATCACCAATCGATAATTCACGGGAGAGAGCGTATGCCGGACGACATGGCCAGAGACCAACCGCTTGTCCTTGTGGTCGAGGACAGCAGGATGGTGTTGCAGGAAATATCGCGCCGCCTTCTTGATACCCGTGAATTCAGGGTCGTAACCGCAACAACTCTTGCCGAAGCCGAACAGGTCATGGCCGAGGCCGGCCAGGACATCTTCTTTTCCATTCTCGACGTGACGCTTCCGGATGCCCCGGACGGCGAAGTCGTGGACCACGCCTGTGCGCGGGGCATACCTTCCATTGTTTTTACCGCCAATCTGGACGAGGAACTGCGTACCGAAATCCTTTCCAAGAATATCATCGATTATGTGGTCAAGGACAGGACCGCAGTGCGGCAACTCGTGGAACAGGCACTGCGGCTTAAGCGCAACCGGGGCGTTCGCACCATGGTTGTGGATGATTCCCCATCGTTCCGTTCGTTCATCCGTCAGCTTCTGGAGCGCCAGATGTTCGAGGTGGTGGAAGCCTCGAGCGGCAAAGAGGGCATGGATGTCCTTGCCGCCCACGACGACATGCAGCTCGCCATCGTGGATTATGAAATGCCGGGTATGAGCGGGTTGGAACTGGTTCGGCAATTACGCGCCCAACGCGGCCGCGACAGGCTCGCCGTGATCGGTGTCTCGGCCCGTGTGACGGAACCTCTTTCGGCCTGGTTCATCAAGAGCGGAGCCAATGACTTTCTGCACAAGCCCTTTACCGAGGAGGAATTCAACTGCCGGGTGTTGCAAAACATGGACATGCTGCACATGGTTCGCGAACTCAAGCGCCACGACGAGGAAAAGAACCGGTTCCTTGGTGTGGTGGCCCATGACCTGCGCACGCCCATCAACGGCATGAGCGGTTTTCTGGATATGCTGCTGGAAGGCCAATCCGATCCCCTTTCCGAAGACCAGCGGGAGATTCTGGAGATAGTGCAGACGTCCACCGACAACATGCTGCACATGGTCAATGATCTGCTTGACGTTTCGGTCATTCATTCCGGCAGGCTCGACCTGCGCATTGCGGCCACGGATTTTGCGGCGCTGGTTGCGGAGCGGGTCCGTATTCAGAATTTTGCCGCGTCCCAAAAGAGCATTTCCATCGAGATGGAGAGTGACGCGCTGCCCCCTCTGAACATTGACGCGCGGCGTATGGCCCAGATGGTGGACAACCTGCTTTCCAACGCCATCAAATATTCACCCCACGGGAGCACCACGCGGGTCTGGGTGAGGCGTGAGGATGACGTGGTGCATTTCGTGGTCGTGGATGAGGGGCCGGGTATTTCCGTGGAGGACCAGACCCGGTTGTTCCAGAGCTTTGCCCGTACCGGGAACCAGCCCACCGGCGACGAACTCAGCGTGGGCCTTGGCCTGATGATCGTGCGCAGCATCGTCCAGGCCCATGGCGGTGATGTATGGGTGGAATCCGACGTGGGCAACGGGGCGGAATTTCACGTGACCCTGCCGTTGGCTGCAGACACGGGTGGGTGAAAAAATTTGAACACGCATGGCCCCAAAAGCCGCGTTTTCAGGTCTGCGGTTCAAAAAACGAAACTCTGGATAGTGATATTTTTTTTCGGTGAAGGTGTCCCGTCTGTATATTAGTGCTTGAAAATATTGATTTAAAGATTAATTTTTTTGGTGTTTCCCTTTGTGGCATGCAGGTTGCAAATTTGAAAGCATCCTTCTTTTGCATAGCGATTCGAAAAAAGCTCTCCGGCCATATGTCGGAGGCTTTTTTCGTTTTGAAAAGAGCCTTTCCGTGGTTTGGTTTGACATGCGGCCGGGCTTGGGCAACTCTTGATCGTACAAGGAGATTTTATGCAGAACAAGCAGCCCAGAAACCCCTATCCCACGGTGGACGGCATAATCCTCGTGCCGGGGGCGTCCGCCCATGCGGATGGCGTGGTGCTCATTGAACGGCGCAACCCTCCCTTTGGCTGGGCGTTGCCCGGCGGTTTCGTGGATTACGGGGAATCCTGCGAACACGCCGTGGTGCGCGAAATGAAAGAAGAGACCAACCTCGACGTGGTGCTGACCGGGTTGCTGGGTGTGTATTCCGATCCGTCGCGGGACCCGCGTTTTCATACCATGAGTGTGGTCTACACGGCGGTGGCACGGGACGTATCCCTGATTGAAGCTGGAGACGACGCCGGACAGGCGCGCATATTCCCCCTGGACGATTTGCCCGATCTGGCCTTTGATCATGGCCGGATTCTTTCGGATTACATGAACGGTCCGCATGCCCTGAACCGGGCGGCGGCCAACAAAAAATAAGAATACCATGAGCATGAAAACCATTTGCGTGACGTTGGGCGATCCCGGCGGACTGGGGCCGGAATTGGTGCAGCGTTGCCTGTCCGGGCGGACCGATGCCCGGTATCTGATGGTGGGACCGGAGTCCTGCCTGAAACGGCTTCTTGAGCAGGGGCAGACTCCTTTCTGGACGCGCATAGCCGAACCCGGCGAATTGCCGAACAGCGGCGGTGTGTTTCTGCTGGAACCGCCGCAGTTGGCGCGGATCGGCTTTCCCGAAGGCGCTCCTTCCATGGAGGGAGGACTGGCCGCCGGCGTTGCGCTGGAAAAGGCCGTGGACCTGCTGCAATCAGGCGTTGCGCATGGCCTGCTGACCTGCCCGCTGAACAAGGCCATGTTGCAAAAGGCGGGTTTCGATTTCCCCGGGCATACGGAATTTCTGGCCACCCGGCTGGGCGTTGGGCCGGAGGGCGTGTGCATGCACCTGTGCGGCCACGACCCGGACAATGCCGATCGCCCGCTGCTGCGCGTGAGTCTCGTGACCACGCATCCCCGGCTTGCGGACGTGCCCGGTCTGGTCACCCGTGAGCGTATTTTGCGCTGCCTGCGCCTGACCCGGAAATTTCTGGATGGCATCTGCCTGAGCGGTCCCATTGCCGTGTGCGGCGTGAACCCCCATGCCGGGGAGTCAGGGCGCATCGGCGACGAGGAGATCAAGACCGTGGGGCCTGCGTTGGAAGCTGCCAATGACGAGGGGTTGAACGTGGAAGGCCCCATTCCTGCGGACACGGTGTTTCATTTTGCGGCTTCGGGCAAGTATCCCGCGGTATTGGCCATGTACCATGATCAGGGGCTCGGCCCGCTCAAGCTGTTGCATTTCGGTGAGGCCGTGAATGTGACCCTTGGCCTGCCCTATCCGCGCACCTCCCCGGACCACGGCACCGGCTACGACGTGGTGGGCACGGGCAAGGCCTCGACAAAGAGCTTTGAGGCAGCGTTGGATATGGTGCTCCGCATGACCGGAGCCTGCGGAGGCCCGGCATGAACAGGCGGCGCTTCGTGTTGCTGGACAGGGACGGTACCGTCATCGAGGACAAACATTACCTGTGCGACCCGGAAGGCGTTGAACTGCTGCCCGGTGCAGTGGAAGGGTTGCGCCGCATGCAGGACATGGGCTTCGGGCTGGCCTTGCTCACCAATCAGAGCGGCGTGGGCCGGGGCTATTTCACGGAGGATGACGTGCATGCGGTCAACAACCGCCTGCTTTCCCTGTTGCGGGAGCAGAACGTGCACATTGACGCGGTGTATCATTGTCCGCACGCGCCCGAGGAAGACTGCCGCTGCCGGAAGCCCGAGCCGGGCATGATGCTGCAGGCCGCCGGGGAACTGGGATTCGATCCGTTCGAAAGTTTCATGATCGGCGACAAGCTCGCGGATATGCAACTGGGGCGCAATACCGGGGCCGTATCCATTCTGGTGCGCACGGGCAAGGGCGCGCAGGAGGAAGACGCCTGCCGAGGCATCGCCGATCATGTTGTGGATGACCTTGCGCAGGCTGCCGATATTATCGGGCGGGTGTGCAGCAAACAGGCCGGGCGGCTGGATTTCCCGAAGCGTCCCCAGTAATCGGAATTACGGCCGGGGTCTCGAGGCGCTGTATGCCGCGGCCATGCCGGTGGTCACCTCAAGGGTGGCAAGGGCCTGCAATGCGGTGAGTCTGTCCGGGCTTGCGCTCAATTTCCTGAGGCGTTCAATGAAATTTTCCATGCCCGGTCCGGCCATGAACAGGGCATGGCGTTGCAGCCCCTGTGCTATCTCGGAATGGGGAGTGGGGCTGTATCCGTTGTCGGCAACAGCACCCTCCATCTGCGATTGTATCGCCTTCTTTCGGGGACGTTCGGATGCTTTTGCATGGCGTACCGCTGCCAGTCCGGCCCTGCGGCCGAACACCTGCGTGGCAGCGACCATGGCTCCGCCCAGCCGGTTGGCCCCGTGCATGCCCGTGGCGCATTCACCCACGGCGAACAGTCCGGGCAGGCTGGTCGCACCATGCTCATCCACCACGGCTCCGCCGTTGCCCGCATGGGCGGTCAGTCGCATTGCGCGCGTTTCCCCGTCTATCCGCACCATGACGTTGCCTTGCTGGTCGGCCCCGTGCAGCAGCCATCGGTCCACGGTGTTGTCCTTGTGAAAATGAAAGGCCGGGCAATGGGTGGAACGCAGGGCGCGCATTTCGGGTTCCGGACCTGTTTTTCCGGCCACGGTGGCTTGCATGGGTAGTGCGCCCACGTTTACGAATTGTCCCCCGTCGTCAAACCACATGAATTGCAAAAAGCCTGTGTTGGCCGTTGCCACGCCCGCCTCGCGCAGCAGACCCAACGATATGCCGGGATTGCCCGGTCCTGCCGAGTGGGCCGGGTAGAGCGGAGCCGGGCCGCCGAGGGCCAGTATGGTGGCCGTGGCCGCAATGGTAACGGTGCGTCCCTTGTCGTCCACGCCCCATGCGCCCACGCATCGTCCCTCATGAGGGGTGAGCCCCTGTATGGTGGCTGGCATGTGCGTTATTTTGTCTTGGATTTGCCTTGCGAATTGTTGGTGAGCGTGCCCGAGGTCCTCGAAGATAACGGCGCGTCCGCTCGGGTCGCCGCAAACAGGGAACCGTTTCATGTCTCCCTGTTCATTCTGCCGGAACCGCAGCCCCAGGGATTTGAGTTCATCAAGGCGCGGTTCAGCCTCTTCCGCCAGAATTCGTGCCAGTTTTTCGTCCATGAAGCCGGGAGCCCCCAATTCCATGGCCCGGTTCACGAAACATTCTCGTTCGTCACCGGAGCGGGGAACGATCATGCCCAGAGCGTTGTTTTGGTTGGCAAAGGACGAACCGGACGGGCCGTCGTTGGCGGAGACGAGCGTAACGGAGATTTCCGGGTTTTGCTCAGTGATCGACCACGCAGCGCGCAGACCCGAAAGGCCGGCGCCGAGAATGAGTATGTCGCAGGAATGCACATGCATGAGTTCAGTGTAGCGCAATGCGCGGCCCATGGGAAAGTGGATGCTTTCTGTGACGTGATTTGATGGCTGTCGCCTTTTTGTATTTTTCGACTACAAAACGGGCTTGAAAGACGAAACCTTACATAAACGATAAATGAACTGCGGCCGGTCCTGCGAAAGCAGGACCGGCCGCAGCGTCGGAAAGTTTTAGGGGGGAGGGCCCTTTTTCAAAAGAGCCCTCCCCAAATTTTCTATCGTCAAAAAGGTTCGTGGGCCGCCGGAGGCGTCAGCCCATTTTCTTGAGGGCAAAGGCCTTCATCTTGGCGGCTTCCTTGAAGTCGGGATTGATATCCATGGCGCGTTCAGCGGCCTTGGCCATCTTGGGCCATTTTTTCCAGTCGAAATAGAGCCTGCCCATGTTGAAGAGCAGATACTCGTCGTCCTGACAGATGGCCAGTGCCTTGAGATAGTATTTCTCGGCGGTTTCAAAGTCCTTCATCTTGCGCAGGACGATGCCGATGCGGTTGTAGAGGAAGATGGCGTTGGGATCGTCGCGCAGGGCGTCGTCCAGCAGGTTGAAGGCTTCCTGATAGCGTTCGGCCTTGAGGTAGCGGTCCGCAATGTCGGCCTTGAGGTCGATGTCGCTGCCGAAGTCACCGATGAGCTTGTCGAAAACGGATTTGGCCTTGTCGAACGACTGGTTGTCCAGATGCTTCTGGCCTTCGGCAAGATCCTTGCGCTTGCGCGCTTCGATGGCCGCGATGTCCAGCTGCGCGTCTTCGTTCATCTTTTCCTGAAGCAGGCGGAGCAATTCCACCATGGCATCGAGAAAGACCTTTTCCTTGCCCGGTTCGTAGTTGATGACCAGCGGATAAACCTTGCGCAGATTGTCGTCCGAATTGAGGCTGTAGGCGACCTTTTTGAGCAGTTCTTCAAATTCCGTGCGTTCACTCTTCATGAGCGATTGCCTGAGCATGGTGAGCAGGCCGTCGTGAACGGCCTGAACAGCGGGCATGTATTTGCCTTTTTTCAGGTTGGTGGAAACCGAAGACAGTTTTTTTCGTGCAGTGATCAACTCAGCGGACATACGTGCCTCGTTTCTTTGTATACCGATGTTCGGTTTGCGCTATTTGCCGCTTTCCGTGCGAACCATTTCCCGGAAGCGGGTGAAGAAGTACCGGCTGTCGTGCGGGCCGGGTGCTGCTTCCGGGTGATACTGGATGGCCAGAATCGGTTTTTCCTTGTGCGCAAAGCCTTCAAGTGTCTTGTCATTCAGATTGATATGCGTGGCCTGCAAAAAATTCAAGCCGCTTATATCCACGCAGAATCCGTGGTTTTGGGACGAAACTTCGATTTTTTCGGTAGTCAGGTCCATGACCGGATGGTTGCAGCCATGGTGTCCGAATTTGAGCTTGTATGTGCTGCCGCCCATGGCCAGCCCCAGAATCTGGTGACCGAGGCAGATGCCTGCCACCGGATAGTCCTGGCACAGGTCGCGCGCGGCTTCCACGCCGTTTTCCACCACGGCCGGGTCTCCCGGGCCGTTGGAAAGGAAGATGGCGTCGGGATTCATGTTGCGCACTTCCGCGGGCTTGCAGTCCGAAGGAACCACCAGAATATCGAATCCTTCTTCTTCAAGCCAACGCAGGATGTTCCATTTGACCCCGAAATCATAGACGATCAGCTTGGGACCGCTGCCGTTCCAGCTGGCTTCGTCAAGGGATTGGAACTGACGGGGCTTGCCGTCCACCCACCCATAGGGGGAGGAAGAGGACACGCGGTCCGCAAGGTTCTGGCCTTCCATGGAGGGCACTGCCTTGGCCTTTTCGATCAGATCGTTGACGGCGGCGTCGCCCGTGGCCATGAAACCTCGCATGGCGCCGTTGATGCGCAGATGCCGGGTCAGGGCGCGGGTGTCGATGCCTTCGATGCCCATGACCCCGGCTTCGGTGAGGTAATCGGGCAGGGACATGGTGGAACGCCAGTTGCTGGGGCGCTTGCAGCACTCCTTGACGATGAAGCCCGAGGCTTGCACCGAGCGCGATTCCACGTCTTCGGCATTGATTCCGTAGTTACCGATGAGCGGATAGGTCATGCAGACCATTTGTCCGGTATAGGACGGGTCTGTGAGGATTTCCTGGTAGCCGGTCATCCCGGTGTTGAAGATGACTTCGCCGCAGGCCTCGCCCTCTCCGGTGAACGAGGTGCCTTTGAAAATCGTGCCGTCTTCAAGGGCCAGAATAGCTTTCATTTACTTCTGCTCCAGAATTCTGATGACTGTTTCAAGGTCTTCGGGCCGGTCCACGCCATGGCAGGCGTGTGCTGTTTCGGTGACGTGGATGTCGTACCCGTTTTCGAGAAAACGCAATTGTTCGAGCCGTTCCCTCTGCTCCAGCGGACTTGGCGGCAGTTCGCCGAATCGGGCCAGCGCTTCCATGCGGAAGGCGTAGACTCCGATGTGCAGATGAAACGTTCCCTGTCCGCCGTCGCGGTCAAAGGGGACCATGGCCCGGGAAAAATACAATGCCCTGCCGTCCTGCGAAACCACGGCCTTGACCCGGTCCGGGGAGGCGGCTTCCTGAGCGTTCATGCCGCTCACCAGTGTGGCGATCATGGTTGTTTCGCGTTCAAAGGGCGAGAGCAGCTCCGTGAGCATGGCCGGTTCCAGCGCGGGTTCGTCGCCCTGAATGTTGACCACCACTTCATCGTCTCCCACGCCGATCTTCCGTGCCGCTTCGAGAACGCGGTCCGTGCCGCTGGCATGGTCGGCAGCGGTCATGACCACGGGGACATTCAGAGCCTCTGCGGCCTTGAAAATCCGTTCGTCGTCGGTCGCCAGGGTCACGCTTTGCAGCTGTTCGCACTGGCGCGCCCGGTCATAGACGTGCCAGAACATGGGTTTCCCCAGCAATTCCGCAAGGGGTTTGCCGGGAAAGCGCGAGGACTCGAAGCGCGCGGGAATGATGCCGTGACAGAGTGGGAACATGCTCATGCTGCAACCGTGTTGGGTCTGTTAATCATTATTCATGAATTGGGCAATATGTTTGCTTACGGTTTTGGCGCCGCCCCTGCGGGAACGGATGTATGCGTGCACCGCTTTCTTCACATCCGCGGGTCGCGGCGGATTGTCCAACAGCCGCAGCAGGGCTTGGCATACGCCGTCCGCATCGTCCGCGCGGATCGCAAGGCCGGATTCGAATATCTCGGTGCCCACCCATGCGAAATTGTGCAGGCTCGGCCCGGTTACCGGCGTGATGCCGCAGGTCAGCGGCTCCAGAAAATTCTGTCCGCCCAGCGGCGCGAGGCTGCCGCCCACGAACGCGGCCTTTGCCAGGGCATAGGCCGGGACCAACTCGCCGAACGTATCCCAGAGCAGGGTGGTGCCCGGTTCGGCCGGTCCGGTCTGCTTGCTACGCAATTTCCATGGAATTCCGTGCTGGTCGAGCCGCTCCTTCCATGCGTCGATGCGCTCCATGTGCCGGGGAAACAGGCCGAGGACAGCGTCCGGGGCCTTGCGGTGCAGACGGGCCGTCAGCCGTCCGATTTCGGACTCCTCCTGTTCGCGCACGGAACCGAGTACCACGAACCGCGCATTCGGGGCGATGATTTCCCGCAACGGATTGTCGGACCGGGGATTTCCGGCCGGGGCGCGCATGCGGTCGAATTTCATGTTGGCCATGGTCTGCACCCGATCTTTGCCGAACAGGGTGGCGAACCGCTTGGCATCCCGTTCGGAAACGGCCAGAATCCTGTCCGGTGCCAGCGCGCGCAAGGGCTTGCGGGCCGCAAGGTATCCGGCAAGGCTGCGCGGGTTCATGCGTCCGTTGGCCAGCAGCACCTTGGTTCCCTGTTGCCGGCAGGCGTGCAGGAAACCGGGCCAGATTTCGGTTTCGAGTATGACCACCACTTTGGGGCGCACGTGGCGCAGGGCGGTCTGCATGATGCGCGGGGCATCGAATGGAAAATAGCGGGGTTGCAGGGTGACGCCTTTTTTGTTGTCGTGCGTTTCCCGTGCCGCGCGTTCGAGGATTTCCATGCCCTGTCTGGTGTTGGTGGTGGCCAGCACGTTCAGGGGGCGGGAGGAGAACGGATTTTTCAGTTCGCGTACCAGTTCCCACGTGAGATAGGATTCGCCGCCGCTGGCGCCCTGGATCCAGATGTCGGCGCGAGCGGGCAGGTCGTTTTCCAGGGTGCGCTGTCCGAATCCGTCGTGCAGGCGGGAATGATGGCGCAACAGGGGAGTCGCTGCACGCCAGAGAAGGTCGTAGGTCCCCAGCGCCATGGATTGCAGGCTCATGCGCGTCCCCGTTCTTCCAACCCGAGCCGTATCAGTTCCGCGATGAGGTCCTCGAAGCTCAGGCCCATGGCCGCTGCCGCGCGCGGAACAAGGCTGGTCGTGGTCATGCCGGGCAGGGTGTTGATTTCCAGCATGCGGGGAACCCCGTCCTCGCCCAGCATGAAGTCGGCCCGGCTGTACCCGGTCAGGCCGAGGGCCTTGCTGCCCCGGACGGTCAGTTCCATGATCTGTTTGCTCAGGGCGTCGTCAATGGGAGCCGGACATATTTCCTCGGCCCCGTCCTCGTCGTACTTGTTGGCGTAGTCGAAGAATTCCGCGCCCGGTTTGGGCCGGATGAGGATGACGGGCATGGGCGTTTCGCCCAGAATGCCGCAGGTGAGTTCTGTTCCCGGCGTATACTGTTCCAGCAGGGCCTGATCGCAGTGGCTGAAAATGATGCTGGTTTGCCGGACCAGTTCCTCGCGGTTGCGGGCAATGCCCATATCCACGCTGGACCCGCCCGTGTTGGGTTTGGCAAATACCGGGAAGTCCAGAGGGATATCCGTGTCGTTCT